>CP048747.1:0-321148 GCA_011752475.1 Buchnera aphidicola (Microlophium carnosum)
TTATCCACAGATTTTATCTTTTCTAATAATAATAATATTAATATTCTTTTTTTTTTCTTTTGAATTTAGATCTAAAAGAAAAGAAAACAGATCTTTCTTTGAGGATCTTATCTTTAGTATTAACATGTGTTATCTTGAATTAAATGTTAATGCTATTTAAATCATTTTAAATTTTAAAAAGGTTTTTTTATATGTTGAATTTAAAAAATTTTGATGTCATTGTTATTGGAGCAGGACATGCTGGAACTGAAGCAGCTATGGCTTCATCCAGAATGGGTTGTAAAACTTTGTTATTAACGCAAAAAATTACAGATTTAGGTGTTTTGTCATGCAATCCAGCTATTGGTGGGATAGGAAAAAGTCATTTAGTAAAAGAAATAGATGCGTTGGGTGGTATAATGGCTCAAGCTATTGATTATGCAGGTATTCAGTTCAGAGTCTTAAATTCTAGCAAAGGTCCTGCTGTAAGATCTACTAGAGCTCAAGCTGATAGATTTCTTTATCGTAAAACTGTAAGAGAAATATTACAAAAACAGAATAATTTACTAATTCTAGAAGAAGAGGTTAAAGATTTAATCTTTAAAAATTATACTGTTATTGGCGTATTAACACAAAATGAAATTAGATTTCACGCAAAAGCAGTTGTATTAGCAACAGGTACCTTTTTAGGCGGTAAAATACATATAGGATTAAATAGTTATTCTGCTGGTAGAATAGGAGGAAAGTCTTCTATAGATTTATCTGTTCGTTTAAGAGAATTATCTTTGCGAGTCAATAGATTAAAGACAGGAACACCGCCTCGAATTGATGTGAATAGCATTAATTTCAATGATTTATTTATTCAAAACGGAGATGTTCCTGTTCCAGTTTTTTCATTTATGGGAGATGCTTCCAATCATCCTAAACAGATACCATGTTATCTTACACATACTAATGAAAAAACACATGAGATAATACGTAAAAATTTAGATAAAAGTCCAATATATACAGGTTTTTTAAAAGGTTTAGGACCTCGATATTGTCCTTCTATTGAAGATAAAATTGTACGTTTTCCTGATAGACAATCACATCAAATATTTTTAGAACCTGAAGGATTGTCTAGTATTAAAATATATCCTAATGGAATTTCAACTAGTCTCCCATTAGAAATCCAAGAAAAAATAGTGGCTTCTATAAAAGGTTTGGAGAAATCTAAGATTATCAGCCCTGGATATGCTATTGAATATGATTTTTTTGATCCAAAAGATTTAAATTTAACTTTAGAAAGCAAGCTAATTAAGAGATTGTTTTTCGCAGGTCAAATTAATGGTACGACTGGTTATGAAGAAGCAGCTTCACAGGGGCTATTAGCAGGTTTAAATGCAGGATTAACATCGATGAATTCTGAAGGTTGGTTTCCTAGACGTGATCAAGCTTATTTAGGTGTTTTAATAGATGATCTTACTACTCAGGGTACGCGAGAACCATATCGTATGTTTACTTCACGTGCAGAATATCGATTAACTTTACGAGAAGATAATGCAGATTTACGATTAACTGAAATTGGTCGTAAATTTGGTTTAGTTGATGATTTAAGATGGATTCGATACAATAAAAAAGTATTAAATATTAAAACAGAAATGAATCGTTTAAAAAAAATCAAAATACAACCTCTATCATCTGATGCTGATATTTTGAAAAAGTTATGCAATATTAATTTAATTAAAGAAAAAAGTATAATTGAATTGCTAAAACGACCAGAAATTAGATATAAAAATTTAGAGTCTTTAGAAGTATTTAGGATGGGAATTTCTGATTTAGAAGCTATAGAACAGATAGAAAATGACATTAAATATAAAGGTTATATCAAGCGACAATCAGAAGAGGTGGAACGACATTTGAAAAATGAAAATACTTGCTTATCACCTACTTGTAATTATAATAAAATAAAAGGTTTATCTGCTGAAGTAGCTAAAAAATTAAATGATTATAAACCTGTTTCTATTGGACAAGCATCAAGAATTTCTGGTATTACACCAGCTGCCATATCAATTTTATTAGTGTATTTAAAAAAAGAATCTTATAAAAATTGTTTATAATATATTTTTACTAAATATGTACTTTTTAATTTATTTTTTATTATTTTTAATAATTAAAATTTGATTTTAATTCATTTAAAATACATAATAATTTTTCTAATTTCTTCATTTTCCTAAAGAGTAACTATTTGCTGAATGTATTTTTTTTGTTATATAATCTTTTTTAAAATTATAAAAATATGAGAGAATGCTATGATTTTAGAAAAGATATCTGATCCTCAAAAATATATTAGTCATCATTTAAATCATTTGCAGATAGATTTACGTTGTTTGAAAATTATTAAACCAGGTGCATTGTCTTCTCATTATTGGACTTTAAATATTGATTCAATAATTTTTTCTCTGATATTAGGTGGTTTTTTTTTAAGTCTTTTTTATATGGTAGGAAAAAATATTACTAAAGATGTACCAAGTAAATTACAAACTGCAATTGAATTAATTTTTGAATTTGTGGATTTAAATGTAAAAAGCATGTATCAAGGTAAAAACTCTCTTATTGCACCTCTTTCATTAACAGTTTTTGTTTGGGTTTTTTTAATGAATCTTATGGATTTAGTTCCTATTGATTTTTTTCCATTTATTTCTGAAGAAGTATTTGAACTGCCAGCTATTCGTATTGTTCCTTCTGCTGATATTAATATTACATTGTCAATGTCATTTAGTGTGTTTATTCTAATTTTATTTTATACTATTAAAATAAAAGGATATACAGGTTTTTTAAAAGAACTCACTTTGCAACCTTTTAACCATCCTATATTTTTTATTTTTAATTTTATATTAGAATTTGTATCGCTGCTTTCGAAACCAATTTCTTTAGGATTACGATTATTTGGAAATATGTATGCAGGTGAAATGATTTTTATCTTAATTGCAGGTTTGCTTCCATGGTGGTTGCAATGTTTTTTAAATGTACCATGGGCTATTTTTCATATTTTAATAATTTCACTACAAGCTTTTATTTTTATGGTATTAACTATTGTCTATTTATCAATGGCCTCTCAATCTCATAAAGATTAAAATCTATCCTGATTTTATTAAAAACTGGAGTTTCTAATGGAAAATGTAAATGTTGACATGCTTTATATAGCAGTAGCTATAATGATTGGATTAGCATCAATTGGAGCGGCAATCGGTATTGGTATTTTGGGTAGTAAATTTTTAGAGGGAGCTGCTAGGCAACCTGATTTGGTTCCGTTGTTAAGAACACAGTTTTTTATTGTTATGGGATTAGTAGATGCTATTCCGATGATTGCTGTCGGTTTAGGTTTATATATGCTTTTTGCGATTTCATGATTTTTTATTGGGATTTTTCATAAAAGATATATTATTTTAGACTTCTATAATAAAATCTTTACGTTTTTTTAGATAACGTAAAGATTAATTTTTATTTTGATATAAAAGGTGCATTATTGTGAATCTTAATGCGACAATTCTTGGACAAGCTATTTCATTTTTTTTATTTGTCTGGTTTTGCATGAAATATATTTGGCCACCTATTATTTTAGCCATTGAAACTAGACAAAAAGAGATTTCAGAATCTCTGATTAATTCAAAAAAAGCTCAAGATGAATTATGTATTCTCGAGAAAAAAATACATCAAAATATTATTGAAGCCAAACACAAAGCATCAAATATTTTAAATGAAGCAAACAAACAAAAAATATTAATTTTAGAAGAAGCAAGAAAAAGTGCTTTAGCAGAAAGCAAAAAAATTCTTTTAAACACTCAGTTAGAAATCGAAATTGCTATTACGCAAGCACGTAAAAATTTGCATACAGAGGTAGTGGATTTATCTATTTCTATAGCAGAAAAAATTATTAAGAAAAATATTTCTAAAGATGATAATCAAAATTTATTAGATCAATTATTGGTTTCTTTATCACAGGTAAAAAATTAATGTCAGTAGCAAATACTATTGCTAGACCGTATGCTCAAGCAATTTTTGAAATTGCCATTCAAAATAATAGCATTGAAAGATGGAAAAAGATTTTAATTTTTATTAAAATGATCGCTTCTTTTAAGAAAGTCAGAAATTTTTTATCAGGTGCGCTTTCACCTCAACAGTTATCATTAATATTTACTACAATTAGTAGTGATATAATTGATGAAAATGCAAAAAATTTCATCAGGTTATTAGCTGAAAATCAACGTTTTAAAATATTAGATAATATATTAGAACAATTTATACAACTAGAAGCATGTTATAAAAATATTATAATTGTTGAATTGAGATCAGCTTTCTCTTTAGGGGAAAAACAGATCAGTAAAATACGAAAAATATTAGAACAGTTCTTTTCAAGAAAAGCGCAATTCACATGTAAAGTCGATCCTGAGATACTTGATGGTATGATTATAAAAGTGAACGATACTGTTTTTGATTTATCTATTCAAAATCATCTTAAACAACTATCTGATGCTTTAAACTTTTAAGGGAATAATATATGAGATTAAATTCTACAGAAATTAGCAAATTAATTAAAGAAAGAATAGTTCAATTTGAAGTATTTAATCAATCATACAATGAAGGTACTATTATTTCTGTTAGCGATGGTATTATAAGAATTAATGGTCTTTCTAACGTTATGTTAGGGGAAATGATTTTATTACCGAACAATGAATATGCAATTGCTTTAAATATAGAAAGGGATACAATTGGTGCAGTGATTCTAGGTCCTTATATTCATATTACTGAAGGAACTAAAGTACAGTGTACAGGAAAAATATTAGAAGTCCCAGTTGGTCCTAATTTCTTAGGACGTGTAGTAAATGCATTAGGTCTTCCGATTGATGGAAAAACATCTATAAAACATAATGATTATTTTCCAATAGAAGCAGATGCACCTGGGGTAATTGATCGACAATCAATTAATCAGCCAATACAAACAGGTTATAAAGTTATTGACGCGATGATTCCTATTGGTCGTGGACAACGTGAATTGATTATTGGTGATAGACAAACAGGAAAAACAGCACTGGCAATAGATACAATTATTAATCAGAAAAAATCAGGCGTTAAATGTATTTATGTTGCCATTGGACAAAAACTTTCTACAATTATTAATGTTGTTAAAAAACTAGAAGAAAATGATTCTTTATTGAATACCATTATCGTAGTAGCTTCCGCCTCAGAAGCGGCTGCTTTACAATATTTAGCGCCATATTCTGGTTGTGCAATGGCAGAATTTTTTCGAAATCAAGGAGAAGATGTTTTAATTGTTTATGATGATCTTTCAAAACATGCAATAGCTTATCGTCAAATTTCTTTATTATTACGTAGACCACCTGGTAGAGAAGCATTTCCTGGAGATATATTTTATCTTCATTCTCGTTTGTTAGAAAGAGCATCTCGGATTTCTGCAGAATATGTACAAAAGATAACTAAAAATAAAATTATTGGAAAAACAGGTTCAATCACAGCTTTACCTATTATTGAAACACAATCTGGAGATGTTTCTGCGTTTGTTCCTACTAATGTTATTTCTATCACTGATGGTCAAATTTTTTTAGAATCCAATTTATTTAATTCAGGTGTTCGTCCTGCTGTGAATCCTGGTATATCTGTATCTCGTGTAGGTAGTGCTGCACAAAGTATAATAATTAAAAAATTTTCTTCCGGAATTCGCACAGCATTAGCACAATATCAAGAACTTGCAGCATTTTCACAGTTTGCATCTGATCTAGACGATGCAACTAGAAAACAATTAAATTATGGTCAAAAGATTACTGAATTGTTAAAACAAAAACAATATTCACCTATTTCCATAGCTGAACAAGGTCTTATACTTTTTGTCGCAGAAAATCATTTTCTTGATGATATTGCTATAGATGAAATTACTAGATTTGAAAAAGAAATATTGATTTATGCTAAGAACTATTATTCTGAGTTCATGGAACAAATTAATAAAACAGGTGATTTTTCTATTGTTATAGAAAAGACATTTATAAAATTAATTACTAATTTTAAAAAAAATATATTTTAAAAAAATATACTCAATAAGTTAAAAAGAGAAATATAGTGACCAGTACAAAAGAAATCAGAAATCAAATCGTCAGTGTTGTTAATACGAAAAAAATTACTAAAGCAATGGAAATGGTTGCAGTTTCTAAAATGAGAAAAACTGAGGAAAGAATGAAAGCTGGTCGCCCATATGCTAATATTATTAAAAAAGTTATTGATCATGTTACGCAAGGAAATTTAGAATATAAACATAGTTATTTAGAACAAAGAGAAACTAAACGTATTGGTATAATTGTAATATCTACTGATAGAGGATTATGTGGAAGTTTAAATACTAATCTTTTTAAACAAGTACTATTTAAAATTCAGAAGTTTGCTAAAATCAACATTCCATGTGATTTGATATTATTTGGTTTAAAAAGTTTATCTGTATTTCAGCTATGTGGAAGTACTATTCTCGCAAAAGTCACTAATTTAGGAGAGAATCCTTCATTAGAAGCATTAATTAATTCTATTGATATTATATTGAAGGCATATCAAGATAAACAGATCGATAAAATTTTTATTGCGTATAATAAATTTCATAATAAAATGTTACAGCATCCTAAAATTATTCAGCTACTTCCTTTTTGTAAAAATAACATTAAGAATGTAAGCAGCAATCATTGGGATTATTTATACGAACCAGAATCTACATTAATTTTAGATACATTATTCAATCGTTATATAGAATCTCAAGTGTATCAAAGTATCTTAGAAAACATAGCAAGTGAACAAGCAGCTCGTATGGTTGCAATGAAAACAGCAACAGATAATAGTAGTAATCGTATTAAAGAATTACAGTTAGTCTACAATAAAGTTCGTCAGGCTAATATTACTCAAGAATTAATTGAAATTGTTGCAGGTGCGTCAGCAGTTTCATTTGATTAAAAATTAGTTAGAGGTTTTAAAAGAATGGCTAATGGAAAAATTATCCAAATTATTGGTGCTGTAGTTGATGTAGAATTCAATCAAGATTCAGTACCAAAAATATATAATGCCTTAGAAGTGAAAAATAAGCAATATAAACTAATTTTAGAAGTACAACAACAATTAGGTGGAGGTGTCGTACGAACTATCGCTATGGGTTCATCTAATGGTTTAAAACGCGGTTTAGTTGTAACTGATCTTGGACATTATATAAAAGTTCCAGTAGGAGAAGCAACACTAGGTCGTATAATTAATGTATTAGGTGAAACAATAGATAATCAAGGAGCATTAAAAACTAAAAATACTTCTAAAATTGAATATTGGGAAATTCATCGTTCTCCTCCAAGTTATGAAGAACAAGCTAGTTCTAGAGAAATATTAGAAACGGGAATTAAGGTAATTGATTTAATCTGTCCTTTTTCGAAAGGTGGTAAAGTTGGTTTGTTTGGAGGGGCAGGTGTCGGTAAAACAGTGAATATGATGGAACTTATTCGTAATATTGCTATAGAACATTCTGGTTATTCAGTTTTTACTGGAGTAGGTGAAAGAACTCGAGAAGGAAATGATTTTTATCATGAAATGAATGATTCTAAAGTTTTAGATAAAGTTTCTCTTGTATATGGACAAATGAATGAACCGCCAGGAAATAGATTACGAGTAGCTTTTACAGGATTAACTATTGCAGAAAAATTTCGCGATGAAGGGAAAGATGTTTTATTATTTATTGATAATATATATCGTTATACATTAGCAGGAACAGAAGTTTCTGCCTTACTTGGTCGAATGCCATCTGCAGTAGGATATCAACCCACTTTAGCAGAAGAAATGGGTCTGTTTCAAGAGAGAATTACGTCAACAAAAAAAGGTTCAATCACTTCTGTTCAAGCGGTATATGTTCCTGCTGATGATTTAACAGATCCTTCACCAGCAACAACATTCGCACATTTAGATTCTACGGTTACATTGAGTCGTCAAATAGCATCATTAGGAATTTATCCTGCTATTGATCCTTTAAATTCTACAAGTCGTCAATTGGATCCTTATATTGTAGGAGATGAACATTATGAAACGGCATTAAGTGTACAGTCAATTTTGCAAAGATATCAAGAATTAAAAGATATTATTGCTATTTTAGGTATGGATGAACTTGCAGAAAAAGATAAAATATTAGTATCAAGAGCACGTAAAATACAAAAATTTTTATCTCAGCCATTTTTTGTGGCAGAAGTTTTTACTAGTTCTCCAGGTAAATATGTTTCGTTAAAAGATAATATTCGCGCTTTTAAGGGAATTATAGAAGGTGAATTTGATTCGTTTCCAGAACAAGCATTTTATATGGTAGGTTCTATTGAAGAAGTCATAGAAAAATCAAAAAAATTATAATTATTTAAGATGTATGAGATATGCTTATGAATTTTTATTTAGATATAGTTAGTGTAAAAAAACGTATATTTTCTGGTTTTGTAAAAAAAATACAAGTTTCTGGAAGTGAAGGAGAACTCGGTATTTATCCAGGACATACTCAATTATTAAGTATAATTAAACCTGGAATAATATATATTGTCCATAAAGAAGATAAAAAAGAAGAATGTATTTATATATCAGGAGGTATATTAGAAGTACAACCTTCTATTGTATCGATTTTAGCAGATGTAGCCATTCGTGCTATTGATTTAGATCGAAAACGTGTTTTACAAACAAAAAACAATGCTGAAGAATGTATAAAAAATGAAAATATGAAAAATAAAAAAGATGATGTCTTGCTACGCATTTCTAAAGAAATTGCCAAATTAAGAGTGCTTGAGATAATGGACAAATTTAAATGAAAAACAATCGTTCGCGGCTGGTTTTTTCCTGCCGCAAGTATTTGAAATAATATTACTGAGTTAAAAAATATTTCTAAACATCAATGTTTTCTGCTTTTAAAGCATTTTTTTCTATAAATTTTCGTCTAGGTTCTACTGCATCTCCCATAAGAGTATTAAATAAATTATTAGCAGAGACTGCATCTTTAATAGTTACTTGAAACATATTTCTAGTTTCAGGATTCATTGTTGTATTCCACAATTGTTCAGGATTCATTTCTCCTAATCCTTTATATCGTTGTATAAATAAACCACGTTTAGATTGTTTTATTAACCATTTTAGTGTATTTTTTATATTGTCTATTTCATATACATGTCCTGCTTTTTCTATTAATACTGCATTTAGAAAATACTTTTTAAAGTTTTCACCTAATTTAGTCATTGATGAGTATTCTTTACTTTTTAAAAATTCTTCTTTAAAATCATATTTTGTATGATATGCATATCTAGAGATTCTTATAGTCGGTTCAAATATATTTTTATCAGAATTTTTTTTAATTTCTGTTGAATAGTAAGTATTAGTTTTATCTTTTTTATTCAGATTTTCTGCTAATTGTTCTATCCAATTTGTTACTATTGTAATTTCTTTTAAATTAGATAAATGAGTGTGATAGATTAGTTCGTCAAATACTAATTTTGGAAAATAATGTTTACTTTTTTCCATAATAATTTGGATAAAATAGTATTGAGATATAATTTTTTTAAATATTTTAAGATTTTCATTAATATTAGAATTTATTTTGCTTGTTAAAATAAGATCTTTTAAAGAATTTGTAATTTGATATTTATTCATTTCTGTATCATTTTTAATATATTCTTCTTTTTTTCCTTTTTTTAATTTGTACAATGGAGGTTGTGCAATATAAATATATCCTTTTTCAATCAATTCAGGTAATTGACGATAAAAAAAAGTTAAAAGAAGTGTACGAATATGTGCACCGTCTACATCAGCATCAGTCATGATAATAATATAATGATATCTTAATTTATCTATATTATATTCGTTTTTACCAATTCCACATCCTAATGCAGTGATAAGAGACGCAACTTCTTGAGATAAAATCATCTTATCAAATTTTGACTTTTCAACGTTTAATATTTTCCCTTTAAGAGGCAAGATGGCTTGATTCTTTCTGTTTCTCCCTTGTTTAGCAGATCCACCCGCTGAATCACCTTCTACTAAATAAATTTCTGAAAATTTAGGATCATTTTCTTGACAGTCAGATAGTTTACCAGGTAAAGCACCCAAATCGAGTATGCTCTTTCTTTTATTAATTTCTCTAGCTCGTCGTGCCGCTTCTCTAATTTTAGCGGCATTAATAACTTTTTGAATGATAGATTTTGAATCAGTAGGGTTTTCTAAAAGATATTCGATAAGATTTTCATTAATGAATGATTCTATAACTGATCTTACTTCAGAGGAGACTAATTTATCTTTAGTTTGAGATGAAAATTTTGGATCAGGTATTTTAATCGATATAATAGCTGTTAACCCCTCACGTACATCTTCACCTATTACAGTAGTTTTTTGTTTTTTATTATATCCCTCTCTCTCTATATGTAGATTTAAGGTTCGTGTCATACCAGAACGAAAACCAGCCAAATGGGTTCCACCATCTTTTTGTGGTATGTTATTTGTAAAACATAATATATTCTCTTGATGAGAATTACTCCATTGCATAGCAATTTCTAGCTCTGTCTGATCTTTCATAGAACGAAAATAAAAGATTCGTGAATGAATAGGTGTTTTTTTTGTATTTAAGAATTTAACAAATGCTTTAATACCACCTTTATAGTGATAGCAATTTTTAATATTTGTTCTATTATCTTCTAAATGAATAGCAATATTTGAATTAAGAAAAGATAGTTCACGCAAACGTTTAGATAAAATTTCATATTGAAATTTGATATTGTTAGTAAATGTTTTATAACTTGGCCAAAATCTTATATATGTACCTGTTATATCACTTGTTCCAATAGTAGCAAGAGGATTTTCTGGTTTTCCATTTTTATATATTTGTTGATATTTTTTTTTATTTTTATAAATTATTAGTTCTAATTTTTCTGATAAAGCATTAACCACTGATATACCTACTCCATGTAATCCTCCTGATATTTGATATGAAGCATTATCAAATTTACCCCCTGAATGTAGTACTGTCATTATTACTTCTGCTGCTGAAATATTTTCTTCGGGATGAATATCTGTAGGTATTCCCCTCCCATTATCTTTTACAGAAACAGAATTATCTGAATGAATAGTTACAATTATTTCTTTACAATAACCTGCTAGTGCTTCATCTATAGAGTTGTCTACTATTTCAAAAACCATATGATGCAATCCACTACCATCATCTGTATCTCCAATATACATACCTGGTCTTTTACGAACGGCATCTAATCCTCTTAAAATTTTAATATTAGAAGAGTTGTATATATTCTCCATAACTTTTCCTATAATCTTTTTGATTAAAAAAATAATTAATTATTAGCATCTTTTTTAAAACAAAAACAAATGATATAAAAGTTGTTTTAAATTATTTATGATGTTTTATAATACAGTATTTAAATACTTAACGTTTTAATAACATTACGACATATGATGTTGAAGCATCGTTTTCTGCTTCAATTTGTATGGAATTATTAAAATGATTTAAAAATAAAAAAATATTTTTACTAGTAATAGTATTTAATATTTCTAGTATATAATATACATTAATTGATATTTCTACTTCATTTCCAGTATAATTTATATTAAATGTATCTTCTGCTGTTTCTTCTTCTTGATTATCAGATAATACTTTAAATTGCCCATTTCTGATATGAATTTCTACTCCGCAAAATTTTTCATGAGATAAAATAGCAGCACGTAATAATGATTGTTTTAATAGTTGGCAATCAAAGGTAATAAAGTGTTCTTTTGTTTTAAGCAAAACACTTTTATAATCAGGATATTGTCCTTCAATTAATTGTGCGGTAAAAACTATATCTTCTACATATACTCTAATATTATTTTTCCCAACTAAAACCCGTATTAATTGTGTTTGAATATTTAATAGTCTATATAATTCAATAATACCCTTTCTTGGGATAACTATTGAGAAAGGAACTATATTTTCTTGTAAAGAAGTTTTTGAAATTCCTAATCGATAGCCATCTGTAGCTACTGTACAAAACGATTTATCTATTTTTTCTAATAACAAGCCATTGAGGTAATATCGTACATCTTGTTTTCCCATAGAAAACTGAGTTTTTTCTATCATATTCTTTAGAATATTTGATGATATAAAAAATTCTGAAATATGATGAAAGTCATGGTGGCTTGGAAAATTATCAGCAGGCAAAGTACTTAATATATAATTACTATTGTCAGAAATAATATGCATTTTATTTTTATTTAACTGCATCTTGATTTTTGACGATTCTAATGAATTTCGACAAATATCTAAAAGTTTTCGACCTGAAATTGTTGTTTTTCCTGATATATGTTCTTCTGATAATTTGATAGTGGAAATTAATTCTATTTCTAAATTTGTTGTAGTTAATGATAAAATGCCATGTTTTACAGTAATTAATATATTTTCTAAAATAGGAAAAGAATGATTTTTGATAAGTAACCGATTTATTTTTTGTAATTTTTTAATTAAAATATTGTTTTTTATAACTAATTTCATATGATTACTCTGATAGAGTTCTAATTAAATTTAAAAAATCTTTTTTAATATCGTTGCTTTCTTCTTGCAATTTTTCAATTTTACGACATGCATGTAGCACTGTTGTATGATCTCTACCGCTGAAAGCGTCTCCAATTTCAGGCAGACTATGATTCGTTAATTTTTTTGCTATTGCCATTGCTACTTGTCTTGGACGAGCTATTGAACGTGAACGTTTTTTCGATAGTAAATCAGTAACTTTAATTCTATAATACTCTGCAACTGTTTTTTGAATAGTGTCAATAGTAATAGTTTTTTCTTGTAGAGCTAGTATATCTCGAAGTGCTTCTCGAACAAAATCTATAGTAATAGAACGATGGGTAAAACGAGAATTAACAATAACTCGATTAAGAGCACCTTCTAATTCTCGTACATTAGAATGTAAATGTTTAGCAATGAAAAAAGCTACTTCGTTAGATAATACAACATTATTTTCGTCAGCTTTTTTTATAAGAATAGCAACTCTAGTTTCTATTTCCGGTGGATCTATAGCAACAGTAAGACCCCAACTAAATCTTGATTTAAGACGATCTTCAACTCCGTTTATTTCTTTAGGATAACGGTCAGAAGTTAAAATGATTTGTTGGTTTCCTTCTAATAAAGCATTAAATGTATGAAAAAATTCTTCTTGTGAACGTTCTTTATGTGCAAAAAATTGAATATCATCAATTAATAGTGCATCAACAGAACGATAGTATAATTTAAATTTTTCAATCGCATTATTTCTTAATGCTTTTACCATATCTTGTACAAAACGTTCTGAATTCATAAAAATAATTTTAATATCATATTTATATGCTAAAATTTCATTTCCGATAGCATGAAGTAAATGAGTTTTTCCTAATCCTGTCGCGCCATATAAGAATAATGGATTATAAGAATTTCCAAGATTTTTTGCTGCTTGAAATGCTACAGATCGTGCAAGTTGATTAGATTTTCCTTCTATAAAATTTTCAAAGTTATGTTTTTTATTAATATTAGACTGATAAAGCAAATTTTGAAATGCTGGGGTCTTAGACCAGATTGGTTTGTTATTTTTATTACAAGAATTACTTAAAGTGTTTTTTTTTGGTTTTTTTTCTTTATAAATTTGATATATTTCAAATTTTATCAATGGAGAATTAGAACCACAAAAATCTTGCAGTATTTTTTTAAAGTGAATTAAGTATTTCTCTTTTACCCAATCCAAAACAAATTTATTTGGAGCATATATTTCTAGAATGTTATTGTTTAGTTTGGCCTTCAGAGAGCGTATCCACATACTAAACTCTGTAGTTGGTAGCTCATTCTGTAACCGGTCAAGACACTGTTTCCAAAGACAAAGTGACACGGTAGACTCCAAGCGAACACAATTAATAAAAAAATAAAATTTGAAAGTTATTCTTTTTTATACGTTGACTTTGATATATATATAATTTTAATTTTATATAATCTTTTATATAAAATTATATTTTTTTACATTAAAAGCTATACAATCTAAGATTGGTGAGCACAACAAAAAGGATATAATATATTATTGAGATATTTTTTTTATCTAAAGAAGTGATTTTTAGATGTACTATTATATTTATAATTAAAAATATAATTATCATACCAGAATACAAAATTAAAAATATTTTTTTAGATAAGGCAATATTGAATCTATTTTAATTTAGTAAATATATTTATTAATATTTTTTCTATAATCAACGATTTCAATAAAGTTAATTGACTATATGATTTAGAATAATTACTCTTAGTACAAGTAAATTTTATCAGTCATATTTAACAAAAAATAATTAGGTAAATATTAAAATGAAACGAACTTTTCAACCATCAATATTAAAGCGTAATCGTTCACATGGATTTAGAATACGTATGGCAACAAAAAATGGTCGTTATATTTTATCACGAAGACGTGCTAAATTAAGGACTCGTTTAACAGTTTCTAGCAAATAGTAGGTTAATATTGTGTGTAATCATTTTTTTAAAAAACCATTGCGATTATCTAGTTCCATAAATTTTCAAAATGTTTTTAGTAAACCTTTTAAAAAAAAAATACTTTAGAAATAAGTATTTTAGGATGTTTTAATACATTAGGATATCCTAGATTGGGTCTTAGCATACCCCGGAAAAATATTAAACATGCTCATAATCGAAATTTAATTAAACGATTAGTTCGAGAAACTTTTCGTTTATTGCAATATAAATTACTTGCAATGGATTTTGTTGTAGTAGCAAAAAAAAATATTCTTCATTTAAATAACAAACATATAATAGATATGCTAAATAGTTTGTGGTTGCATTATTATAGATAATTTTATTTTTATTTAATTAAAGCTCTCTTAGAATTAATAACATTCAATATTTTTTTATTCTATATATTTTGAGTATATTATTTAGTTTCAATACCATTTCTAATGGTTCTATGTTAATTAAAGTAATATTCTTTAAATATAAGCAAATAAAACTGTGTACCTTTAAATATTAAAGATAAAAGTGAATATTAATTATGGAAGTACAACGTAATTTTTTTATTTTTGCTTTTCTATTTGTTTCTTTTTTACTTTGGCAAGCATGGCAAAGTCAATCATTTTTAAATCATAAAGAAAATGAAAAAACAGTTCCAATGTTCCATTTTATTGAAACAAAAAAAAATGAAAAAAAAATTCGTATTAAAAATGATGTAATTAGTTTTGTTGTTAATATGTATGGTGGAGATATAGAAGAAGCTTCTCTACTTACATATAAAGATACATTATATTCATCTAAACCTTTTAAATTACTTGAAACTGCATCGGATTTTGTTTATCAAGCACAAAGTGGATTAATTGGGAAAGATGGTCCTGATAATCCAATAAATAATAGCAGACCATTATATTTTTCTAATAAAAATTTTTTTTCGTTAGAAGATAATCAAAAAGAGTTACGTGTACCCATAAAATGGGTAAGTAAAAAGGGTGTGATTTATACAAAAACTTTTGTTCTTAAACCAAATAGATATGATATTCAAATAGAATATGATATCAATAATTTAAGTAAAGAAACTTTGAATATGAACATATTCGGACAGATAAAACAAACAATAACTTTACCGAAAAAACGAAATATTTATAGTGGTAATTTTGCGATTCAAGCTTTTCGTGGTGCCGCCTATTCAAGTGTTGATGATAAGTATGAAAAATATAAATTCGATATGATTTCTAATAATAAAAACCTAAATATTACGACTGAAAACGGATGGATTGCAATGTTACAACAGTATTTTGCAGTTGCTTGGATTCCTCAGAATTTTGGTCAAAATACAATATATACATCTAGTTTAAATCATGACGTTGCTGCTATTGGATATAAGTCTCCTTCAATTGATATCTTACCAAATTCGAGATCTATTATAAAATCAAAGCTATGGATTGGTCCTAAAATACAAAATGAAATGAAATTAGTTGCACCTAATTTAGATTTAACAGTTGATTATGGTTGGCTCTGGTTTTTATCACAACCATTGTTTACATTGTTGACTATGTTATATAATTTTGTGGGAAATTGGGGTTTTTCTATTATTTTGATTACTTTTATTATGAGGGCTATAACCTATCCTTTAACAAAAGCACAATATATTTCTATGTCCAAGATGCGTTCATTACAACCAAAAATAAAGGAAATCAAAGAAAAATTTTCAAATGATAAACAACGTATTAGTCATGAAATGATAGTGTTATATAAAAAAGAAAAAATAAATCCATTAGGTGGATTTTTACCTATTTTTATTCAAATGCCAATTTTTTTATCTCTTTATTATATGCTCATAGGATCTGTTGAATTACGTCATGCTCCTTTTTTATTGTGGATTCATGATTTATCAAGTCAGGATCCATATTATGTATTGCCTATAATAATGGGTTTAACAATGTTTTTTATTCAAAAAACATCATCTACTAATCATATTTCTGATCCATTTCAAAAAAAGATTATGCATTTTATGCCAATTATTTTTACAGCGTTTTTTTTATGGTTTCCTTCAGGATTAGTTTTATATTATATAATTAGTAATCTAGTAACGATTGTACAACAAAGATTTATATTATCTAATTTAGAGAAAAATAGATAAAATTTTTTATGATTTAACTATTTCAACAACTATTTTGTTAAACTTATTTAATATCTGATTTATATGAAGAAAATATTTTATGATTCATAATGAAACTATTGTTGCTCAAGTTACTTGTCCAGGAAAAAGTGCAGTTGGAATATTAAGAATATCTGGTTTTGAAGCGAAGATAGTTGCTAGGGAAATTTTAGGAAAAATTCCCTTAGCAAGATTTGCTACTTATTCAAATTTTTTAGATGAAAAGAACAAAGTATTAGATCAAGGTATATCTTTATGGTTTCCTGCTCCTTTTTCATTTACAGGTGAAGATGTATTAGAGTTACAAGGTCATGGAAGTCCAGTAATAATGGATTTGTTGATAAAAAGAATTATATCCATCAATAATGTTAGAATAGCTAAACCAGGAGAATTTTCTGAACGTGCTTTTTTAAACGGAAAAATAGATTTAGTTCAAGCAGAATCTATAGATGATTTAATTAATTCAGAAACAGAATTATCTATTCGCGCTTCATTAAATTCATTACAAGGAAATTTTTCTTTTTTTATCAAAGAATTAATCAATTTAATTATTGAGTTGCGTATTAATATAGAATCTAGTATAGACTTTTCAGAAGAAGAAATAGATATTAATATAAATAATATAATTTATATAAAATTTAGAGAGTTGAATAGTAAATTTTTACAATTAAAAAATATAATTTTAGAAGGAAGTTTATTAAGAGAAGTAAAAAAAATAGTAATTGCTGGGCCTCCTAATGCAGGAAAATCAAGTTTATTGAATATTTTATCACATTCTGATAGAGCTATAGTCACTGATGTACCTGGTACTACACGAGATCTTCTTTATGAAAATATTAATATAAATGGTATTGTATGTGAATTAGTTGATACTGCAGGTTTACGCCATACAGCAAATAAAGTAGAACATATTGGAATTGTGCGTGCTTGGGGAGAAATTAGAAAATCTGACCATATTCTTTTTGTTATTGATAAAACAATTAACCAATTAAAACGACAAAAAATATGTAATGAATTTATCAAAAATATTTCTAGTGATAGTATTCCACCAGTCACTTTTGTTTTAAACAAAAATGATTTAGTACAAGATGAGTTTGGTATAAAAAATATAGATGGTTTATGCTTTATAAGCATATCAGCACTTACAGGTCAAGGCATTGACATATTACGAAAACATATTGTAGGAATTGAAAAAAATATAAACAAAGAAAGTGTTTTTATCGCGCGTCGTCGTCATATTAAACAACTTGATTTGGCATATGATGAGTTTTTAATAGCTAAAAAAAAATGGAAAATGTCTGAAGATATTGAATTGTTAGCAGAATCCTTAAGTATAATAAATAGATTTTTAGGTGAAATAACGGGTCGGTATACTTCTGAAGATTTATTAAATAGTATTTTTTCTAATTTTTGTATTGGAAAGTAATTTGTACATTACAATATGCCCGGAGGCGGAATTGAACCACCGACACGGGGATTTTCAGTCCCCTGCTCTACCAACTGAGCTATCCGGGCTTTTTTTATATTAAATCATCAAATATAAAACGTTGTCAATGTTTTTTATTGTTAAAATAACACTATATTCACTTTTTATAATTTATATTAATTAATAATTACTTTTTAAATCTTTAAAAATATAAATTTTCTCGAAGAAAATAAGAAAAAAATAATTTTTACCCTTGAAAGTTTAAATAAAGATCCCTATATTTAAACTAATAGAACATATTAAATTAAAAAAATAATTTAAAATAATTCATTAAGATTGTTCACAGGAGCATTATCATATGAAAATTCGTCCATTGCATGATCGTGTGCTTGTTAAGCGTCAAGAAGTCGAATCAAAATCTGCAGGTGGAATTGTATTAACAGGTTCTGCTGCAGGAAAATCGACTCGAGGAACAGTTACTGCTGTCGGAAAAGGTCGTGTTTTAGATAATGGAGACATTAAATCATTAGATGTTAAAGTAGGAGATGTTGTTATTTTTAATGAAGGTTATGGTGCAAAAACAGAAAAAATTGATAACGAAGAATTATTGATTTTAACTGAAAGTGACATTTTAGCAATTGTTGAAGAGTAAACTATATGCTATATCCATTGAAAAATTTATTTAAGGGAATGTCAAATGGCCGCTAAAGATGTGAAATTCGGAAATGAAGCTCGAATTAAAATGCTTCGTGGAGTTAATGTATTAGCAGATGCAGTTAAAGTAACTTTAGGGCCAAAAGGTAGAAATGTTGTTCTAGATAAATCTTTTGGAGCGCCTAGCATTACTAAAGATGGTGTATCAGTAGCTCGTGAAATTGAATTAGAAGATAAATTCGAGAACATGGGAGCACAAATGGTAAAAGAAGTTGCATCAAAAGCAAATGATGCAGCAGGTGATGGTACTACAACAGCAACATTATTAGCGCAATCTATAGTAAATGAAGGTTTAAAAGCAGTAGCAGCTGGTATGAATCCAATGGATCTTAAACGTGGTATCGATAAAGCTGTTATTAGTGCTGTAGAAGAATTAAAAGATTTATCTGTACCATGTTCTGATTCTAAAGCAATTACACAAGTTGGAACTATCTCTGCAAATGCAGATGAAAAAGTTGGTTCTTTAATTGCAGAAGCAATGGAAAAAGTTGGAAATGACGGAGTAATTACAGTAGAAGAAGGTACTGGTCTGCAAGATGAACTTGAAGTTGTTAAAGGTATGCAATTTGATCGAGGTTATTTATCTCCATATTTTATTAATAAACCAGAAACAGGTATTGTTGAATTAGAAAACCCATATATTTTAATGGCTGATAAAAAAATATCTAATGTTCGTGAAATGTTACCAATATTAGAATCTGTTGCAAAATCAGGAAAACCATTGTTGATTATTTCAGAAGATTTAGAAGGTGAAGCTTTAGCTACGTTAGTAGTCAATTCTATGAGAGGAATTGTGAAAGTAGCTGCAGTAAAAGCTCCTGGATTTGGTGATCGTCGAAAAGCCATGCTGCAAGATATTTCAATTCTTACTGGTGGTTCTGTTATTTCTGAAGAATTAGCTATGGAATTAGAAAAATCTACCTTAGAAGACTTAGGACAAGCAAAACGTGTTGTTATTAGTAAAGATACCACAACTATAATTGGTGGTGTAGGAGAAAAACACTCAATTCAAAGCAGAATTAGTCAAATTCGTCAAGAAATACACGAAGCTACTTCTGATTATGATAAAGAAAAATTAAATGAGCGTTTAGCTAAATTATCTGGAGGAGTTGCAGTACTTAAAGTAGGTGCAGCTACAGAAGTAGAAATGAAAGAAAAGAAAGCTCGTGTAGAAGATGCATTACATGCTACTCGCGCAGCTGTAGAAGAAGGTGTGGTCGCTGGTGGTGGTGTTGCATTAGTACGAGTAGCAGGAAAATTATCTAATTTACGCGGTCAAAATGAAGACCAAAATGTAGGAATTCGTGTAGCTCTACGTGCCATGGAAGCTCCATTACGTCAAATTGTCTCTAATTCCGGTGAAGAACCTTCCGTAGTTACTAATAATGTTAAAGATGGAAAAGATAACTATGGTTACAATGCTGCTACCGATGAATATGGTGATATGATAGATTTTGGTATATTAGATCCTACTAAAGTTACACGTTCTGCTTTACAATACGCCGCTTCTGTTGCTGGTTTAATGATAACAACAGAATGTATGGTGACTGATTTACCGAAAGAAGATAAAGCTTCTGAATCCAGTTCTTCTCCTGCAGGAGGAATGGGCGGTATGGGTGGAATGATGTAATAAGGGATTATGTTTTTCTATAGTAATTTTGGATTATTTTAAAAATATCTTTCCTCAAAATAATTATTTTGAGGAAAGTTTCTTTATATTTATTGAACATAAAATTTTTTTAATCAAACTAATTTTTTAACAATAGAATAAAATTTATATAAAATACTATTTGTAATAGTATACTTGTATAAAATAATTTTTTGTATAAAGTTAATATGAGACGGAAAGACAAGTATAGATTATAATTTATAATATTTTTTATTATTTAATTTTTTATTTTATATATATGTTTATCCCTGTTAATCTATTATATTTATTATTTTATTTTTATATACAATTCTTTTTCAGAATAACATCTATTATTTATAACATAATTCATTTATATAATATGTCAGTTAATTTTCTTAGAATAATTCTTTTAGATAATCTAGTGGATTTTTTATTTTTTACAGATCTTTAACAAATTTAAAATATTTTTAAAATTCTTAGTAATTTTTGTAAAAAATTACAGAATAATTTTATATGAGCAGTTATATTTTTATGGCAATAGAGGTTTTCATGAGAGTATATCATACTAATAATTTTCGTGCGGGTTGTAAAATTATTTTTGAAGATGAACCGTGTTTGATAGAGTCTAGCGAATTTATAAAGCCTGGAAAAGGACAGTCTTTTGTTCGTGTAAAATTGCGCAAGTTATTAACAAAACAACTGATAGAAAAGGTATTTAAATCTACAGATTCTTTGGAAGTAGCTGATGTTGTAGAATGTGTACTTTCTTATTTATATAACGATGGTCGTTTTTGGTATTTTATAAATCAAAATACTTTTGAAGAATTATCAGTAGAAAAAAAAATTATCGGAATTCATAAAAAATGGTTGTTAGAACAAGATACATGTACCGTAACTTTATGGAACAATCAACCGATTTCAATTGTATCTAATAATTTTGTGAATATTAAAGTTATAAACGTACAAGCAACTCTAAAAGGTAATACTATCAATGCTAGTAGTACTAAATTGGCTATATTAAGTACAGGTGCAGTTTTAAGAGTACCGTTATTTATTCAAATTGGTTCAATAATTAAAGTAGATACGAGATCTGGTGAATATGTATCTCGAGTAAAATAAAACATTTTTTATATTTGTTAGTATTCATTTCCATTAACATATTGTCTATAACTATCCCATCCAAAAGTTAACCATAAACTATTTCCTAAACGCATTCTGTCAATAACTCTTTCACCTAATAAACTTTTCATCCCTTTATGATCTAAATTAGATAACATTCCAGTGGAACGTTTAGAAGACGATCTTCTATCAACGATTTGATTTATAATTACTTTTTCATAACGAGATTCAGTTTGCATACCAATTTCGTCAATCATTAATAAATCGACACTACTTAGGTTATGTAATAAATTTTCTTCAGTAATATTACTGGTACCGCTAAATGTACCTTTCATATTAGACATTAAATCAGCTACTGTTACAAGTAAAATACTTTTTCCATGTAAAATTAAGTAATTTCCTATAGCAGATGCTAAATGATTTTTACCTGTACCAGGTTTTCCTGAAAAAATAAAACTAGCAATATTTTTATTAAATTCTTCTGCATATCGTTTTGATGCTTTAAGTACTTTTCTTTGACCATCATGTTCAACTTTATAGTTATCAAATGAACAATTCATATATAATTCTCGAATACCTGATCGACCTAAAACACGTTGCATTTTCATTGCTTTATTTTCACGTAATATAGATTCAGAAGATAATCTTCCTTGTTCTTGATTCCAAGCTAATAAAGCTTCATCATTATCAAATTTAGGTTTAATATTCTTAGGCATTATACGTTGAAGACGTTTAAAGAATTCAGTATAAAATGTCATTATTTACCTCTGAATCCATTTGGTATAGTTTGATCAGGTGTTGGAATATATGTAATATCTCGTTTTTTTTGTGATATATAATTCATAGATCTACTTTTTTGCAAACTTCTAGCGAATTTTTGTTGCCATTGTATATGATGGAAAAAACAACCTTCTGCTTGCCAATAAGAAATAAAAGATGCGAGTTCAGATTCTAATATTTCTTCAGTTAAAATAATTCCCCATAACGCTGCTTGATGAATAAAATCTTTATCAGGAGTCCATTTTGGATGCATTGAAAATTTTTTTGAGATATTTTGTTTTTTTATATTCTTTTGTAATACGTGATGTTCAAGATCAAATATTTTTTTTAATACATCAGGTGTAATTACATAAAAAATAGGGGAATTATTTTTTATCACTGCTACAATTCCTTTATTTGATTGTTCTAAAGTATGTATTGGATTTTTACAAAATAAATCAAGAGATATATCATCAGAAACTAAAATTTTCATGAACATTTTTACCTAATTTAATTTTTTAAGAATTGATATATTGTATATTATTAGACTTTTTAACACAAAATATTATAATTTTTATTACTTTTATATATTAAAAATATATAGATAACATTGTATTTTATTTGTAATTTTTTTTTTATATAAAATCCAATTTTTCGGTATTATGAGAGATTGTTTTTTTTCTTGTTCTATATAAATAAAGGAGTTTTTTTTAATCCATTCCTTCTTTTCTAGTAAATCAATAGTTTTTTTAATTAATCCTTGATGATAAGGAGGATCGATAAAGATTATATCATATGGTTTTCCAGTTTTTTTTAGCCAATGAAGTGTGTTAGTACGTATTATTTCTAAATTAGAAATATTTAATTTTTTTATATTTTTTTGAAGATTAAAGAATGTTTTCTTCTCGATTTCTAATAAAGTTGAAAATTTAGCATATCGGGATATAGCTTCTATTCCTAATGCGCCACTACCTGCAAAACAATCTAGACATCGAGCGTTTTTAATATATTTAGCTAACCATTCAAATAGTGTTTCTCTTATTTGATTAGTAGTAGGGCGTAAATTTGGAATATTATTAAAAGATATTTTTCTTCCTTTAAGTTTTCCAGAAATAATGTAAATTTTACCATTTTTTTTTAAAAGAGAATTATTCATTTTGTTAGGTTGTTTATGTTAGTGATATAATTTATTTAAAAATTAATGTTAAATTTTTAATAAAAATAATTTTTACTTATAAGTATAAGGTAAATAATATGAAAGATAGTAAAAAAAATGGTTTTTTTTCTTGGTTAAGTTCTAAAATAAAAAAAAAGGAAACAATAAATAAAATAGAATGTAATGAAGAAAAAAAAAATAATAGTTTTAATAACAAAAAATCATGTATTTTAAAACCTTTATCAATTAAAAAAGATAATATAAAAAAAGATGTGGTAGAAATATTAAATGATGATAATCATAATGTAGAGCAATACGAAAACATAAAAACAAATTTTTTTTTACGTTTGAAAAAAAGTTTAAAAAAAACAAAAGAATTTTTTGGTGAGGGAATTAATCATATTTTTTTATCAAAAAAAATTGATGACATGCTCTTTGAAGAATTAGAAGAAAAGATGTTACTTGCTGATATTGGAATTAATACTACTAATCAAATTATTAGTAATTTAATTAAGGATGTCAATCATAAAGATTTAAAAAATTCTAAAAAATTATATTTTTTATTAAAAAAAAATATGTACAACATTTTAAAAAAAGTAGAAGTTCCTTTAGAAATATCTAGTCATATTCCTTTTGTGATTTTAGTGGTAGGAGTTAATGGTACAGGAAAAACTACAACAGTTGCTAAATTAGCACAAAAATACAAATCGGAAGGAAAATCGATAATGTTAGCTGCTGCAGATACGTTCAGAGCTGCAGGTATAGAACAATTACAAGTATTAGGAAAATTAAATAAAATACCAGTAATAGCACAACGTCCCGGTTCGGATCCTGCAGCAGTTATTTTTGATGCGATAAAATCCGCAAAATCAAAAAAAATAGATATTTTAATTATTGACACAGCAGGTAGATTACATAATAAATCATACCTAATGGAAGAATTAAAAAAAATAGTTAGAGTAATTAAAAAAATAGATGTAACGGCACCGCATGAAAAAATATTAATTATTGATTCTTGTAATGGACAAAATACAATACAACAAACAGAAATATTTCATAAAGCACTAGATTTAACTGGAATTATAATTACAAAGTTAGATGGAACAGCGAAAGGAGGTGTGGTTTTTTCTTTAGCCGATCAATTTAAAATTCCAATTCGTTATATTGGTATTGGTGAAAAAATACAAGACTTAGGTATTTTTAATAGTCAAGAATTTATTGAGTCTATATTTATATAAAAAATAAAATATTATTAAATAATAATATTTTTATCTTATAAAACATAGATAAATTATTTTATATAAATCTTTGATTTATATTTTTAATTAAAGTACTATAGATGTGTCCCACATATTAATAATTTAGTACATATAATTCGTTGATGCGGGAATTCAAATGATTAATAAAGTACAGATTTTATCTGTAACACCACCAGGTAATTTAGATGCTTATATTAGGATAGCTAATTTATGGCCTGTTCTATCAATACAAGAAGAAAAAACACTGACTAAACGATTGCGTTATAATAGCGATCTAGATGCCGCAAAAACTTTAATTTTATCCCATCTCCGTTTTGTAATTCATATTTCACGCAATTATTCAGGATACGGTTTGCTTCCAGCTGATCTCATACAAGAAGGTAATATAGGATTAATGAAAGCAGTACGTAGATTTAATCCAGAAATAGGAGTACGTCTTGTTTCTTTTGCTGTTCATTGGATCAAATCTGAAATACATGAGTATGTTTTACGTAATTGGCGTATCGTTAAAGTTGCAACTACTAAATCTCAAAGAAAGTTATTTTTTAATTTAAGAAAAACAAAAAAAAGATTAGGTTGGTTTAATGAAGAAGAAATTGAAATAGTTGCTAGAGAGTTAGGAGTTAGTAGTGGTGATGTAAGAGAGATGGAATCTCGCATGTCTGCTCAAGATGTTACTTTGAATCCATTACCAGAAAAAGATTTTGATGGAAAAATTAATAACTCTATGCAATATTTACAAGATAAAAAATCTAATTTTGCTATTGGCGTTGAGCAAGATGATTGGAAAGAACATGCAGCAAATAAATTAAGTAATGCATTATTAAGATTAGACGAACGCAGTCGTCATATTATTCACGCACGTTGGTTGGATAAAAATAAAAAAAATACCTTGCAAACTATAGCAAATAATTATGGAATTTCGGCAGAGCGGGTTCGACAATTAGAAAAAAATGCGATGAAAAAGTTGAAGATAGCTATAGAAGCTTAGTTTAAAATACGATCTCAATATAATATAATTTAGTTTAATTAAAAAATGTTTGTATAGAGTATGAGATTAAGTTTTATTAAATTAAAAACTCATACTCTTTTTTAAATTTAATAATTTTTTTATACAAATAAATTTTATTCTACTGTAACTGATTTAGCAAGATGCCTTGGTTGATCAATATTTTTTCTTTTTTTTAATGCAATATAGTAAGCAAGTAATTGTAGGGGTATTGTATAAAAAATAGGTGCTATTAATTCTTCTACATACGGTAGTTTTATAACATTTATATTATCTTCATAATCAAATATATGATCGGAAAATACATAAATTATACCTCCTCTAGCACATATTTCTTTTATATTTTTTTTATTTTTTTCAAACAATGAATTTTTAGGGGCAATCATAATGATTGGTATATTCTTATCGATTAAGGCAAGAGGACCATGTTTGAGTTCTCCAGATAGATAAGCCTCAGCATGAATATAAGAAATTTCTTTTACTTTTAAAGCTCCTTCCATTGCAATTGGATATTGATTTCCTCTTCCAAGAAATAGCATGTTTTTTTTATTAGCTATACTATCAGCTATATTTTTTATTAATTTATTTTTTTTTAGAACTTCTGCAATTCTAATAGGTAAAACATTTAATGTTTGTATAATTTTTTTTGAAATACTATTATTCTTTTTTTTTAAATTTATTATATTAGCAACTAACATAAGTAAAACAGTTAATTGAGTCGTAAAAGATTTTGTTGAAGCTACTCCTATTTCTAAACCTGCTTTAGTTAATATATAGAAATCAGATTCTTTAACTAGAGAAGAACTTTCCATATTACATATAGTTAAATTTCCTAAATATTCAAACTTTTTCGAGTATCTTAATGCTGATAATATATCAGCAGTTTCACCTGATTGCGATAAAGTAATGAATAAACTTTTTTTTCTTACAATCAGTTTTCTTGAAGAAAATTCAGATGCAATTTCAACATCGCAAGGAATATTAGCAAGTGATTCAAACCAATATTTGGAAATCATCGCGGCATTATATGACGTCCCACATGCAACTATTTGAATATTTTCTGTATTATAAAATATATGATTTGCTTTTAATTCTAATTCAGAAAAAAATATTTCATAGCTATTTTTTAATCGGTTTTGTAAAGTATTTTGAATTGATTTAGGTTGTTCATATATTTCTTTTTCCATATAATAACGGTATTTTCCTTTTTTTACTGATTTGTATTCTATATTAGATATGATTTCTTTTGGCTGTATTATGGAATTATTTTCGTTGAAGATATTAATTTCCTTTTTTTTAACAATAGCAATTTCACCTTCTTCTAAATATATAAAACGTTTTGTTATATGCAATAATGCGATTTGATCAGAAGCTATAAAGTTTTCTTTTACTCCTAATCCTATGATTAATGGACTTTTAGAACGTGCAGCTATTAATTTTGAGGGATTATTTTTATCAATTACAACCATACTATAATTACCATCTAATTTTTTTATGCTATTTTGTATAACGTTTTTCAGCGAATCTTTTTTTTTGTTTTGTTCCCAATGTAATAAATGTGCAATTACTTCCGTATCAGTTTCAGAAGAGAATATATATCCTTTTTTTTGTAAAAAAAGACGTAATGTAGAATTATTTTCAATAATTCCATTGTGTACAACAACAATGTTTGAAGAAATATGTGGATGAGTGTTCTCTTTTGAAACTTTTCCATGAGTAGCCCATCGGGTATGAGCTACACCAACATTACCAAGTATTTTTTTTTTATGTATTTTTTTTACAAGCTCATTAACTTTACCAACACAACGAATTCTAATAATATTATTTTTATCGTCTATTACAGCTAATCCTGAAGAATCATATCCTCGGTATTCTAGTTTTTTAATGCTATCGATAAGAAAATTAGTAATATTACGTTGTGTTACTGCAGCAACAATACCACACATATTGATACCTTTTATTTTTATTAAAACAGTTTTATTTTAAAAATAAATATACTAACTTGATGAACTATATATGATTATTTTTTAATTTTATTAGGACGAATCCAGTTTTTTTTATATATTTGTTTTTTAGTATTATAAACTAAACAAGCTGTATTTACATCTTTTGTTAAAGTAGTTCCTGCTGCAATCGTTGTGTTTGTTACAATTTTTATCGGTGCAATTAATTGTGTATTAGATCCGACTAAAACATTGTCACCAATAATAGTTTTTAATTTGTTTACACCATCATAATTACATGTAATACTACCAGCTCCAATATTTACTTTAGAACCAATTTCAGAATTACCAAGATAACTTAAGTGTTTTACTTTAGATTCTTTTTTAATCATACTATCTTTTATTTCAACAAAATTTCCTATTTGAACATTTTTATCTAATAAAGTATTTGATCGTAAATGAGCAAATGGACCTATAATACAACTTTTTCCTATTTTAGCATTTTCTATGATTGTATATGCTTGAATACTAGTCTGACTATCAATAATACTATTTCTAATAATACAACCAGGACCAATGGTAACATTATTTCCTAAAATAATATTACTTTCTAAAATTACACCGGTATCTATTTCAACATTTTTTCCGTGTTGCAATGTTCCTCTAAGAATGAAATTAGATGGATCTTTTATTGTAACTCCGTTGATAAGCAATTTATCAATTTGTTTTTTTTGGAAAATTCTCTCTAAAGCAGATAATTGTAATTTATTATTTATTCCTAATATTTCTTCATAATTAATAGGTTGTACTGTTGCAATAAAATTTCCTTCTAAATAAGCTAAAGATACAATATCTGTTGCATAAAATTCTTGTTTTTTGTTGTTTTTATCAATTTTTTCTAACCATCTTTTTAAGTCTTTACTCGTTGCTATAAAAATTCCTGAATATATTTCTTGGATATTTTTTTGTTTATTAGTAGCATCTATCTCTTCTATTATACCAATGACTTTTCCTTTTTTTCGCAAAATACGTCCGTATCCACTAGGATTTTTTACTTTTACAGTTAATAAACTAATTTTTGATTTTTTTTTAGATTGTTGCAGTTTTTTTATTGATTCAACTGAAATAAATGGTACGTCTCCATATAGAACTAGTATCTCTTTATTATCTAAAATTTTTTTTATTGCTAATAGTATAGCTTGTCCTGTTCCTTGTGGTTTTTTTTGTATTACCCACTGAATCGGAATATTATTAATATTAGGCAATACAATTTTTTTTTGAGTGTTATAAACCAGTATAATTTTTTCAGGTTTAATAGATTGTGCTGTTTGTATTACATGTTCTAAAATTGTTTTTCCTCCTAAATAGTGTAATACTTTAGGATAATTAGATTGCATTCTAGTTCCTTTTCCAGCAGCGAGTATTACTATAATTATTTCTTGTTTTGACATAAATATCCTTTTTTATATATTTTATTAAATAAAAGATTTGTAATTTTTTATGAATTGTTTTTTTATTTTAAATCTATTAGTTCAATATTATAAAATTTTTAATAAATAATTTTTATCTATGAATTTATGTATATATAATATGTTTTTTATAATAAAATATATTATATTTTTTAGGATTGTTTATGTGTTACATTATTGCAGTAGATTTAGATGGTACTTTGCTTTCTTCAAAGAATAAAATAACAAAATATACTCAAGAAATTATACGGATATTGATAAAAAAAAGGTTTTATTTCATTTTTGCTTCAGGTCGTCATTATATAGATGTTATGGAAATTAGAGATAGTTTAAAAATAAATATTTTTATGATTACTTCTAATGGAGCTAAAATTTATAATTTAGATAATGAATTAATATTTAGTAATGATCTAGAAGAAAATATTGCTTCAAAACTTTGCAGAATAAAATATTTAGATACAGAAATAATTACTCAAATATATCAAAATAATAAATGGTACATAAATAATAATAAAATAGATAATAAATTTTGTTCTGCTCTTTCAATATTAAAATATCAATATTTTCATCCAGATAATTTAAATTTTAATAACATCAGCAAAATTTTTTTTACAAGTAGAAATTTTCAAAAATTATATATTCTAAAAAGAACAATTGCGAATTATTATGGCAAGAAAGTTCATATGAATTTTTCAGTTCCCGGTTGTCTTGAAATTGTTTCAGGAAGTACTTCAAAAGGTTATGGATTAAAATTAATATCTAACTTACTAGGAATTCCTTTAAATAATTGTATTGCTTTTGGAGATGGAATGAATGATCAAGATATGCTAACTGTTGCTGGAAAAGCATATATTATGAAAAATGCAGATTCACGTTTAAAAAATGCATTGCCTCATCTTGAAGTTATTGAAAGTAATGACAATGATGGTGTTGCAAGGTGTTTAAATAAAATTTTTATAGAAAGTAATGCAAAGATAGTATAAAGTTGATAAAAAATATTTATATGACATTTAATAATAAAAAAGAAATATTCTTTTGAAGAAATTGTTTTTCATTAAATACATTATAAGTAAATTGTAAATAAGTAAAAGCATGTGAACGTATATAATGAATAAAATTTTTTATAACTAGTTTTCTTTATTCACGATTACGTGTAGTTGCATATAATCGTCCTTATTTTCATGTCCTATTCTTTTTATTTACGATTAATCCTTGATGTTCAAAATCATCTACTACCTAATTTGGGTCAGTGCAGTAATTCCCATTTGTTCTGATACTATTTGAATTAACAGTAACGTATTATTAGTATTTTTTAAAACAGGTATAATATTAGAAAATTATAAAAAACATTTCTATATAATTAGTCTGTTTTTTGAATAGGATAAGTCAATAATATTTTAGATACAATATGTTCTAGTATAATATTATTTTTCAAAAAATAAAAAGATTATTAAGAAAAACACTAATTAAATTTTAAAAGTAAATACTAGTATATAAAATAAATTACTCTGTAGGAATACTTCATAAGTTAATACAATATAGAGCTGTTTTTTAGTAAATATAGTTGAGTATTCAAATTTATGTCAGAAAAAAAAATTATTTCTACTTGAAAACATGTTTCTTAGAAAATTGGTAATTCTAATATTATCCCTATAATAGATTTATGACATGAAATAGATAATTAAATAATTATATGATAAGAGTTTATAGATGATTGTATTTAATGTAGTTTTGAGTAGTAGCTGTACTTAATGAATCGTTATTTTTTAATGCTTATAGTATGTGAAGATGTTTTATTTTAATCATGATATTTTTTCATATTCAGAATGAACTATTTAGGATTGCTAATTTTTTAATGTTAGAATTATAGGATATATATTTTATAGAAAGCAATTATAAATTATTTTAAAAAAAATAATCTTACTTATAAAAAATAGGATATTTAAAATGCAAATTTTCAATCATACTCTTGGATTTCCAAGAATAGGTTTGAATCGCGAGTTAAAAAAAGCTCAAGAAAAATATTGGTCTGGCGATCTTCCACTACAAGATTTATTATCAGTTGGTTGTAAATTGAGAAAAGAAAATTGGAAAAAACAAAAAGAATCTGGTATTGATTATATACCCGTGGGAGATTTTTCTTGGTATGATCATGTGTTGACTACTAGTATGATGTTAGGAAATATTCCAGAAAGACATAATACGGTTAATTCCATTGATTTAGATTGTTTGTTTCGTGTTGCACGAGGATGCTCTCCAGATATTTCAGCTTCAGAAATGACTAAATGGTTTAATACTAATTATCATTACATTGTACCTGAGTTTTACAAAAATAAAATTCTCAAATTCTCTTGGAAACAAATTTTAGACGAGGTAGATGAAGCATTGTTGTTAGGTCACAAAGTGAAACCTATACTTTTAGGACCAATTACATATCTTTGGCTAGGAAAAGTAAAAGGAGAATATTTTGATCGTCTTGATATTTTAAAAGATATAGTTCCAATATATCAACACGTTTTAAAAGAATTGTCCAAACGTGGTGTTGATTTTATTCAAATTGATGAACCTGCACTAGTTTTAGAATTGCCAAAAAAATGGAAGGAAGCTTATTATTATGTTTACAAAGAATTATCTGGAATAACAAAACTATTACTTACAACATATTTTGATAGTATTGAACATAATATAGAATTTATTCGTGATCTTCCAATTCAAGGTATTCATATTGATTTAGTATTTGGAAAATATAATTTAAAAAGTTTTATTTCTAAAATATCAACAGAATGGATGCTATCTTTAGGTGTTATTAATGGTCGAAATATTTGGCGTTCTGATCTTTTAAAATGGTTTAATACTATTAAAGCTATCTCAAAGAATCACAGAAAAATATTAATTGGTTCATCTTGTTCTTTATTACATACACCTATTGATTTAGAAGCAGAAAAAAAATTAGATAAAGAAGTAAAAAAATGGTTTGCTTTTTCTGTACAAAAATGTACAGAGTTAGGATTGTTATCAAATGCTTTGAATAATAATAATATTGATTTGATTACAAAATGGAGTCTACCTATCCATGAGCGTAGATTTTCTACAAGAGTACATAAAACTCAAGTAAATAATCGTTTATCTAATTTTGTAATTGAGGAACATCAACGTTTAAATGCTTATGAAATTCGTTCTATACAACAAAATAAAAAATTTAATTTACCTATTCTACCAATAACTACAATCGGATCCTTTCCGCAAACTGTTGATATAAGAAAATTACGACGTGATTTTAAATTAGGTTTAATCACTGTAGCAGAATATACTAAAAGAATTAAAAAACATATTGAAAAAGTTATAAAAATACAAGAAGAATTAGACATAGATGTTTTAGTTCATGGGGAAGCTGAAAGAAACGATATGGTAGAATATTTTAGTGAACATTTAGACGGATTTATATTTACAAATCATGGATGGGTGCAAAGTTATGGTTCACGGTGTGTAAAACCACCTATTATTATTGGAGATATTAGTCGTTCACAACCTATTACTATAGAGTGGTCTAAATATGCTCAATCTTTAACTAAAAAACCAGTGAAAGGAATGTTAACAGGACCAGTCACAATTTTATTTTGGTCTTTTCCTAGAGAAGATATTTCATTAAAAAAAATTGCGATACAAATTGCTTTAGCATTGCATGACGAGGTTTTAGATTTAGAAAAAGAAGGAATAGAAATAATTCAAATTGATGAACCAGCATTACGAGAAGGTTTACCTCTACGAAAAAGTTCTTGGAATGAATATTTATCTTGGGCTGTTGATGTATTTCGTTTAAGTGCTGCAGGCGTTAAAAATACTACACAAATTCATACACATATGTGTTATTGTGAATTTAATGATATCATGCATGCTATTGCACTATTAGATGCTGATGTGATTACCATTGAAACAGCTCGTTCAGATATGGAATTATTAGAATCATTTAAAGAATTTCAATACCCTAACGAAGTTGGTCCGGGAGTATATGATATTCATTCTCCTAATATACCAAGTACAAAATCAATAACCATTCTTTTAAATAAAGCAATAAAATATATTCCTATTAAACGAATTTGGGTTAATCCAGATTGCGGATTAAAAACAAGAAACTGGAATGAAACAATATCAGCTTTAAAAAATATGGTTGAAGCAACTAAAAAACTTAGGGAAAAAATCAAAGAGAATTGTCTGAATTAAATGAACTTATTTTTCATTTTAAAAATATAATTTTGACCTTAAATCATCTTTTAGACTACTTATAAAAATCTAAATGATGATTTAATGCTTATAAATTTTTTATGGATTTTTTTAATAACAAAAAAATTAATGTTTAAAATGACGTTTATTAGTAAAAATCATTGCTATATTGTGTTCATCTGCAGCTTCAATAATTTCTTTGTCACGTATTGAACCTCCTGGTTGAATTATACAACTAATTCCAACAGAGGCAGCACTGTCGATTCCGTCTCTAAAAGGAAAAAAGGCATCAGAAGCCATAGTTGCCCTAACAACATTAAAACCTTGATCCCTAACTTTTATATTGGCTAATTTAGTCGAATAAATTCTACTCATTTGACCAGCACCTATTCCGATAGTAACTTCATTACGACCGTATACAATTGCATTTGATTTTACAAATTTTGCTACTTTCCAACAGAAAATGGAATCTTTTAATTCTTTTTTTGTTGGAGTTCGTTTTGTAACAAAATTCCATGATTTATAATCTGTATTATAAGAATCATGTTCTTGTACAAGTAATCCATTAGTAATTTTTTTTAAATCTAGTCCTATTTTATTTTTTTGTAATTTTCCAGAAATAAGTACTCTTATATTTTGTTTTTTTTCTAATACTTTTAATGCTAAATCATTAATTTCCGGTATAATAATAACTTCAACAAATTGTTGATTAATAATTGTTTGAGCTGTTTTTTCATCTAATATACAGTTAATAGCAATAATACCCCCAAATGCTGAAACAGGATCAGCATGGTATGCCGATAAATATGCTTCTAAAATATTATCTTTGACCGAAACACTACAAGGATTTCCATGTTTTACAATAACACATGCAGGTCTATTAAATTCTTTTACACATTCTAATGCTATATCGGAATCAGATATATTATTATATGATAACATTTTTCCTTGAATCTGATATGACGTACTAATTGTTCCAGATTGAAATATATTTTTTTCTATATAGAAAGATGCTTTTTGATGATGATTTTCTCCATACCTTAAATCTTGTTTTTTTATAAAAGAAAAATTTATTTCTTCAGGAAAAGAATTGCTTTTATCATTTTTATTAAAAGTATTTTTTTTTATAAAATATTGTGCAATAATTTTTTCATAAGACAGTGTATATTGAAATGCTTTAGATGCTAAGTAAAATCTTTTTTCTGTATTCATGGTATTATTATTAATAGAATTAATAACAAATTCAAAATCACACAGATCTACTATAATTATAACATTCTTGTAATTTTTTGCAGAAGCACGTACAAGTGTCGGTCCACCTATATCAATATTATTTATAATATCATCTATATTATTGTTTTTAATATTTTTTATTTTTTCAAATGGATAAAAATTTACAATAACTATGTCTATTGGATAAATATCATATAATTTCATGATTTCTTTATCTTTATCTTTTCTTCTTAAAATACCGCCCATAATCTTAGGATGTAATGTTTTAATTCGTCCATCCATTATTTCAGGGAATTTTGTATAATCTGATATTTCCGTAACAAGTATATTGTTTTTTTGTAAAATTTTTGCAGTTCCTTCTGTTGAAAATAAATTAATTTTATTTTTTATTAATATTTTTGCTGCTTCTAAAATATTTTTTTTATCTGAAACGCTAATTAGCGCATTTTTTATAAGATTATTTGATGGCATAATATATTTTCTTATTTTTAATAAACAATTAAATATTTTGTTATATAATATAAAGATGTATTTTTTATATTCAGATCATTTTAAATACATAATAATTTTTAGGATCATTATAAATCATATATTTATTGAGGGGCACTATGCCCCTTTAAATGTATTGTACGTTATAATTATTTAATTGCATTTTTTAATGTTTTTCCAGATGTAAAACTAGTTACTTTTGTAGCGGGAATTTGTATTTCTTTTCCTGTTTGAGGATTTCTCCCTGTACGAGATGATCTTAAATTAACTTTAAAAGTACCAAATCCAACTATTTGTACAGACTCACCTTTTTTTAAAGAATCGATAATAGTTGATAATGTTGTTTCTAAAGTCAATTTTGCTTGTATTTTAGATAAATTAGATTTTTTAGAAATCACATCGATTAATTGAGTTTTATTCATTATTTTTCCTTTTTTTATTTGAATGTAAAAATTAATAATGTATTTAGATATTATTTTTATAAATTTATATTAAAACTATATTTTTTATGGTAAGTTTTTTCTATACATTTTTGATATAAAAAGAAAAATATATTTTTTCATATTATATAATTTTTTATCAATTAAAAATTGTTATATTTATAACAAACAATATAAAAAGAAAGAAGAGTTAGGTTAAAAATTCATAATTGAAGAAAATTTAAATATATAATATATCTAAATATTATTAAAAATATATTCTATGAAAAATATATATTTTTTTTAAAAAAAACTATTTTTTTAAAAAATATTAAAACTAATTTTTAAAGATATTTAAATTTAATCTGTTTAAGAACATATAAAATAATTTTTTTAGAAGAGTAAGCATACTAAAAATATTATAATATAAAATTACTATATTTTCACTGTGGCTGCTTTTAGGAGCAGCCATAATTTAAATATATAAAAATATTAAGGATCATTTATTTTTCTATAAGAGCAGAATTTAATAATTCTGAAAGACTAGCAGAAGCTTCTTCCGCACTAATTTGAGAACTGCTAACTGTTGGATTATTATGTTTTTTTTGACGACGATTAAAACGTTCTCTGTGATATGCATATCCTGTACCTGCGGGAATTAAACGTCCAACAATGACATTTTCTTTTAATCCTCTTAATTCATCTTTTTTTCCTGCTACTGCAGATTCAGTTAATACTCTTGTTGTCTCTTGAAAAGAAGCTGCGGATATAAAAGATTCTGTTGCAAGTGACGCTTTAGTTATTCCTAATAAATCTCTTGAAAAAGTAGCTATTTTTTTCTTTTTTTTTGCTAATATTCGATTTGAAATTTTTATACGAGAAAATTCTACCTGTTCGCCTTCTAAAAAATCGGAATTTCCTGATTTAACTATAGTAGCTTTTCGAAGCATTTGTCTTATAATTACTTCAATATGTTTATCATTAATTTTTACACCCTGTAGACGATATACTTCTTGTACTTCGTTTACGATATACCTAGTTACAGCTTGAACGCCTCTTAATCGAAGTATATCATGTGGTGATTCTGGACCATCGGATACCACATCTCCTCTTTCTACTCTTTCTCCTTCAAAGACGTTTAATTGTCTCCACTTTGGAATCATTTCTTCATAAGAATCACTTCCGTCTACCGGTGTAATAACTAATCTTCTTTTTCCCTTAGTTTCTTTTCCAAAAGATATAATACCACTGATTTCAGCTAAAATTGCCAATTCCTTGGGACGTCTAGCTTCAAATAAATCCGCAACTCTTGGCAGTCCACCAGTTATGTCTTTAGTTCCTCCAGATTCTTGTGGAACACGTGCTAATGTGTCACCAGAACTGATTTGTGCTCCATCATCAATTTGAACAATAGCTTTTCCAGGTAAAAAATATTGTGCAGGCATATCTGTTCCTGAAATAAGCACATCTTTTCCATTATAGTCCACAATTTTTAATGCTGGTCTTAAGTCTTTCCCAATTGTCATTCTTTCTGCTGTATCTAATATTACTATAGAAGATAAACCAGTTAATTCATCTGCTTGTCTTGTAATACTTTGACCATCAATCATATCGACAAAACGAACTAAACCATTAACTTCGGTAATAACTGGCATGGTATGTGGATCCCATTTTGCAACAGTTTCTCCAGAGTTTACTTTTTCACCATCTCCTTTAGCCATAATAGCTCCATAAGGAACTTTATAAGTTTCTTTTGTTCTCCCAAAATTGTCAATAATATTAAGTTCTACATTTCTTGAAGTGATAACTATTTTACCAGTAGAATTAGTTACAAACTTTGCATTATTAAGATTTATAACACCTTGATTTTTTATTTGAATACTAGATTCTGCTGCAGCTCTTGATGCTGCACCTCCAATATGAAAAGTTCTCATAGTTAGCTGTGTGCCTGGTTCTCCTATAGATTGAGCAGCGATCACTCCAATTGCTTCTCCTTTGTTAACTAAATTTCCTCGAGCTAGATCACGCCCATAACAATAAGCGCAAACACCAAAATTAGTGTCACAATTTACAACTGATCTTACTTTAACATTATCTATAGAATTAGATTCTAAAAGATCACATAACTGTTCGTTTAACAGTGTATTTCTTTTAATTAGTATATTTTTAGTATTTGGAATAATAACATTTTCTGCAGTAATTCGACCTAAAACGCGTTCACGTAATGGTTCTTTTACATCACCTCCTTCAATTAACGGAGTCATTAAAATTCCTTCATGTGTTCGACAATCATCTTCTGTTATAACTAAATCTTGTGCTACATCTACTAAACGACGTGTTAAATAGCCAGAATTAGCGGTTTTTAATGCTGTATCTGCTAATCCCTTACGTGCTCCATGTGTAGAAATAAAATATTGCAGTACATTTAAACCTTCTCGAAAATTAGCTGTAATAGGTGTTTCAATAATCGAACCATCAGGTTTTGCCATCAATCCTCTCATACCAGCTAATTGACGAATTTGTGCAGCAGAACCACGTGCTCCTGAATCAGCCATCATGAATATACTATTAAAAGATATTTGTTTTTGCTTTTCACCTTTTTTATTTATGACAGATTCTGTAGATAAGTTTTCCATCATAGCTTTAGCCACTCGTTCGTTAGCTGCTGCCCAAATATCAATAACTTTATTATATCTTTCACCTGCTGTTACTAATCCAGATTGAAATTGCTCTTGTATTTCAGATACTTCAATTTCGGCTTCATTAATAATATTTGCTTTTTTTTCTGGTATCACCATATCATCAATACCAACTGAAGCTCCTGATCTTGCTGCATAAGCGAAACCAGTATACATAATTTGATCAGCAAAAAAAACAGTAGGTTTTAGTCCTAAAATACGATAACAAGTGTTCAGCATTTGAGAAATATCTTTTTTACCTAAAGTTTGATTAATAATACTAAATGGTAATCCTTTAGGAACAATCATCCATAAAATAGCTCTCCCTATAGTAGTAGTAATGATTTTTTTTATTGTGATAAAACTATTATCTTCATTTTTTTTATATTCTATTATTCGTACTTTTACCAATGCATGTAGTTCAGCAATACCTAAACGATAGACTTTTTCTGCTTCATTAGAATCATTCAATAACATACCTTCTCCTTTTCCGTTGATTTTTTCACGGGTCATATAATACAAACCCAAAACAACGTCTTGAGAAGGAACAATAATTGGTTCTCCATTAGCTGGAGATAAAATATTATTTGTTGACATCATTAAAGCTCTAGCTTCTAATTGTGATTCTATAGTCAACGGAACATGTACAGCCATTTGATCTCCATCAAAGTCTGCATTATAAGCTGCACATACTAGTGGATGTAGTTGGATTGCTTTTCCTTCTATAAGAACTGGTTCAAATGCTTGTATACCTAATCTATGTAAAGTCGGAGCACGATTTAAAAGAACTGGATGTTCGCGAATCACTTCATCCAAAATATCCCATACTACTGCCTCCTCTTTTTCTACCATTTTTTTTGCTGCTTTAATAGTAGTTGCTAAACCACGAACTTCTAATTTTCCGTATATAAATGGTTTAAAAAGTTCTAGCGCCATTTTTTTAGGTAATCCGCATTGATGTAAATGAAGATAAGGACCTACAGTAATTACTGAACGACCAGAATAATCTACACGTTTTCCAAGAAGATTTTGTCGAAATCGTCCTTGTTTTCCTTTAATCATATCAGCTAATGACTTAAGAGGTCTTTTATTAGATCCTATGATCGCTCTTCCTCTTCTACCATTGTCTAATAAGGCATCTACTGCTTCTTGTAACATTCTTTTTTCATTACGTACAATTATGTCTGGAGCTGCTAAATCTAATAAGCGTTTTAGACGATTATTTCTATTAATTACTCGACGATATAAATCATTTAAATCTGATGTTGCAAATCTTCCACCATCTAGTGGTACTAATGGTCTGAGATCAGGCGGTAATACTGGTAATACATTTAGAATCATCCATTCAGGTTTATTATGAGACTGAATAAAAGATTCTAATAGTTTGATTCTTTTTGTTAGTTTTTTTCTTTTTGTTTCAGAATTAGTTTCATGTAATTCAAGTCTTAAAGTATTGCATTCTTGTGTTAAATTAATATCTTTTAATAGAAATTGAATAGCTTCTGCTCCCATTGTAGCATGAAATTCATCTCCAAATTCTTCCAATGAATCTAGATATTGTTCTTCAGTTAAAATTTGACGTTTTTCAAGATTAGTCATTCCTGTTTCTATAACGACATAAGATTCAAAGTATAGTACTCTTTCAATATCTCTTAAAGGCATATCTAATAATAAACCTATTCGTGATGGTAAAGATTTTAAAAACCAAATATGAGCTGTAGGAGAAGAAAGTTCTATATGACCCATACGTTCTCGTCTTACCTTGCTTTGTGTTACTTCAACGCCACATTTTTCACAGATTACACCTCGATGTTTTAATCTTTTATATTTACCACATAAACATTCATAATCTTTTACTGGACCAAAAATACGTGCACAAAACAATCCATCTCGTTCGGGTTTAAATGTACGATAATTAATGGTTTCAGGCTTTTTAACTTCTCCAAATGACCAAGATCTAATCATATCAGGTGAAGCTAACGAGATTTTAATAGCATCAAAATCTTCATTTTTAGTTTGGGATTTTAGGAATTTTAGTAAATCTTTCACACATTAGCTCTCGTTGGAGTTAAATTTTCAAGGTAATGAATATATAAATGTTTTGTACTATATTGCCGATATTATTATTCGCTTTCTAGTTCAATGTTAATACCTAATGATCGAATTTCTTTTAACAAAACGTTAAAAGATTCTGGCATTCCAGGTTCCATTTGATGATTTCCGTCTACAATATTTTTATACATTTTAGTTCTTCCATTTACGTCATCGGATTTGACAGTTAACATTTCTTGTAATGTATAAGAAGCTCCATATGCCTCTAGTGCCCACACTTCCATTTCACCGAAACGTTGACCACCAAATTGGGCTTTTCCACCTAATGGTTGTTGAGTGACTAAACTATAAGAACCAGTAGAACGAGCATGCATTTTATCATCTACTAAATGATTTAATTTTAACATGTACATATAGCCAACAGTAACAGGTCTTTCGAACTGTTCTCCTGTTCTTCCATCAAAGAGTGTAATTTGTCCCGAAGTAGGCAGTCCTGCAAATTTTAACATTTGTTTTATTTCGTTTTCTTGTGCACCATCAAATACTGGTGTAGCAATAGGAATGCCATGTTTTAAATTTTCAGCTAAACGTAATATTTCTTCATTTGAAAATGTATCTAAATCTACTTTCTGACGTAGATGATCTCCTAAATTAAAAGCTTTTTGTATAAATTTGCGCAAGTTGGATATTTTTTCTTGTGTTTTAAGCATATAATTTATTTTATCACCAATACCCTTTGCTGCCATTCCTAAATGTGTTTCTAATATTTGTCCGATATTCATACGAGAAGGAACACCTAGTGGATTTAAAACAATATCAACTGGTATACCATGTTGATCATAAGGCATATCTTCAATAGGATTAATTTTAGAAATTACTCCTTTGTTCCCATGTCTTCCTGCCATTTTATCACCAGGTTGAATTTGACGTTTAACTGCTAAATATACTTTAACTATTTTTAACACACCTGGAGCTAGGTCGTCTCCTTGTGTGATTTTTCGGCGTTTTATTTCAATTTTTTTATTAAATTCTTCTTTCAATTCATTGTGTTTTTTTGCAAGTTTTTCTATTTCTTGTTTTTTGTTTTTTTGTTTAATTTCTATAGAAAACCATTTGTCAAAAGGTAGTGTGCTAAGTTGTTCTGTTTGAATGTCACAAGATATAAAAGTTTTTTTAATATGAGTAAATAAACTGGATTCAAATATTTTAAATTCTTCAGTAAGATCCTTTTTAATTTTTTTAAGTTGCATGTCTTCAATTTCTAAGGCTCTTTTATCTTTTTTTACGCCATCTCTTGTAAATATTTGAACATCTATTACAGTTCCTGAAACTCCATTAGGAACTCGTAATGAAGAATCTTTTACATCTGATGCTTTTTCACCAAAAATAGCACGTAATAATTTTTCTTCTGGTGTTAATTGTGTTTCTCCTTTTGGTGTTACTTTTCCGACTAATATATCACCTCCAGTGACTTCTGCTCCAATATAAACAATTCCTGATTCATCTAATTTAGATAATGCGGCTTCACCTACATTAGGTATATCTGAACTAATTTCCTCTGCTCCTAATTTAGTATCTCGTGATATACAAGATAATTCTTGAATATGAATTGTAGTAAAACGATCTTCTTGAACAACTCTTTCTGATACTAGGATTGAATCTTCAAAATTGTATCCGTTCCAAGGCATAAATGCTACACGCATATTTTGTCCTAACGCAAGCTCTCCTAAATCAGTAGATGGTCCGTCTGCTAGAACATCACCTTTCTTAATTTTTTCACCTAAATTGACGCAAGGTTGTTGATTGATACAAGTATTTTGATTTGAACGAGTATATTTAGTTAAATTGTATATATCTATTCCAGCTTCTCCTAAATACATTTCTTTTTCATCTACTTTAATCACGATACGTGAAGCATCTACATATTGAATAAAACCACTTCTTTTAGCTACAACTGTAACTCCGGAATCTACTGCTACTGCTCTTTCCATTCCTGTCCCGACTAGAGGTTTGTCTGTTTTAAGAGTTGGTACGGCTTGACGTTGCATATTAGCACCCATTAACGCTCTATTTGCATCATCATGTTCAAGAAAAGGAATTAAAGATGCACCGACAGACACAATTTGTTGTGTAGAAACATCCATATAATTTACTTGAGTACGATTAAATAAACTAGATTCACCTTTATGTCGACACGTGACTAAATCATCAGTAAAAAAACCAGTTTCATCAATATTAGTATTAGCTTGTGCAATAATATAATTACCTTCTTCTATGGCAGATAGATAATTAATTTCTTTGGTAACTAAACCATTTCTGACTTTTCGATAAGGTGTTTCTAAAAATCCATAAGAATTTGTTTGAGCATATACAGATAAAGAATTAATTAATCCAATGTTCGGACCTTCTGGTGTTTCTATAGGACATACACGTCCGTAGTGAGTAGGATGAACATCTCGAACTTCAAAACCTGCTCTTTCTCTAGTTAAACCACCTAAACCTAATGCTGAAATACGTCTTTTATGCGTGATTTCTGATAAAGGATTATTTTGATCCATAAATTGTGATAATTGACTAGAACCAAAAAATTCTTTAACGGCAGCTGATATTGGCTTAGCATTAATCATATCTTGAGGCATAAGAGTATCTAAATCACCGATAGATAATCTTTCTTTAACTGCTCTTTCTACTCTTACTAAACCGATTCTAAATTGGTTTTCTGCCATTTCACCAACAGATCTAACACGTCGGTTTCCTAAATGGTCAATATCGTCTATTTCTCCTTTTCCATTTCGAATATCGATAATTTTCTTGATAACATCAATAATATCTTCTTTATTTAAAGTACCTGAACCCTCAATTTCTTTACGTAAAAGAGATCTATTAAATTTCATTCTACCAACAGAAGAAAGATCATACCTGTCTTCAGAAAAAAATAAATTTTCAAATAAATTTTCTGTTGCTTCTTTAGTAGGAGGTTCTCCAGGTCTCATAACACGATAAATTTCTATTAAAGCACTCATGCGATCATTAGCTGAATCTATTCGTAGTGTTTCTGATATATATGGACCATGATCTAAATCATTAGTAAATAGTGTTTCAATATAATAAAAACCTGATTTTTTTAATTTTTCTAATGCTTCTAAAGAGAGTTCTGTATTGGGTAAAATAATTGTTTCACCTGTTTTTTGATCTATATATTTTTTAGATACAATTCTTCCTAAAATATATTCAACAGGAACTATAATAGATTTTATTTCATTTCTTTTTAACTCTTGAATATGTCTAGCAGTAATACGACGACCTTTTTCTATATATGTTTTTCCATTCTTTTTAATATCAAATGACGCAGTTTCACCACGTAGTCTTTCAGGTACTAATTCTAGTTCAATTTGATTCTTTTCTATTTTGAAAATATTTTTTTCAAAAAATATATTCAATATTTCTTCTGTATTATAATTAAGAGCACGTAAAAGAATACTTACTGGTAGTTTTCTACGTCTATCAATTCTAACAAATAAATTATCTTTTGGATCGAATTCAAAATCTAACCAAGATCCTCGGTAAGGAATAATTCGGGCATTATAAAGAACTTTTCCTGAAGAATGTGTCTTTCCTTTATCGCTATCAAAAAAAACTCCAGGACTACGGTGTAGCTGAGAGACAACGACTCTTTCTGTTCCATTTATTATAAATGTTCCATTATTTGTCATGAGTGGGATTTCGCCCATGTAAACTTCTTGTTCTTTAATATCTTTAACAGTGGCTTCTAATATGTCACGTTCGTAGATAATAAGACGTAATCTTACTCTTAATGGTGCTGAATAAGTCGCGCCTCTTATTTGACATTCTTTCACATCAAATATTGTTTCTCCTAAACGATAACTAACATATTGAAGCTCAGAATTTCCATTATAACCACAAATAGGAAATACTGAACGAAATGCTGCTTCTAATCCGTATTCACCTTCTAAATCTGGTTTAATAAATTTTTTGAAAGAATCTAATTGAATCGAAAGAAGATATGGTATATCTAAAACTTTAGGACGTTTGCCAAAATCTTTACGAATACGTTTTTTTTCGGTATAAGAGTAAACCATGGGGTTCCTAATCTCGTTGACAGATAAATTACAAATTAATTTATCTTTTTGTCTGAAGGGGAGACAGTTTTAATATTTTTTAAGAATTTTATTTTTTAATTATTTTTTATTAAATATTTTTAGAAAATGACTTGAATGTTTTTTGATTTAAAAGGCTGGTGAATTAAAATCACCAGCCGTGCTTTCAAATTGATTAAATTATAAAATTTAATATTTTTATTTAATTTCGATTTCAGCACCAACATCTTCCAATGTTTTTTTAAGTGATTCTGCATCTTCTTTGCTGATATTTTCTTTTAATACTGTTGGGGCAGATTCTACTAAGTCTTTAGCTTCTTTTAATCCTAAACCAGTTGCACTACGTACAGTTTTAATTACTGATACTTTATTTGGTCCAATAACTTTTAAGAAAATATCAAATTCTGTTTTTTCTTCATGCAAATCTTTTTCATTTGGATTATTGCTATTCATAGCCATATTAGCAGAAACTCCAAATTTTTCTTCCATTGCTGCAATAAGATCTACGACATTCATGACTGACATTTCTGATACAGCTTCTAAGATTTGTTCTTTAGTAATAGACATAACAATAATTCCTAATAACAATTAGAATTATTTTAGATGTTATTAATACATCAAAAATAATAACCTTTATGAGGTTTCTTTTTTTTGTTTTATAGCAGATAATATATAAATAAGTTTTCCAGCAATTGATATCTTCAATGTTAATAGAAGTTTGATTATGGCTTCTTTATAAGTAGGCATATCTGCAAGTTGATTTATTTCTAAAGTAGAGAGTAATTTTCCTTCAAAAGCTGCTCCTGTAATTTTAAACTGTGTATTTTGTTTTGCAAACTCTTTGAATAACCTCGCACCGCTACCTGGATGTATCATAGAATAAGCGATAAAAGTAGAACCTTTCAACTTTTCTTTTAAACATTCAAAAATAGTATTTTTAATTGCTAAAGATAATAGAGTATTTTGAACAATACTCATTTTTACTCCGATTTCACGTCCAGATTTTCTTAATTCATTGATTTTATTTACACAAACACCTTGAGAATCTGCAGTAACAGCTGATAATGCTGTATTAGAAATTTTATTAATTTTAGCAACAATGATTTTCTTGTTATAAAGATTTAATGCCATTTATTAAATTCTCCTTATTAATCTAGAGAGAAATGATTTAAATCAATTTTTAATAAAAATACTAACTATATATATTTTTTTAAAATACATTTTTATTTTTTCACTCTATGACTATAAAAAAAGATTATTAAATAATAAATTTTAGCATTAGAAACAGATGATTTTTTAATCGTTTTAAAACATAAAAATATTTTTAATACTGATTAAAAAAAGGGATATTATAAATAATTTTTTTTATAGCGTAAAGTGGAAATCATTTTGTTAAGGAGATAAAGTAGATTGATCAATAATTAATCCTATTCCCATAGTTGTTGATAAAACTATCTTTTTTATATACAATCCCTTTGATTGTGGCGGTTTTGCTTTTTTAATAGATTCTAAAAATACATGCAAATTTTCTTTTATTTGGTTTATATTGAAATTAATTCGACCAATTGTAGCATGAATAATTCCATTTTTATCATTTCGGTAGCGTACTTGTCCTGTTTTTGCGTTTTTAATTGCTTCAGAAATATTTGTCGTTACTGTTCCTAGTTTAGGATTAGGCATTAAATTACGAGGTCCAAGTATTTGTCCTAACTGTGTTACTACTTGCATTGCATCAGGTGAAGCAATAACAACATCAAAATTAACACCTTCTTTTTTTATTTTTTCAGATAGGTCTTCCATTCCTATTAATTCAGCACCTGCATTTTTAGCTATTTTAACATTATCACCTTGTGTAAATACAGCGACTCGAATAGAACGTCCGATTCCATGTGGTAATACTATAGAACCTCGAATATTTTGATTTGACTTTTTAGAATCTATCCCTAAATTAATAGCAATATCAATACTTTCATTAAATTTTACTTTAGATGATTTTTTTAATAAATTTATTAAATCATCAATTTGGTATAATTTTTCAAAATTAATATTTTCTTTCATTTTTTTAATGCGTTTAGCGATTTTGTTCATTATTATCCCTCAATGACTAGACCCATAGATTTAGCTGTTCCTTCAATAGATCTCATCATGCTTTCAATATTAGAACCAGTCATATCATTATTTTTAATCATTGCTATTTCTTTTATTTGTGCACGATTGACTTTTCCTATTTGTTCTAATTTAGTTTTACTAGAACCTTTTTTAATGCTAGATAGTTTTTTTAATAAAACAGAAGCAGGAGGTGTTTTAGTAATAAATGTAAATGAACGATCAGAATAAACTGTGATAATTACTGGTATTGGAAGTCCTTTTTCTATATTTTCTGTTTTTTTGTTGAATAATTTACAGAATTCCATAATATTGACACCTTTCTGCCCTAAAGCGGGGCCAATTGGTGGACTAGGATTAGCTGTTCCAGCTGATACTTGTAGTTTAATATATGATTGTATTTTTTTAGCCATATTTTTCTCATTTTATATTAAAATTTATCAGTTTTTTAATTTTTTTCTACTTGTCTAAAATCTAGTTCTACAGGAGTAGATCTTCCAAAAATAGAAACAGAGACTTTAAGTCTGCTTTTTTCATAGTCAACTTCTTCTACTACACCATTAAAATCTGCAAAAGGACCGTCATTTACACGAATCATTTCTCCTGGTTCAAATAAAGTTTTAGGTCTGGGTTTATCACCAATTTTGCGCAGTCTATTAATAATAATTTCTACTTCTTTATCACTAATAGGAGAAGGCTTATCTGATTTTCCTCCAATAAATCCTAAAACTCTAGGAACACTTCTAATCAGATGCCAAGTAGAATCCGTCATTTTCATTTGAATCAAAACATATCCAGGAAAAAATTTATATTCACTTTTTCTACGCTGTCCACCTCGAATTTCCACTACTTCTTGAGAAGGAACCATTACTTCACCGAATAAATCTCCCATTTCATTTAATTTTACATGTTCTCGTATTGATTGTGCTACGCGGCTTTCGAATCCAGAAAAAGCTTGTAATACATACCATCTTTTTTTTTGACTCTCATGCATTTTTAGAACCTTAAACTAATAATAAATGCTATTAAATGGAATATTATACTATCTACACCCCACAAAAGAAGAGACATAAAAATTGTTATAACAATAACAATTAATGTAGTATATAAAGTCTCATTATATTTAGGCCATATTATTTTTTGCATCTCTTTTTTTGACATAATTATATATGATAATAGGTATTCTCCTTTTTTTGTGTATATTAAAGTTCCTATTGCACAAAGAATTAAAAAAGACATAATAAATATGCGAACAAATAATTGTGTTTTGTCAAAATAGTAATTAATAAAAAAAGAAAGCGTCAAAAATATAGATATAGATAACCATTTTATTTTTTCTGAAATTTTATATTTGTTTCGGTTATAGTTATTTTTATTCATAGTTTCTCCTAAAATTATAAAATAATATAGAAAAAATATGTTAATACATCAAATATCTTGTTCTTTTTTATTTATAAAAATTATATTTTTTATATGAAAAAAAAATCATTTTTTAAAATAAAAGCTCGTAAAATAAACTATTAATTTTTTAAAATAGATCAATTCGTCATTATGTATGAAGTAAGTATAGAAGTTTCAAAATATAAAATATTTTAAAATAAAGTATTAGGTGAGATTTATGATAAATGATTTGAAAATATTTTTTTAAAAAATTAATTATGCTGATACCCAGAATTGAACTGGGGACCTCACCCTTACCAAGGGTGTGCTCTACCTACTGAGCCATATCAGCAACTTTACTGTTTTTTAAGCGGACAGCGGGAATTGAACCCGCGTTATCAGCTTGGAAGGCTGAAGTAATAGCCATTATACGATGTCCGCATTTTATAGGATTTATATTTTTTTACTGGTGGGAGAAGGATTCGAACCTTCGAAGTCTATGACGGCAGATTTACAGTCTGCTCCCTTTGGCCGCTCGGGAACCCCACCTAAAAATAATTTTTATGCCGGCTACCGGAATTGAACTGGTGACCTACTGATTACAAGTCAGTTGCTCTGCCTGCTGAGCTAAGCCGGCTTTTTTTACCGAAAATAGAAAAAAACATTAAAATATTAATTTTAATTAAGTTATATTATATAATTTTTCGTTCATATTGCAAGTTTTTTTATCAAAATAATCTTGTTTTTAGGAAAGATTATATTTTTTATTTAAATTTATTGAGTTTTTAATTATTTTTTAATTTAAAAATTTCTGATGATTGTACTTTTCCAATTGGTCCGATAAAGTCTATTTCTGGTTCTAGTAATATTCCAAACTTTTTAAAAATACATATATGTATTATTTTTGCTAGTTTTATAATATCTTGAGGAGTAGCATTGTTTTTATTAATTAATATCAATTTTTGTTTGTTATGAATACTTGCATCACCAATTTGAAGATTTTTAAAGTTATAATGTTCAATTAACCAACCACCAGAAATTTTTACTAAATTATTTTTTTCAGGATAACTCGGAGTGTTATATAAAATCGCAAGTGTTTTTGCTTTTTCTTTTGTAACAATAGGGTTTTTAAAAAAACTACCAGCATTTCCAGTTTTTTTTGGATCAGGTAATTTTTTTATACGTATTTTACAGACTACATTAAAAATAGCATGTGCAGTTATATTTTTTAAGTTAATATAATTTTCTAATGAAGAAAATATAGTTGGACGCCATTTTTTTGATAGTTTAATTCCGACTCCAACAATAGCATATTTATGATGATATTGGTTTTTAAAAATGCTATTCCGATAAGAAAACTGGCAAAATTTGTTATGAATTCTTCTAATCGTATTACTTTTTAAAGATAATACGTCAACATACTGACATATATCTTTAAATTCTAAACCATATGCACCAATATTTTGAATTGCTGCAGACCCTATACAACCTGGAATTAATGCTAAATTTTCTAATCCGAAAATACCTAAATGCAAAGTTAATTTTACTAAATCATGCCATTTTTCTCCCGAAAAGATATGCAATAACCAAACATTTTTTTTTTCTAGTATTTTTATTCCTTTAATCCGATTAATAATTACTATTCCTCTATAGTTTTCTAAAAATAATGTATTACTTCCTTCTCCTAAAATTATATAAGGAATATTAGATGATTGACATATTTTTGATATATTAATAAGTGATTGAATTGATTTTATAAAAATAATTTTTTTTGCTGTCACATCTATTGCAAATGTGTTTAAATCTTTTAATGATTGATTAGTAAGATATTTTATTTTACACATAAATTATCGAATAAAAATATTTTATTATAAAAAATAAATATGTTTTATTATATATAATAAAGTTTAATAGTTTTTAAATAAAATTATTTTAATGGAGTTTTAAAATGAATATGTTTGCTGAATACCATCAAGATATAATGAACCAGAAATTAGAAAATATTCGAAATAGTATACAGTGTTCTTTCGAATTTTTTCCACCTAAAAACGATTTTCTAGAAAAGAATTTATGGTCTTCAGTTAAACGTCTTAGTAAATTAAAACCAAAATTTTTTTCGGTGACCTATGGTGCAAATACTGGTGAACGTGAAAAAACGTATGATATTGTGAAGAAGATATATAAAAAAACAGGTGTTGTTACAGCCGCTCATTTAACTTGTGTTGATTCTACACCTATTGAATTAAAAAAAATCGCAGAGCATTATTGGAAGAATGGTATTAAAAGTATTGTTGCACTAAGAGGCGATACATTAGAAAAAAATTATAAACATAATATGTATGCTCTAGATTTAGTGATTTTATTAAAAAAAATTGCTAATTTTGATATTTCTGTAGCTGCTTATCCTGAATTACATCCAGAATCAAAAAATATTGAATCAGATCTCCTTAATTTAAAAAAAAAAATTGATGCAGGTGCAAATAGAGCGATTACACAGTTTTTTTTTAATATTGAAAGTTATTTACGTTTTCGAGAAAATTGCATTAAAAATAGAATAAATGTTGAAATCATACCTGGTATTTTGCCTGTTTGTAACTTTAAGCAATTGAAACGTTTTTCAAAGATGACTAATGTTAAAATTCCTCAATGGATGTCTGAAATATTTTATGGACTAGATAATGATATGGTTACACAACAAATTATAGGTTCTAGTATAGCAATAGATATGGTAAAAAAGTTATCTTTTGAAGGAGTAAAAAATTTTCATTTTTACACTTTAAATCAATCTGATATTGCTTATTCTATTTGTCATATTTTAGGTTTATAAAAATTTTAATTTAAAATAACATTTATTGATAATTTTTTTAGTAGGTACAATAAAAGAAGAGTCTAAATATTCATCTGTTTGATATACTTATTTAACACAACCTGATTCTAGTATCAAGGCGGGTGCAATTTTTTGAAAAACGGTGCTTCAGTACAGTAATTTACTGTTTACTCTTTAATTAAAATGATGTTTCTACTGTTTAAAAAATATTATTTTTATAAAATCATTTATATTCCGGAACAGAAGAAGGAATTCTTTTTATCAAAATACGATAGGCTCATTTTTTTATAATTAATGCTAATTTTTTTTAATTAAAATTTCAATTTTTATTAAAGTCAGTCCTTTTTTAAGTTGTACTTCAAGATTTAATATACATAAAAAACAAATTCGATTTATTGTACTACCTTTATGTATAAAAGATAAGTTCATAGTTAGAGATGAAATGGAAAAAAGGTTAGTATTTCTTTTTTAAACACTTCTTTAAAAGTAATAAATACTGCATAACATCATACATAATTTCAACACTATTAATACCATGATTAAGATTACTAGAATGTCCAGTATTTCCAATAACTTCAATTGAATAGGATATATCTCCTTTATCTACATTGATTAATTTTAAAGATATGGGTTCGATAAATATTATATATTTTTTTTAATATTAGTAGATTTTATGAAATGTTTAATTGCAGAAATATCTGTTTCTTCATTAGCAGTAGTCAGAATACAAATTGGTTTAGTTAGTTTTTTATCTTTATAGAAAATATTACATCTAATATGAAAGCAAAAAAACCTTTCATATGTATTATTCTTAATTCATATAATCTATTATTAGATTTAGTGAATGTGAAAAGATTTTTTTTTATGTATTTTCATTGAAATTAAAACTGTATCTACATGTCCAGATCATAGCAGTCCTGCACTTCTTGAACTAATATAAGCTATCATGTTGAACTTATTAGTATGTAAAACTTGATAAGTTTTTATTGAAAAATTTAAATCGGAAAAATAATTAGATAATAAATCAATCAAGTTTTTATTGTTTTGATCAAGAAAGTGATTATCGCTGCTAATTGTAGGAATTTTTATTAGTGATTTATAAATTTCAATCGAATTAGGTATTTTTCTCATTATAAACTTTTTAAGTACATATTTTATTAAATATTTAAAATATTTTATTCATAAATAAATAATTGATTAATACATTGATAATATAAAATATGCTTTTTATAACATATATATATTATGGTATGTACAAATAGCAGTTTTTTTATTCACGGTTTATTAATTTTATGCTAAATGTATAATTGTTGGTGGTAGTAGATATACTAGTACAGAATTAGTGAACTATATAAATCTTCATACGTTTTCTCACATAAAAAAATATTTATCTCAAATAATAGTTTAAATATAAGTAAGTTATTTTTAAATGTTTATTAACAATTCAAAAATATTATAGATCTATGGTTTGAAGCTATAAGAGATACTACTTTAATTGAAAAGAATATCGATTCTGTTTTTTATCGAAAAATTATTATGTTAGTTATTCTCTTGTTTCTTATTTTTTATCTTCTGGTTATATTTTGTTTGATTTTTTCTCCTGCTTATAGATTAAAAAAAGTATACTATACTTAGATTATTATATATTCGTTTATCAAAATAAAGAATTTTTAAAAAAATTTATTTATGCTTAGCAGAATAAAAAAAAAGAAATAAAGTCAATTAATTTAATTGCAGTTCCTGAACGTCATGCAACTTATATTCAATTAGCATTGAAACCTATTATCGAAGAAAATATTATTTGCAACACGAATATGCCAATTATTAATGCTATTAATGATATGAGTGGCGCTAGAAGAAAACTTAGTTTAAAAATAGTTTTTATGCAGTAAGTTTGCAACTATATAACATTTTTACTGCTCGTCATACTCTTGAAATTATAGAATAATAAGATATTCTAATAATTTGTATTCTGTATTTAGATTCTTTTTCTCGGGGGAATAATTACTACAATTACATGTAAATAAAAAGACTAGTACTAGATTAGTAGCTATATATAATATTTTTGATAAATTTTATAAGAATAAATCCTTAATTCGTATATATAAAAAATATTTAACAAGTATTAAATTAGTTGAAAAACCGCCATGTTTTGATATTGTTCTTTTGATAAAAGATAACTATATAGTAATTGTGAGAGAAGAAGATAATTTATTAAAGAGCGCAGTTGCTTAGGCGATACAGTGTTTTAATATTCATTTTGGTTTTGCTGAAATAGAATCAATTATTTAATTAATAATGGGGCATTTATAATGAATCCTTTAGTTATTAAATTAGGTGGAGTTTTATTAGAAAGTGATAATGCTATGATGCGTTTATTTAAATCTTTAGTAGATTATCAAAAATCTTATAAACGTCATGTATTAGTAATACATGGAGGAGGTCGTTTAATTGATGATTTAATGAAAAAGCTTTCTCTACCAGTTAAAAAGAAAAATGGTTTACGTATTACTCCATCTGAACATATTAATGTTATCACAGGTGCATTAGCTGGAACTGTTAACAAAACTTTACTTGCCTGGGCATTAAAATATAATATAAATGCTGTTGGGTTATGTTTAGCAGATGGGAATAGTGTTAATGTAGAAAAGTTAGATCAAGATTTAGGTCATGTTGGTAAAGCATTGCCAGGATCACCATTATTTTTAAAAAAACTTTGCGAAGAAAGCATTTTACCAATTATTAGTTCTATAGGAATTACTAATGATGGTTTATTGATGAATGTCAATGCTGATTTAGCAGCCACAGCTTTAGCAACTACTTTACAGGCAAATTTGATTTTATTATCTGACATAAGTGCAATATTGGATGGAAAAGGACAAAGAATTACAGAGATTAATAGTATTCAAGCTCAACGATTAATTTCTCAAGGAATTATTACTAATGGTATGATTGTCAAAGTGAATGCAGCTTTAGAAGCTGCGCGAGTTTTACGCCGTCCTGTGGATATAGCAAGTTGGCAAAATACAGAAGAATTAAAATTGTTATTTAATGGCGTAAATGTTGGTACTCGAGTGTTCATGTAATTTTACTATAAATATAGTAGGTTGAAAAAATGATTAGGAAAAAAAACAAGAAAGTTGTTCTAGCATATTCTGGTGGTTTAGATACTTCAGCAATTATTCCATGGCTTAAAGAAAATTATAATTTTGAAGTTATTGCTTTTGTAGCTGATATAGGACAATCTAAAAAAGATTTAAATGGAATTGAAAAAAAATCATTAGATTCTGGTGCATCTAGCTGTCATGTTTTTGATTTAAAAGAAGAATTTATAGAAAATTATGTCTATCCTGTTTTAAAAACTGGTGCTTTATATGAAGGAAGTTATTTATTAGGAACAGCAATAGCTCGACCTATTATTGCAAAAAAACAAGTAGAACTTGCATTAAATATTGGTGCGCATTCATTATGTCATGGTGCGACTGGAAAAGGAAATGATCAAGTTCGGTTTGAAATGGCTTATGCAGCATTAGCTCCAGATTTAAATGTAATCGCACCATGGCGAGAATGGAATCTGAATTCAAGAGAATCATTATTAAAATATTTAGAAGAAAGAAACATTCCGATAACAGCAACATTAGAAAAAATATATAGTAAAGATGAAAATTCTTGGCATATTTCAACAGAAGGAGGTTTACTCGAAAATCCTTGGAATCAACCTAATAAAGACTGTTGGAGTTGGACAGTAGATCCAGAAGATGCTCCTGAAGAACCTGAATATATTTCATTGATATTAAAGGAAGGTTGCGTAGTATCTGTTAATGGTAAACGATTAAATCCATTAAAATGTGTAGAAGAATTAAATAATGTAGGCTCTAAACACGGAATTGGTAGAATTGATATTATTGAAAATAGATTAATTGGAATGAAATCTAGAGGATGTTATGAAACACCTGGGGGTACGATTATTACAACAGCTATAAAAGCAATTGCACAATTAGTATTTGATCGTGAAAGTTTTCAATGGAGAGAAAAAATAGGTCTAGAAATGTCTTCTATTGTTTATGATGGACGCTGGTTTTCTCCAACACGAAAATCTTTACAAGCTGCTGCTGATTCATTATCGTCTGAAATAAGTGGAGAAGTTATATTAAAATTATATAAAGGTAGTGTAATAGCAGTGCAAAAAAATTCTCCTAATTCATTATATTCAGAAGAATATGCTACTTTTAGTAAAGATGAAGTTTATAAACAATCTGATGCCAATGGATTTATTCGTCTTTTTTCTCTTTCTTCAAGAATACGTGCGAAAAATCAATTAAAATAGTTTTTGAAATGTTTTGCAATATATTTTTAACAAATTAAATTTAATTTTCTTTTTTCAGTTTTTTTATCGAGAAGACATATGGCACTTTGGGGTGGACGATTCATTAATGAATCGCATGAACTATTTAAAGAATTTAATCAATCTTTATCGTTTGATTATATATTAGCAGAAGAAGACATAATTTCTTCCATAGCTTGGTCTAAAACTTTAATGAAGAGTAGTATTATTACTCAAAAAGAACAAATAATAATAGAATCTGCACTTCTTGAATTGCTGACTGAAATTAAAGATCGTACTCAAAATATTCTTACAAGTAATTGCGAAGACATTCATAGTTGGGTAGAAGAACATCTTGTTAATAAAATTGGAAAATTAGGTAAAAAATTACATACTGGTCGAAGTAGAAACGATCAGATTACAACCGATTTAAAATTATGGTGTAGAAATAGAATCAATCTTTTATTAGAAAATCTTATTCAGTTGCAAAAAAATTTTATTTTAATCGCTGAATCTAATCATGATATTATTATGCCAGGATATACGCATCTACAACGAGCTCAACCTATTACTTTTTCTTATTGGTGTTTAGCCTATGTTGAAATGTTAAGACGAGATGTTAGTCGTTTAGAAGATGTTTTAAAACGACTAAATACAAGTCCTCTTGGATCTGGTGCTCTTTCTGGAACGGCATGGAAAATTGATCGCGAAGCACTTGCTTTATCCATGGATTTCAATTCTGCAACAAATAATGCACTTGACAGTGTTTCTGATCGAGATTATGTTGTTGAATTATTGTCATCTGCATCAATTAGCATGATGCATTTATCAAGATTTTCTGAAGATATGATTTTTTTTAATTCTGGCGAAGCTAATTTCATTGAATTATCTGATTTGATTACATCAGGATCATCATTAATGCCTCAAAAAAAAAACCCAGATGCATTAGAACTTATTCGTGCTAAATGTGGTCGTGTTCATGGTTCATTAATTTCCATTTTAATTGTATTAAAATCTCTTCCTTTATCTTATAATAAAGACATGCAAGAGGATAAAGAAGGTTTATTTGATGCAATAAAAACCTGGAATGATTGTTTATGTATAGCAATATTAATTTTAAAAAATATTAAAATAAAAAATCAATCATGTCGAAAAGCTGCAGAAGAAGGATATTCTAATGCCACAGAAATTGCGGATTATTTAGTAAAAAAAGGACTTACTTTTCGTGAATCACATAATATATCTGGTCAATTAGTTCTTAGAGCAATTAGTGAAAAAAAATCTTTAAATAATTTAGAATTGTCTACATTTCAAATGTACAGCCATCTTATTGAAGAAGATATATACGAGCATATTACTTTAGAATCTTGTCTTGAAAAAAGGGTATCTAAAGGTGGAGTAGCACCATGTCAAGTGTATAAAGAAATTATAAAAGCAAAAAAAAGATTAGGTATTTTTTAATATATTCACATTTATACAAAATCTTTATATTTATTAACTGGCATTTAAGAAGTTATTTAAATGCTAAGTTAATAAATTTATAAAATATAGGAAATATAATTTATGCAAGATGCAGTATTTTTTATTAGGGAACATACTATACTTATTAGTATATGGTTTTTCTTTCTTATTGGAGTATTTTTTTTTATAGCTAAAAATATATTTTTACAATCTAAAACAATTAATAATTTTCAAGCAATAAAGTTAATAAATCAGGATAAAGCTATTGTCATTGATACTCGTTCTCCAGAATTTTTTCAAGAAGGTCATATTATTAATTCTATCAATATTCCATTAAAAAATATTCTTTTAGGAGAGATGAAGGAAATACAAACATATAAACTTTCCCCTATTATTCTTGTTTTAAATGAAACATATAAAGGTAACATATGTATTAAACAATTTTTTAAACAGGGATTTAAGTATGTTTATATTTTAAAAAATGGTATATATTATTGGAATACAGATCATCTTCCTCTTATTATTAAAGATAAATGATTTAGAAAAGTAAAAAATAATTTTTAATAAATTAATATAATTAAAAAAATATCAACTTATATATATATTATTTTTTTTGGATAGCTTATGTCAGAAGAAAAAAAAAAACAAGAATCTTTTGAAATTCAACGTATTTATATAAAAGACGCTTCTTTTGAAGCACCAAATACACCAAATATTTTTCATATTGATTGGGCTCCTAATATTCAATTTAATTTAAATACTACTGCTAAAAAAATAGAAAAAAATCTTTTTGAAATCATTTTAAAAGTAAGAGTGACAGTAAAAATTAAAGAAGAATTAGTATTTTTATGTGATATAGATCAAGCTGGTATTTTTTTTATTGCGAATTTAAATGAAAAAAGATTAAGTCACTGTTTGTATTCTTACTGTCCAAATATTTTATTTCCTTATGCTCGTTCGTGTATATCTAGTTTGATATCTCATGGTAGTTTCCCTCAGATGAATCTTGTACCTATTAACTTTGATGCTCTTTATCATGATTATATTGAATCAAAAAAAAAGAAAAAATAAAAAATGCATTATAAATAAACTAATTTTTTTTCATAAAAAGAAAAAAATTATTTGTGTTTTAGAAATATCAAGAATATGGAGTAAAATACTCTATGAATTGTCTTCTTCATTAAAAAAAGCACTAATTTTATTAGATTTTTATCAAAGGAATATTTTATAACATTAAACATTGATTATTTCTTTAAGTTATATTTTATCAAATAAATTATCAACATCCATTATTTTGGACGAAAAATTCAAAGTATATTTGATGAAATATATTTAAATAATCCTTTAATATGAAATTTTATAGTACGAGATATCGAAGCTGTATTAAAAAAGGAACCCGCAGTAAATGATTATTTAACACCTTTACTTGATTTAAAAATCTTTCATGCATTAGAAGCTTATAGAATAATCCATTATCTTTGTTAAATAAAAAAAATCGTCATTTATGTATTTACAGAGTAGAATATCTTCTGAATTTTCAGTTGATATTCATCCAGATGCGTATATTAGTGCTGGTATAATGCTTGATCATGCAACTGGTATTGTTATTAGGGAAAAATTTATTATAGAAGATGATATTTGAATTTTTCATTCAGTTGCTTCAGGGGGTACTAGTAAGAACTCCGGTAAAAAAATAGACATCCTACTATTCGAAACAAAGTTATTATAGGGGATAGAGCAAAAATTCTAGGAAATATTGAAGTAGGGATAAGAGCAAAAATAGGTGCAGGTTGCAATAGTGTTAAAAAAATGTTTCTTTATATGTGACGGTTGTTGTAGTGCTAGAAAAAATTGCACATCAATCAGATAGTAAAAAAATATTTTTCTCGGGAGAAAAAATTGTTTACATTTTATAAATAGATTTTTTACTATGAAATAGTATTTAGTTTATATAAAATAAAAACTTCTGTTTTGTTAAAAAAAATTATAGTAGGTATACTAATATTAGTACAGAAGCTTTATTTTATATTTAATTCTTCTATTTTAATCGTCTAAAAAACTACGTAATACTTCTGATCTGCTTGGATGACGTAATTTTCTGAGTGCCTTTGCTTCTATTTGCCGTATCCTTTCACGCGTAACATCAAATTGTTTACCAACTTCTTCTAGAGTATGATCAGTATTCATATCTATTCCAAAACGCATACGCAATACTTTTGCTTCACGAGCTGTTAAACCTGATAAGACATCGTGAGTTGCTGAACGCAAACTTTCAGATGTAGCAGAATCTAACGGTAATTCTAAAGTGGTGTCTTCAATAAAATCACCTAAATGTGAATCGTCATCATCTCCAATAGGTGTTTCCATGGATATTGGTTCTTTAGCTATTTTTAATACCTTTCGAATTTTGTCTTCAGGAATAAGCATTTTTTCAGATAATTCTTCTGGAGTTGGTTCTCGACCTATTTCTTGCAACATTTGTCTAGAAATACGATTCAGTTTATTAATAGTTTCAATCATATGAACTGGAATGCGAATAGTACGAGCTTGATCGGCAATAGAACGTGTAATTGCTTGTCGGATCCACCAAGTTGCATAAGTTGAAAATTTATAACCACGACGGTATTCAAATTTATCTACGGCTTTCATTAGACCAATATTCCCTTCTTGAATTAAGTCTAAAAATTGCAGCCCTCTATTTGTGTATTTTTTTGCAATAGAAATAACTAATCTTAAATTGGCTTCTACCATTTCTTTTTTTGCTCTTCTAGCTTTTAATTCTCCAATAGACATTCTTTTATTAATATCTTTGACTTGTTCAATTGTTAAACCAGTTTCTTCTTCAATTTTAATTAATTTTTCTACACTTGTAAAAACATCTTCTTTGACTTTTTTTAAGTTTTCAGACCATGGTTGATTTGTATTTTGTTCTTTTATGAACCAAAGATTATTAATTTTTTTTACTGGGAAAATCTTAATAAAATTTTTTTTTGGCATTTTGCATATTTCAACACATAATTTTATGATAATTCTTTCTTGTATTCGAACTCTTTCCATCATATGTCTCATATTATTAACCAAATGATCAAATTGCTTAGGAACTAATCGAAATTGTTTAAAAACTTCTGAAAGATTATAAATTTCTAATAATGAGTCTTTATGCTTTCTATTTTTATTTTTTATTGTATTATTTGTATTATTATACTGTATACGTAATTCAGAAAATTTTTCATTAGCTAATTCGGGATCAATGCTATTATCGTCTTCATGAGTTTCTTGATCGTCTTCTTCTGCTTCATTTCTTTGTTGCTCTTCATCGAGAAGTTCAGAACCTATATGGATAGCTGTGGGAGAAAAAACTTCTTCTACATTGGGATCTACAAAACCTGTTATTATATCTGATAATCGTATCTGACCAGTTTTGACACGATCGTATTGTTCGAGAAGATACGTAATTGCTTCTGGATATTCTGATACTGAACATTGAACTTGATTAATACCTTCTTCAATACGTTTAGCTATATCAATTTCTCCTTCTCGTGTAAGTAATTCAACAGTGCCCATTTCTCTCATATACATACGAACAGGATCAGTAGTTCGTCCTAATTCAGATTCTACACTAGATAATACTTGTGTTACTGCTTCAACTGCATCTTCATCTGTATCTGTATTGATTTCATTTAATATTAAATCATCAGCATCAGGTGCTTCTTCAACTACTGGAATGCCCATATCATTAATCATCTGAATAATATCGTCGATTTGTTCAGAATCAATAATATCTTCTGGTAAATGATCATTAACTTCAGAATAGGTTAAATACCCTTGCTCCTTACCATGTGTAACAAGTAGTTTAAGTTGCGACTGTGGGTTTTGATCCATAATACGATATCCAGATTTTATTAATTTGATGAATATTAATTGACTGTTTTGTCAATAATGAATAATAAGATAATCTTAATTATTTAAAATATATCAAAAAGTATTGTTAAATATTTAAACGGTTAATACATTGAATTTCGATTAAATTTTTTAACAAGTGCATACTATTTTTTTGATAATATTTTATTAATAGACCAAATTTCTTTTTTTTCATTCATTTTTAGTCCTTTTATTCTTTCTTTCGCAATAAGATATTCTTGTCTTTTTTCAAGAATTTTATTATATATATTCATTAATAAATCTAAAAACATATTTTGAATTTCTTCTTGAATTATCATATGATCCCATCGTGCTAAAATTTTTAAAATATTCATTATTTTAGTATTTCTATATAGTTCTAATAACTGACCTGTGTTAATGTTGGGATTATCAAGACATTTCTGTAATATTTCTAAAAAAATCGGTAATCCTTCTATTTTTAAATTTTTAAATTTAATTGTTGAAGGAGCTATTTTTGCTAAACTAGGATTTTGTAAAAGCAGTCCTATTAGAGTGCGCATTGGAGTACGTCTGATTTGCAATTTTGGTTTTTGATCTTTTTTAACTTCTTTTTCATATAAAAATTTTTCAAATTGATTATCATCTAAAATTCCTATCATTCTAGCTAAAATTTGACGCAAGTAAATTCTTATCGTATCACTAGAAATAGTATTTATTAAAGGTAAAGCGCGTACACTTAAATAAAATTTATCATCATTGGATGATAAATTAATATTTTTTAATATGTTTGTAAAAAAAAATTTTGACATAGTTATAGCATTTTTGATGCGAATTTGAAATTTTTCTCTACCTTCTTTTCTAATAATTGAATCAGGATCTTCATTATCAGGTAATAAGATAAATTTTAGTGTTTTTTTATCTGATATATAAGGTAATGCTTTTTTTAAAGTTTGCCAGGCTGCATTTTTTCCTGCATTATCACCATCGTAGCAGTATATAATTACATCAGTATTTTGAAAGAGAAGTTGAATGTGTTCAGTTGTCATTGCAGTTCCTAGTGTAGAGACTGCATAATTGATATTATATTGTGTTAATGTTATAACATCAATATATCCTTCAACAACTAATAAATATATAGGTTTTGAACATGTTTTTTTAACTTGATATAATCCATAAATTTGTTTTCTTTTATGAAAAATATCCGTTTCAGGTGAATTGAGATATTTGGGTAAAATATGATTTAATGAACGCCCTCCAAAACCGATAATTCTACCATGATAATCTTGTATAGGAAATATTACACGTCCTTGAAAACGATCATACGTACATCCTTTTTTACTAATAGAAATTATGTTGTGAATTAATAATTCCTGCTCTAATTCTTTATTAATATTTAATTTTTGATAAAAATTATCCCATTTAAAACTAGAAAAACCAATTAAAAAAAAATCAATCATTTTTTGATTAATTCCTCTTTTAGCTAGATACTGATTAGCTGCACTAGTAATATTTATATTTTTTTTATACAAATTACATATTTTTTCCATTAATAAATATAGTTTTTGTTTTTTAAAATAAACGTTATTTGGTATTATATTTTCAAATGGTATTGTGATACCGTGTATCATAGAAAGCTCTTCAATACTTTCTATAAAACTTAAATGTTCATACTGTATTAAAAAATCAATTGCGTTACCATGTGCATTACATCCGAAACAATAGTAAAATTGTTTTTCATAACTTACAGTAAAAGATGGAGTTTTATCATCATGAAAAGGACAATTAGTTTGATAATTTTTACCATTTTTTTTTAATGTTAAACGTTCGTTAATTAATTCTACGATATTAGTTCGAAATAGTAGTTCAGTGATGAAATATTTAGGTATTTTCCCAGACATATAATTTTATAACTATAGAAATTATTTCCGTTCTTTAAAAAGAACGGTTTTTTAATTTTTTTATTTTTAAAATGTATTTAGTACATGCGAATACGTCTCGCATTTTCTCGTGTAAGTTTTTTTGCAAGACGTTTGACGGCTGAAGCTTTAGCTCGTTTACGTTCAGTAGTCGGTTTTTCATAAAATTCTCTTCGACGAATTTCAGCTAAAATACCAGCTTTTTCACAAGACCGTTTAAAACGACGGAGTGCGACATCAAATGGTTCATTTTCACGTACTTTTATTATTGGCATTCAAAATTTACCTCAATTATTTACTTTTCTAGAATAAGAAATTATCAAAATATGTTTAAGATAATAGATCCTATATCAATGAGTATGATATTGTAAAGAAGCATTTTTCATGTTTAATATTGTTGTAATGCAATTTTTTAACATTAATTTATTTAGAATAACATTAATTTAAACTTGATGCGTAATCTATTTTTTCTTATTTTTACATTTAATGTATAGGTATAAATTTATGAGAATATTAGGTATTGAAACTTCTTGCGATGATACAGGTGTCGCTATTTATGATAGTAAAGAAGGATTATTAATCAACGAAGTGTGTAGTCAAAAAAAAATCCATAATATACATGGAGGTATTATTCCAGAACTAGCATCTCGAGAACATATGAAAGCAATGATTCTTTTATTAAAAAAAATATTTAGAAAAAAAAATATGGTCAAATATATTGATATAATTGCTTATACTGCTGGTCCTGGTTTAGTCGGTTCGTTATTAGTAGGTGCTACATTTGCATGTTCATTGGGACTATCCTTGAATATACCAGTTCTTCCAGTTCATCATATGGAAGGACATTTATTATCGCCAATGTTGGATTTTAAATCAATTGAGTTTCCATTTATTGCATTATTAGTATCTGGTAAACATACACAAATTATTGGTGCTCATAAATTTGGTGAATATGAAATACTTGGAAATTGTTTAGATGATGCAGCTGGTGAAGCATTTGATAAAACAGCAAAATTATTAGGATTGAAATATTCAAGCGGATCTGAATTGTCTAAATTAGCATGTAAGGGTATTAAAGATTGTTTTCATTTTCCCAGACCTATGATACAGCATTCTAGTTTAAATTTTAGTTTTTCAGGTTTAAAAACTTTTACGGCTCAAAAAATTAATGAATGTAATCAAAGTATGCAAGAAAAAGCTAATATTGCGAGAGCTTTTGAAGAAGCAGTAATTGATGTATTATTAATTAAAACTAAAAAGGCATTAAAAAAACAAAAATGGAAACGTTTAGTTATAGCAGGTGGTGTCAGTGCGAACTATAATTTGCGTAAAAAATCTGAAAAAATGGTTAAAAAATATTTTAACGGAACAGTTTTTTATTCTAGTGTAGAACTTTGTACAGATAATGGTGCTATGATTGCATATCTTGGATCATTGCGTCATAAAGAAGCACAAAACCCTCAACTGGAAATACTAGTAAAACCACGATGGTCTATAAGTGATTTGTGTGTTTAATGTACAAGATTAAGTCTTGTATAGTTAATACTTGCATTTTTTTATTTTCAGAAAATTTTATTACTTCTGGTGTGCGTGCCATAGTCCCATCTTTATTTGTCAATTCACAAATGACTCCAGCTGGTTTAAATCCTGCCAGAGAAACAATTTCGATAGCAGCTTCTGTATGTCCTGCTCTTGATAAAATTCCTCCTGTATGAGCTCTTAATGGGAATACATGACCTGGTCTATTTAAATCACTAGGTTTAGCATGATCAGCAGTAGCAGTTTTTATAGTAGTTAGTCTATCTTTAGCTGATACACCAGTAGAAATTCCTTTAGAAGCTTCTATTGTCACCGTAAACCCAGTACGATATACACTAGTATTTTTCTTTACCATCATAGGCAAATTAAGTTGTTTCCGTTTAGATTCAGTAATACAGAGACATACTATTCCGCTTCCATATCGAATAGCTAAAGCCATTTGTTCTACTGTCATATTTTCACACGCAAAAACGAGATCTCCTTCGTTTTCACGTTTTTCATCATCTAATATGATTATTCCCTGACCAGATTGTAAAGCAAATATTGCTTTTTTAATTCGTTCTATAGGTGTTCCAAATTTAGATAAAAGTGTTTGATTCATTATAAAAATCTTAATAGGGTTAAATTATTGAAAAATTTTTTTGTAGTAAATTTAATTAATTTTTTATCTTTATTTTTTATAATTATTCTAAAATTATAATTAATAATTAATATATCATAGATGAAAGCAAGTTTGACAGGTATAGAAATTTTTATCTTAAAATAAGATTTTTAATTTCTTTATATTTTTTAAAAAACGTTTAATTTTGATTAAATATTTTATATTTTTTTAAACAATAGGTCTTATAAACAAGTTCTAAAAGAAAAATAATATTTATTTATTGATAGTTTAAAACAGAATTTAACTCATTAATCGTTAACGTTTCAGTACCAATTTTTTGTATGACTATGCTAGCTCCAATATTAGCATAAAAACATGCTTCTTCTAAAGAATATCCTGTTGCTAAAGACGCTGCAATTATAGCAATTACGGTGTCTCCTGCACCGGTTACATCAGAAGCTATTTTAGATATAGCAGGAAAATGTATTGGTTTTTTTTTTGTTTGAAATAAAGTCATTCCTTGATCAGAACGAGTCACTAATAATGCTGATAACTTCAATTCAGACAATAATTTTATTCCTCTTTGTAAAATTTCATTTTCTCTATGACATTTTCCAACTATTTTTTCAAACTCAGAAAGATTTGGTGTTAATAAACTAGCACCTGAATATTTTTTAAAATCTATTCCCTTAGGATCTATGATTGTTGGAATAGACATTTTTTTTGCGCAATTAATAATTTTTCTTATATTTATGAGAGTTCCTTTTGCATAATCTGATAGTACTAAAATTTTAAAGGACGATAGTGAATTAATAATTTTTTGATGCAATATATTATTTTTTTTAGAAATATATTTTTCTTGAAAATCTGCACGAATCAATTGTTTCTTTTCTGATACAATTCTAATTTTTGTAATAGTTTTATTTTTTTTTATAGAAATCAAATCACAACTAATTCTAACATGATTCATAAGTTTTTTTAAAATTAATCCTGCATTATCCATACCAATAAAACCAATAATTTTGGAATAACCTCCAATCTCTGCAATATTTTTAGCTACATTTGCAGCGCCTCCAGGTTGTTCTTTAATTTGATCAATTGGCACGATTGGTGTTAATTGTTCAGACAGCATGTAGTGGTTTTTACTATACCAATAACAGTCTAATATAATATCTCCGACAACTAACACAAGTGAATTGTTAAAATTAATCAATTTTTTTTTCATAATATTATCTCTTTAGTATTCAAATAACTTCAAACATATTAAATATTGAACATTTTTTTAAAATAAGTATAAAAAGTCTTAAATTTAACAAGATATTTTTTTATATATTATATAAAATATTATTACAAGATTTAATTTGTAAAATGATAAACAATTATATAAAGAATTCTACTTTTCATTATAGAATAGAATTTTATTTTTTAGTATGAGAAAATTATTATGAAAATATATTTAGTAGGAGGAGCTGTTCGCGACTCTTTACTTAATTTACCTGTAAAAGATAAAGATTGGGTAGTAGTAGGAGGTACAGAAAAAATATTATTAGAAAAAAATTTTCAACAAGTTGGAAAAGATTTTCCAGTTTTTTTGCATCCAGACACACATGAAGAGTATGCCTTAGCGAGAAAAGAAAGAAAATCTGGAAGGGGATATACTGGTTTTGATACTGATTGCAATTCTAATGTTACTTTAGAAGAAGATTTAGTAAGACGAGATTTAACAATCAATGCTATTGCTCAAGATCAAAATGGTAATTATATTGATCCTTTCGAAGGAAAAAAAGATATAGAATGTCGTTTGATACGACATGTTTCAGAATCTTTTATAGAAGATCCATTACGTGTTTTACGTGCAGCAAGATTTGCTGCCACTTTAGTTCACTTAGGATTTAAAATTGCAAAAGAAACTATGTTATTAATGTGTATGATAGTAAAAAAAAAGGAATTATCATACTTAACTTCAAACAGAATATGGAATGAAACTGAAAAAGCTTTTAAAACTGCTAATCCTCATGTATATTTTCAAGTTTTATATGCTTGCAATGCACTATATTTTTTTTTTCCAGAAATGTATATTTTATACGAAAAAAAATACATTTTAAACTATTCTTCTTTTAAAGAAGTATATAATAAAAACATAATATTAATGGGATTAGCTAAAATATCACTTTATAATAAAGATGTTGATATTCGTTTTTCTTATTTGTGTCAATTTTTATCAATTAATCAAATAAATAATAATTGTACAAAGATATTTTTTGATTCATATTCGGCATCTATTATTAATAATTTATGCAAGCGATTTAATATTCCATCTTACATTAGAGACATAGCTGTTTTCAATACTGGTTTTTATTTTTTTTTAAATACTATTTATTATCAATCATCTAACAATATTATTAATCTATTTTCAAAAATTGATGCTTGGAGAAAACCAGAACGTGTTGAAAAATTAGCTTTTTTAAGTAATTTTAATTTTGTAAGTCAAGATAAATCTAATTGTTTTTGTATAAAACCTGGTTGTTTTTTAAAAACATGTTTTTATGTTGTTAAAAGTGTTTCTATTAAATTAATTTTAAAAAAAGGTTTTAAGGGTTATACAATAAAAAATGAATTAATGCGTTTAAGAATTAAAAAATTAGAATTATGGCGTTTAAAAAATATTAAACATTGTTCCTATCCATAAAAGATGTTTTTTTGATGAACTTCTCAATTAGTCAATAAAATAAATTAATCCTGCTATTACGAAACGATATATTCCAAAAAATATCAGTGATGTTTTATTTATAAGTTTTAATAATTTATTAATAGATATTATAGAAATTATAAAAGATATTACAAATCCCATAAAAAATATTGGAAGATCTGATATTTTAATATTGCTAAAATTATTTATAAAATCAAAACAAGATGCTCCCATTATTAATGGGATTGATACTATAAAAGAAAATTCTATTGCAACTGATCTTTTTATTCCTAATAATATTCCAGCTGCTATAGTAGCTCCAGATCTTGAAAAACCAGGATATAAACAAAGAATTTGACAAAATCCAATGATTGCAGATTGAAATAAACTAATATCGTTAATATCATATGTTTTGTATTTTTTGGGTTTAAATACTTCAGATATTAATAAAAAAAAACCACCTAATATTAATGCATACATAACATTATGTGTATTGAATAATAATTTGATATTTTTATAAAATATCAGCCCAAAAAATATTGTAGGTAAAATAGCAATAAGAACATGAATATTTTTTGTGTTTTTATTTTGAAGATTTGTATTAAAATTGATTATTTTTAAAATTTTTTTATGAAAAAAATATAATATTGATAATGAAGAACCCAATTGAATAAAAATTTCTAATATTTTTGTGTTATTGTTTTCTATTCTTAGCCAATGAGAAGCTATAATCATATGTCCTGTAGAGGAAATAGGAAGAAATTCTGTTATTCCTTCTATAGTTCCAATAATAATAGAAGCAATAACTTGATGTAAATCAAGCATTTATTTCTCCCTTAAAATTATTTAATATTAATAGTATACATTTTAAAACGGTACTAAATAACAGCACCGTTTTTATATTGAAAATCAATGATACAAAGTCAGAATAACTGTTTTTCCAGCAATAACAGTTCCAGATGATTTTTTTATTTTTTTAAAATTTTCTATATTAGATATTACAACAGGAGTTAAAATAGACTGTGCTTTTTCTGTAAGAAAATCTAAATCAAATATAATAATTTCATCTCCTATTTTTACTTTTTGATTATCTTGTGCTATTTTTTTAAAACCTTCTCCTTTTAACTTCACAGTATCGATTCCAAAATGTACAAACAATTCAACATTATCTTCTGAAATCATTGAAAAAGCATGCATAGTTTCAAATATTTTTCCAATTGTTCCATTTACTGGTGCAAGTATTTGATTTCCTAATGGTTTAATAGCTATTCCATCTCCTACAATTTTTTTAGAAAAAACAAGATCTGGTACATCTTCTATGTTTATTATATTCCCTGATAAAGGTGCGATAATTTCTATTTTTTTAGAAAAATTAGTTTTTTTACTGTTAAAAAAATCAGAAAAGAAACTCATTTTTTTCTCCTAAGTACATTTTATTTTATTTTTAGTATTTTTTAGGTTTTAATGAACAAAGGTTTCTACTAAATAAAGTATTTCTTCAGTAGTTGGTAATTTCAAGGCTTGTTGTGCCAATTTTTGAGCACTAGAAAAAGATGTTTTGCGAATAATCTCTTTAATTTTAGGGATGCTGATTGAACTCATGCTAAATTCATCTAATCCCATTCCTAATAAAAGAACAGTGGCACGTTCATCTCCTGCAAGCTCGCCGCACATTCCAGTCCATTTTCCGTTTATATGTGAAATATCGATCACTTGTTTAATTAATTTTAAAACAGATGGGTTCATAGGGTTGTAAAGATGTGAAATTAAATCATTTCCTCTGTCAACAGCTAAGGTATATTGCGTCAAATCATTAGTTCCAATACTAAAAAAATCCACCTCTTTTATTAGATGTTCAGCTATTATAGCTGATGCTGGAGTTTCAATCATAATTCCAATTTTGATATTTTTATCAAACGATATATTATTATTATTTAATTGAATTTGAAGTTTTTTAATTTCTGATTTTAAAAATCTGATTTCATTTACTGATATTATCATAGGAAACAAAATATATATTTTACCAAATGCAGAAGCACGAAGAATAGCATTTAATTGCGTGTGTAATATTTCTTTTCGATCTATTGAAATACGTATAGCACGCCATCCGAGAAAAGGATTTTCTTCTTTTGGCAAATTCATATAAGGAAGATCTTTGTCTCCACCAATATCCATTGTTCTGATAATGACAGATTTATTGTTCATTAACTCTGCAATTGTTTTATATGCTTGAAACTGTTCGTTTTCAGTAGGTAAAGAATTTCTACCCATAAATAAAAATTCAGTGCGATACAGACCAATACATTCGGCACCATTTTTTTTTGCAGAATCAATATCTTTAAGACTACCAATATTAGAACCGATTTTAATATTATGTCCGTCAATAGTTGTAGCATGTAAACTTTTTAAAAGTATTAATTTATTTTTTGTTGAAATATATTGTTTTTTTATTGCTTTTTTTTGATTTATTAATTGATTAGATGGATTTATAAAAATTTGATTATTAATAGAATCTAAAACAATATAATCATGATTTTTTACTAGTCTTGTAATATTTCCAGTTCCTACAATTGCAGGGATTTCTAACGATCTTGCCATAATTGAGGTATGTGATGTTCTACCTCCTAAATCAGTAATAAATCCTAAAATATATCTTAGATTAATTTGTGCTGTTTCAGAAGGAGTTAAATCTTTTGCAATTAAAATTACTTCACTATTTATATTATTTAAATCAATAATATTTAAGTTAAGTATGTTTTTTAATAAGCGATTTCCAATATCTCTTACATCAATCGCTCTGTTTTTTAAGTACTCATCTTTTAGTTCTTCTAGAGCTTTTGCTTGTCCCTCAATAATTAATTCAGTAGCTGCAGCGGCAGATATGTTCCTTTCTTTTATCAGAGAAATTACTTCTTTTTCTAATTCTTCATCTTCAAGTAGCATAATATGGCCTTCAAAGATGCTTTCTTTTTTTTCTCCAAATTTTTCTCTTGTTTTTATTTTTATTTCCGTTAGTTGTTGTATTGATTTTTTTCTACCTTCAAAAAATCTTTCTATTTCTATAGTAATATTGTTAATAGTAATTATTTTCCGGTTAATAACAATTTCTTCTTCTTTTAATAAAAGAGCTCTTCCAAAAGCTATACCCGGTGATGCTAAAATGCCTGAAATCATAACATTACCTTTAATAATAAAGTTTATTCATTTAGAGATGGAAATATGACATGTCAGGCGAATATATTTTTTATAAAATAGTTAGAAGTTATTTTTTTATATAATTTCCAGTATTTTTTCAGAGAAATTAAAAATTAATTTTTTAATGGTAATTTATTCTAATTCTGTCATTATTGTCGATAAATGTTCAATTGCTTCTTTTTCATCTTCCCCTTCAGCTGATAGTGTAATAAGACTTCCTCGGATTAAACCTAGCGTCTGTATTTTAAATAAACTTTTTGCATTGACTGATTTGCCATTGTAAATAATAGAAATTTCAGAAATAAATTTTTTTGCTTCTTTTACAAACTGAGCTGCAGGACGAGTATGCAAACCATGCGGAGCAGTTATTTTAATTTGGTTTTGAAACATTTTTTTTCCTTAGTAAAATTTTATTAATGCAATCTGTTAGTAAATTCTAAAATATTTTTTAGAGTTGTTTATTGTAAAAGTTGTATCTTACACGGTTTTTTTTATAGATTAGAAAATAATTCTGTACTTAAATAACATTCTCCTGAAGAAGGTAAAATAACAACTATTGTTTTATCTAAAAAATATTTTTGTTTTTGTATTTGTATTGCTGCGCATAAAGCTGCACCAGAAGAAATTCCTGCTAATATTCCTTCTTTTTTTCATTAATTTTTAAGCCATAAGTATTACATTTGTATTAGAAACAGTAATAAATTGATTAATTAACGTTTAATCTAGATTTTTAGGAATACATACAAGTCTAATATCTTAAATTTTTTGTGGTTTATATTTTATTTTTTTCTGCTAAAAATTGTGTAATTATAGGTGATTTAGAAGGTTCTACAGCTACACTATTAAATTTTTTTCCTTTTGATTTGTTTTATATATCTTGTAATACCGGTAATCGTTTTACCTGTTCCTACAGCAGAAATTAATATATCTAAATTATCATTGGTACCATTCCAGATTTCTAGAACAGTAGTGATTTGATGAATTTTGGGATTATCCGGATTCTCAAATTGTTTTAATAAAAAATATTTTTTTGAATTACATGATATAATGTTATTAGCTATAGAAATAGCTCCTTTCATATCATATTTTCCATCTGTTAGTATTAATTTTGCACTTAAGGATTTGAGTAACTTTCTTCTGTCAACAGACATAGTATCAAACATAGTTAGAATTAATCGATAACTTCTAGAAGCAGCAACATAAGCTAATAATATTCCCGTATTGCCACTCGTAGTTTCTATTAATTCTATGTTTTTATTGATGTTTTTATTTTGTTCTGTACTCCATATCATATTAGCACCAACCCTACATTTAACACTAAAACTTGGATTTCTAGATTCTATTTTTACTAAAATACTTCCATGTCCATTTTTTTTAATCGAACGAGAGGTGTATTCTCGATAGTTAAAGAATTATCTTCATATATTTTACTCATTTTTCCCTTTTTTAAAAATTTTTTCTTGTATTATAAATCTTAAATGGTATTAAACGAAATTTCATTTTAGTCTTGTGTGTAAATATTTTTTATTACACTTCTTTTTAACCATGAGTTAAAAAATCTATCTTTTATATTATAAATAAAAATTATATAATAAAAAATATTTAAAAATACTAATATTATTAATTTATAAAATTTAAAACATTTAAATTTTATCTGTTCGTAATATAATTATATATATAATAAATTTATGAAATCTATTAAAAATAAAATCGATAAGTTACGAAAAAATATTTTAAAATATGAATATTTTTATCATACATTAGATCAATCCATTGTTTCTGATGCCGAATATGATTATTTGTTACATCAGTTGTATAGTTTAGAACTAAAAAATAAAGAATTTATTACTTTAGATTCACCTACACAAAAAGTAGGATCAAATTTTCTGAGACAATTCAAACAAACTAAACATTTTTTTCCTATGTTATCATTAGAAAATACGTTCGATGTCAATGGATATTTAAATTTTGAAAAAAGAATTAAAAAATTTATTAATACTAATGAACCAGAATCTCTTTGTTGTGAACTTAAATTAGATGGAATAGCTATTAGTATAATTTATGAAGAAGGAGTTTTTGTAAGAGCAGCAACTCGCGGTGATGGTGTTAAGGGAGAGAATGTTACTGATAATGTGCGAGTAATCGATTCAATTCCATTAACATTGCAGGGAATTGATATACCGAAAAGATTAGAAGTTCGAGGTGAAATATTTATGCTGAAATCTGATTTTATACAATTAAATAAGCAACATGAAATAAATCAAAATAAATATTTTTCTAATCCTCGAAATGCGGCAGCAGGCTCACTGCGTCATATTAATCCAAAAATAACAGCTGAAAGAAAATTAATGTTTTCATGTTATGGATGTTATTTTTGTACAGAAGTTCATGGAAAATTAACTACTCATTATGAACGATTAATAAAATGTTTATCTTGGGGACTGCCTGTTAATCAAGAAAGTATACTTTGTTCAAATTACGTAGAAGTTTTAGAATTTTACAAAAAATTTGAAAAAAAAAGAAATACTCTTGATTTTGATATAGATGGAATTGTCATTAAAGTGAATTCAATAGAATTACAAGAAAAAATAGGCTGTAATACAAAATCGCCAAGATGGGCTATAGCATTTAAATTTTTTTCTGTAGAAAGAATTACATTATTAAAAGATGTTCAATTTCAAGTTGGTAGAACAGGTGTAATTACACCTGTAGCTTATTTTGATCCTGTCTATATATCTGGAGTTATGATTAGAAAAGCATCTTTACATAATAAGAATGAAATAGAAAGACTAGATTTACATGTTAATGATTCTGTTGTCATTTGTCGTTCTGGTGATGTTATACCAAGATTATTACGTGTTATTAAAGCTACACGTCACAATAATACAAAAAAAATTATTTTTCCTACATTATGTCCAGTATGTAATACAAAATTATTAGAAAATACTCAAGAAAAAGTAATCCGCTGCCATGCTGGATTGATATGTAACGCTCAGAAGAAAAAAGCATTACACCATTTTTTTTCAAAAAAATCCTTACATGTAATTGGTTTAGGTCCAAAAATTATTAATGAATTAATAAAAAAAGGATTTGTTAAGAATCCAATAGATTTTTTCTATCTCAAAGATCTTGATTTAATTAAATTAACAAACGTAGGTGGAAAGAAAAGCATAAAAATTATCAAGTCTATTCAAGAATGTAAAAAAACTACTCTTAAATGTTTTATTTATGCTTTAGGAATACCCGGTGTAGGAGAAATTATATCTGAAAAAATCGCACATCATTTTATCAAATTAAATGAATTAATGAATGCTAATATTTTACAATTAAATTGTGTAGAAGGAGTAGGAAAAGTTATTTCAAATAATATATTTAATTATTTTTCTATCATGTCAAATCGTGAAATGGTGAACGAACTCATTACAAAAGTAGGAATTTTTTGGAATGATGAAGAAGGACATGAATTTGATATAAAAAAATCATATTTTTTTAATAAAAACATTGTTTTAACAGGAAAATTTGATTCTTTTTCAAGAATCGAACTAAAAAGAATTTTAATAAATTTAGGTGCAAAGATTTTAGATAGAATTTCTCAAAAAATAGATTTTTTAATTGTTGGTAAAAATTTTGGTTCTAAATTTTTTAAAGCGAAAGATTTAAATATTAAAATTATTAACGAAGAAGAACTTGTCTCTTTAGTTCATGTTAAATAGTAGTATATTGTATTTTTTTGGGTCGTGCAGGATTTGAACCTGCGACCAATTGATTAAAAGTCAACTGCTCTACCAACTGAGCTAACGACCCTTTTAAAAATTTTTAATAATTCTTGGTGGGTGATGACGGACTCGAACCGCCGACTTCCTCCGTGTAAAGGAGGAGCTCTACCAACTGAGCTAATCACCCGTTTTAATAAATTTGTATATATACATATTGTAAAGCCAGAAGTAATAGAGTCAATCTTTTTTTAAAAAATAACATTTGTTTGTTGCAAATTTAATCATAATGGTGAAACTGTAATCTATTTTTTAAAAATTAAGATCAATAATACTGATATAAAAAAATATTTGTAGAATTATTAGTTATTTATTAATTATTTTTTTTTACGAGGAATATATGAAAGTAAAAACTCGTTTTGCACCTAGTCCTACTGGAAATTTGCACATTGGTAGTATTCGTACTGCTTTGTATTCTTGGTTATTTGCAAAACATTATAATGGAAAATTTATACTTCGTATAGAAGATACTGATCTTTCACGTTCTAAATCAATTTCTATTGATTCTATTATAAATGGATTAAATTGGTTGGGATTAAATTGGGATGAAGAGCCTTATTTCCAAAGTAAACGATTGAATAGATATAAAGAAGTTATTGATTCTATGTTAGAAAAAAGAGATGCATATATTTGTGTTTGTTCATCTAAAGAATTAGAAGAAATACGAATGAAACAAATTATAAAAGGTTGTAAACCACGTTATCCTGGTACTTGTAGAAACTTAAATATTAAAAATACATTAAATCAAAATTATGTAATACGATTTAAAAATCCACTTTCGGGAAAAGTAGTCTTTGAAGATAAAATTAGAGGGGAAATTATTTTTAATAATACAGAACTAGATGATCTTATTATTCAACGTTCTAATGGAATGCCTACTTATAACTTTTGTGTTGTGATAGATGATTTAGATATGAAAATTACTCATGTTATTCGTGGAGAAGATCATATTAACAATACACCTCGTCAAATTAATATATTAAAATCGCTAGGTTCTGCAATACCTATTTATGCACATTTATCAATGATTTTAGATGAAGAAGGTCATAAAATTTCTAAAAGAAATAATGCTGTAAATATACTTGAGTACTATAATAATGGTTTTTTACCGGAAGCATTATTAAATTACATAGTACGATTAGGTTGGTCTTATGGTAATAAAGAGATATTTAATATATCTGAAATGAAGAAATTATTTAATTTAAAATCTATCAGTAAATCTGCTAGTTCAATCAACATGAAAAAACTTTTATGGTTGAATAAATATTATATTAATAATTTACCATTAAATTATATTTCTAGTCTTCTTAAAGATTATATAAAAATACAAAATATTAATATAAAAAATGGTCCTGATATAGAATCTTTAGTTAAACTATTAAGAAGTCGTTATAATACTTTACAAGAAATAGCAGAATCTTGTCGATATTTTTATGAAGAATTTGAATTTTTTAACAAATTAGCAGTAGAAAAATATTTTACAATAAAAAATGTTTGTATTCTAGATCAATCTTATGAAAGAATTAAAAAATTATCTATTTGGAACAATTATAATATATCAAAAATCATTAATGATATATCTGAAGATCTTAAAGTAAAAATAAAAGAAGTTAATATGATATTACGTATTTCTATGACAGGAGATATATATTCTCCCAGTATTACTTCTGTAATTAGTTTAATCGGTCGAGATAAAACTCTATTACGAATTAAAAAAGCTATTAATTACATTAAAAATTTATAGATGATAGTATTTTTTAAACTATTTTTATACAGTATAATAAAATTATTTTATAAAAAAATTGACACGTATGGTTTTTAGTAAGATCATACTTGAGATTTTATAAAAAATATGTTTTTAATTCTTTATTTTTAATATAATTTATAAAAAATAAATTGACAGGATTCATGTGTTTTTATATTGTAATGTTTTGGGGCTATAGCTCATTTGGTAGAGCGCTTGCATGGCATGCAAGATGTAAGCGGTTCGATTCCGCTTAGCTCCATTAAATTTATTATTTTGAATTCAAAATTTTATAAAAAATACAGAAAAAATGCTTTTTTCTAAAAATTATTAAAAAATTTTTTTATAAGACTGTGCTAAATTTTTTTATTCAGCACAGAAAATTTTCTAAATTAAACTTGTTGACTCATTATTTCTTGATAAGCTGAAACAATTTTATTTCTTATCTGGATTGCCATTTGTATAGAAATAGAAGATTTTTCTAAATTTATCATTACATCATTGAGAGAAATTCCTGATTGATTTAATATAAATTTTTCAGAATCAGTTTTTGCATGATTTTGAGTTTTGCTTATTTCTCCTAATGCTATTTTTAAATAGTCCATAAACTTGTCACTTTCTGTTTTTTTTGTTTTTGTGTTTATATCTAACAGATTAATTTTTGTATTAATGTTTTGATGATTGATATTATCAATAAACATAATCTTCCTCGTTAAAAAAATAATTTTTTATTTTTTAAGTTTTTAAAATACTATCATATCTTTATAAAGATAAAAATACTATCATATATAAAAGATAAAAATATTAATACTTTATTGAAATAATGTTTTTATTATATTAATAATATTTTATATTAATAATATTTTCATTTAAATAATCATTTCACAAGAAATTTTTTTATTTCATACTATTAGTGATGTTTTTAAATTATCATTAAATTATAGTTAGAACTAATTATTCAGATAGGAAGATTTCATGAATTTCAGCACTATAGAAGATTCAGTTTTAAAAGAGAAAAAAAAATTTAATAATTTTTTATCTCGTTTTTTAAAAAACTCGCGTGTTTTAATCATTTTACTAACAGCTGCAGTTATTACCGCTGTTTCTGTGTCAATATGGATTAAATCTCCTGAGTATCAAGTTTTATACAATCATTTATCTAATGAAGATGGTGGAGCTATTATTAATGAATTAAATCAAATGAAAATTCCCTATCAATTCACTAATGTTTCGGGTCAAATATCAGTTCCAAAAAATAAAGTTTATGAAATTCGTTTGCATTTAGCCGAAAATAATCTTCCTAGAGGTGGAGGTGTAGGTTTTGAATTATTAGACAAAGAAAAATTTGGAGTAAGTCAATTTAATGAACAGATAAATTATCAACGTGCTTTAGAAGGAGAATTGGCTCGTACTATACAAAGAATACAAGCTGTAAAAAGTGCTAGAATTCATATAGCTTTTCCTAAATCATCATTATTTTTACAAGATAAAAACACATCATCAGCTTCTGTTATATTAGAGCTTCAGCCAGGACAATCATTAAATACAGGACAAATCAATGCAATACTACATTTGGTCTCAAGCAGTATATCTAACCTTTCAGTAGAGAATATTACTATTGTAGATCAATTAGGTAGGTTGTTAAATCAGACTTCTTTAGAATATGATCAAGTCAATGATTTACAATTTAAATATTCTGAAGATATTGAGTCTCGTTATAGAAATAGAATCAAAAAGATTTTAGAACCATTAGTAGGAATTGGTAATGTTTATGCCCAAGTAACTGCACAGATAGATTTTAATTCACAAGAAAAAACACAAGAACAATATTCACCGAATACTGATCGTAAAAATCAATCTATAAGATCTCATCAAATAAGTATTCATGATGAAGTAGAGAAAAAAAATATGCAGGGCGACATACCAAATTCTTTATCTAACAATAATATTTATTTTAATAAAAATACTCTAAATAATAAAGATGCAAAAAAAATACATTCTATTAAAGATAGTAAAATTTTAAAAGATAATTTTACTCCTATTAACAGTAATACTCATCGTGATCATACCATAAATTATGAATTAAATCATAGTGTATCACACACTAAAATGAACATAGGAGAAATTAAAAGGTTATCTGCAGCAGTTATAATAAATTTTTCTAAAGATAAGAACGAAAAATTAGTTCCTTTAACTATAGAAAAAACAAAAAATATTGAAAAATTAATACAAGAAGCAATAGGATATTCTAAATCTCGAGGAGATAGTATTCATCTTGTTAACGCACCATTTGCTAAATATAATGAAAAAATGCCAGTTCAAATTAATAATGTAAAAACGTTTAAATTTTCGAATTCTTTGTTTACTATTGCTCCATGGTTTTTTTCTTTTTTATTTTTTTTACTCTTATTTAAAAAATATATTTGTCCTTTTTCAAAAAATAATAATCTTGAAAATACAGTGGTTATGCCAACAGAAAGAGATATAGAAAAAAAAGATATTATAGAAAAAAACATTACTCAAGTAGATTTGAAAAAAAATATCAATATAGATAAATTAATCCATCAAATTTGTAATATATCTAATCAGAATCCACGTACTATAGCGTTGATTATTCGTCAATGGATGAGTGATAAAATATGATTTTAAATGGTACTGAAAAAAGTGCGTTATTATTAATAGCAATAGGGTCTGATCAAGCAGGAGAAATATTAAAACATTTAACTCCTTTTGAAGTACAAGAACTGATTACTGCTATGGTGAATATTAAAAGAGTTTCTACTCAAAAATTAAATGAAATACTACTGGAGTGTTATGATCTTGCAATAAAAAACAATGCTTTAAATTGTAATAATAGTGATAAGTATCTTATTAAGATGCTAACTAAAGCATTAGGAGAAAAACAAGGAAATTCTCTGTTACAAGATGCACTAGAAATTCGTAATGCTTTAATATATATTAAAGCACTCAATTATATGCCAGCTAAAAAAATAGCTTTTTTATTAGAAAATGAACACCCGCAAATTGTTACTACAATACTTGTATATTTAGATAAAAATCAATCGGCTCAAGTTCTTTCGTTTCTAGGTGATAAAAAACGAGCTGAAATTATATTAAGAATCATAGATTTTCGGGGTATTGAAGAATCTAGTTTAGTAGAACTAAACAAAGTTATTAATAATTTATTAAAATATAAAAAATTAATTTTATCAGAAAAAGGAGGTATAAAAACCGCTGCTCAAATTTTAAATTCGATGAAAATAAAGCATGAAAAAGAAACGATAAAAAAAATTAGTCAATGTGACGAACAATTAGCCGATAAAATTATTGCAGAAATGTTTTTATTCGAAAATTTATTAGATGTAGATGATAAATACATTAAATTAGCAATGAAAAATATAGAAAAAGAAAAGTTGTATATTGCACTTCAAAAGACTAGTCCTGCTATTAAGGAAAAGTTTTTTAAAAATATGCCTGAGATAGAATCTAATCAACTATCTTTAAGTTTACAGAAAAAATCTTATGTTTCTAATGACTCAATAAAAAATGAACAAAAACTAATTTTAATAATGATTAAAAATATTATAGAAAACAAAAAAATATCATTAAAAACTTTAAGAGAGTATTATGCCTAATTCGATCTTAGAAAAAACATGGAAACGATGGTATCCAGAAAAAATATTTTTAAAAAATACAAAAAAAAATAAAATAATTTTATTTCATTTTGATAAATTTAAAAAAGAAGATTTTTCTTTAGAATTACAAAATACAAAAAATTATAGTGTTGATAAAAAAGAATTCGAAAGAGATTTAATGAAAACAAAAGGATATGAAATTGGTTTTAAAAAAGGATTTTTACAAAGTCAAGAAGAGAGTGTTTTATTAAAAAACAAATTGAATAATTTGTTTTTAGATTTTGAAAAAGCTTTATCTATGTTTGAAAATGCACTATTTTCTCAATTACTAAATACAGTTTTAAAAATTTCATCTTATGTAATTGGTAAAAACATTGATATTGACGAATCAATGTTAATTAATTATATAACAAATATTATTAAAAAAGACGGTATCTTTTTAAAAAAACCGCAACTTGTAATTCATCCTAATAATAAAAAATTAATCGAAAGTACCTTTAAAGATTTTTTAAATACTTATAAATGGACATTAATTTTCGATGATAATATAGACTTAAATGGTTGTAAAATTAAATCAGAAAATATTGATATAGATGCTACAGTTGATGCTAGATGGCAAGAAGTATGTCGTTTTATCTATTCAGAGGAATATTAATGAATTTAAGATTCGTTCAATTTTTAAAAAAGTTTTCTTCTTTTGAAAATAGAATTGAGAAGCTATCTGATATTATTAATTACGGTCGTCTTATTAGTATTAATGGATTAGTTTTAGAAGTGATGGGATTAAAGATGCCTATTGGTTCAGAGTGTTTTATTGAAAGAATAATAGATGGTCAAAATGTAAATATTCATGCTGAAGTAATAGGTTTTTCAGGAGAAAAAACTCTATTATTATCTTATGAAGACATTAATGGTGTTTTTCCTGGTGCTCGTGTTTTTTTAAAATTAGGAAGTTATGTAGATCGTATTATAAAAAAAATGCCACTTTGTGTAGAATTGTTAGGAAGAGTATTAGATGGTCGAGGTCGACCATTAGATCAACTACCTAAAATTGATTATAAACATTATACTGTTATAAAAAACGATAGTATTAATCCGTTACATAGAACTCCAATTACTGAAGTATTAGATACTGGAATACGTGCTATTAATGGACTTTTAACTGTTGGAAGAGGTCAAAAAATAGGAATTTTTTCTAGTTCAGGTATTGGTAAAAGTGTTTTACTTGGTATGATGGCTAGGTATACACAAGCTGATGTTATTATTATCGCGTTAATCGGAGAACGAGGTCGAGAAGTAAAAGATTTTATAGAAAATATATTAGGAGTTGAAGGATTATCACGATCAGTAGTTATTGCTGCTCCTGCAGATGTATCTCCTTTGTTAAAAATACAAGCGGCATCTTATGCTACTAATATTGCAGAATATTTTTATAAAAGAAACAAACATGTATTGTTAATTATGGATTCTTTAACACGTTATGCAATGGCACAACGAGAAATTTCATTGTCTTTAGGAGAATTTCCGATTTCTAAAGGCTATCCGTCTTCTATATTTTCAAAGATTCCAATGTTAGTAGAACGTACAGGAATAGCTAATAAAAGCAAAGCTTCAATTACTTCATTTTATACCGTTTTGACTGAAGGTGAAGATGAACAAGATCCTATTTCACATCTTGCTCGTTCTATATTAGATGGACATATTATATTGTCTCGTCATTACTCTGATTTAGGTCATTATCCTGCAATTGATATTGAATCTTCTATTAGTCGTGTTATGCCTAGTATTATTAATACGAAACAATATAATCAAGCTTTGTATTTTAAAAAATTAGTTGCTTCTTATCAAAGGAATAGAGATTTAATAAATATAGGTGCCTACGTGAATGGTACTGATTTAATTTTAGATCATGCTATTAAAATATGGCCAAAATTAAAAAAATTTTTGCAACAAGAAATATCGGAAAAAAGTGATTATTTGATTTCTTGTGAAGCGTTAAATGAAATATTTCTTTAATATTTAAATATACTGGATGTATTAAATCAATGACATATAAAAAATTTTCATTTTCTTTATTAGAAGAAATAGAAAAAAAGAAAATAGACATAGAACTTATTAATCTTAAACAGCTGTATTTACAAAAAGAACAGAATAGTAAGCAATTACAATTGTTGATTGATTATCAAAAAGAATATTCAAAAAAAATACATGATAAAATGATATTAGGAATTTGTATACATCAATGGGAAAACTACAATAATTTTATTTCGATGCTGCAAATAATTATCCAAGACAATCTAAATAGAATTGAAAAACATAAAAAAATAATTGAAGAAAGTTTAAGAACATGGTCTAAAAATAAAATTAAACTAAAAGTTTGGCAACATTTTAATATAGTAAATAAAAAAGAAATACTAAAAATAAGAAAAATACAGGAAGACATAATTAATAATAATTATATTCAATTAAAATTTTTAAAAAAAGGACAATGATTATAATGTTAGAAATGATTTTCAATGTAGCATCACAGAACAATGCTTCTTTTAATAAAAACAATAATTTTTTTGATGTTCTTTATGAAACAGGATTATCAAAATCTATTTTTAATGAATTAAATAAACACTTACTGAGTAAAAAAATAGAATTTGATGATGTTTTCAACAAAGAAAAAAAAGATGATGATAAAAGTATTCTCTGTTCTAATTTTGTAATCAATAATTTATTGAATTTTTTAAGTGTAAAAGATGTAGGTTGTAATTTGAAAGACGTGAATAATATTGAAGATGATAAAATACAAAAAAAAAGAATAGATAAAGATCAAAATACTCCGTCAAATTCTATTGATTCTTTAAAAAATAGAAAAAATGATAACATCAAAAAAAATAAAAAAAAAATTGAAGTATTAAAAATAGATAGTTCACCAAATAAGCTGATAAAAAATAAAAATACATACAATCACATTCGTGAATTAAATAATATAAATATAAGAAATAATGTATATTCTAAAAAAATTAATCATAAATTTTTTCAAAAAAAAATAAGTATGTCTAATATTAATAAAAATAATATAAAATGTGTAGAAGACGCAAAAAAAATAATTGTTCCGACAGATATTAAAAAAAATAAAAATGTTTTATTTACATCCAAATATGAAAATGTAATTAACAGAGGAAGTTCCTTAAAAGTTTTTAATCAACCCAAAGATATGAAATTATGCATAGAACCATTGTTTTCAAATGATTCAAGTAACTCTATTAAATGGAAAAAATTAATCAGCCAAAAAATACTTTTGTCAATTTCTAATAAGTTTAATGAAGTAGAAATACATTTAAAACCAGAATATTTAGGTTCTATACATGTTGTCATCAATATGAAAAATAATGCTGCTACATTAAAACTTATTTCTAAATATAATGAAGTTAGAATGTTTTTAGATGATTATATGCCTTTTTTACGTGATTCTTTAACAAAAAATGGAATTAAATTAGAAGAATTCAAGATTTGTAGTTCTTTGAAAAATAACAAACTAAAAATCTATAAAAATTCATTTTATAAAAATATGCATCGTACAGATAATTTTAAAAAAATGTTGAATATATATGAAAAAAAAACAGATTTTACAAAATATAAACTAATTGACATATGTGTGTGAAAAAAATATAAACTATTTTGCAAAATAATCATGTTATTCGATGTAAACAATCGAAGTATTCAGTTTTTCTTTTAATAACTTTTACCTGTGAGGTATAAAAATGGGGAAAAGTAATAATTTATATAATAAATTCAAAAAAGTTTATGAAAGGGAAAATAATTTAAAGCATTCTTTAAAAGAATATGAAATTAAAATTTTAGAAGATATTAATGATGGTTTGGTAGAACATTTTATAACATTTTTTTCTAATCTTACTAAAAAGAATATAAAATTAATATCTTACAACACAAGGATAGGATCTTGTTATGCTAATGAAAACATCGTAAAAAACTTAAGATGTCTTAATTTAATAGAAATACTTCCTTATAATAATCAATCTTTTATAATTTTTTCCGATAATTTTTTATCTATTGTCATAGATATTTTGTTTGGAGGAAAGGATAATTCTATAAACAATAATAAAAAAATAACACATATCACGTCTGCCGAGATTTTCATTAATAAAAAAATAATTAAATTTATAACAAGCTCTTTGACTCGAATTTATAAAAAATATTTTTTAAAAGAAATAACTTTTATTAATACAAAAACGTTTTTTGATATAAAACAATTTGATTTTGATCTTAATAGAGTATTTTTAATTCATTATTTTAATTTTACTATTAATAATATAGAAGTTTTTTTTAATATTTTAATCCCAATTTCAATACTGAAACATATTGATAAAAAAATAGTTCTTTCAATGAGCGGTAATTATAAAAACACGCATATAGAAGAAAAAAATACTAAGAATAGTATCTCTTTTAATGATATATATAATGTTGAATTAAATATTAAATCTAAAATCGTTGGCATTTCTATTTCATATGATAAAATTTATAATTTATCGGTAGGAGATATTTTACCAATTAAAAAACCTAATAAAATTACAGCTTTCATAAAAGATCAAGCTATATTTTTTGGTGACTATAAAACGTTTAATGAACAATCTATTGTTTTTATAGAAGAGTTTATTAATAATAATTTAGAGTCTGATCAAGATAAGGAACGCTCTCATGAGCAATACACAGAACAACGATGATAAGAAAAAATCAATTAATTCTGAAAAAAAAATATCTAAAAATCAAGATGTTAATGAGGATTTATCACTGCAAGAAAATGTGAATAAAAATATATTAAATGATTCTAGAACTACAGTAGATAGTAAACATGTTTTACTTAATACCTTTGTTAATATTACTGTAGAATTAGGAAAATCCAAAGTAAAAATAAAAGATTTTCTTAGCTTTTCAAAGGGAAGCATGTTAATTTTAGATAAATCAATAAAAGAATCATTAGATATTTTTGTTAATGGTTATTTAATCGCATCTGGCGAAATTGTAGTGCTAGAAAAAAAATATGGTCTTCGTATTACTAGTATAAAGAATTCTTTAAAAACTATAAATGTTTTATCTTAAATTTAAACTTTATGAAAAATAATATGTTTTTTCAGTCAATATCAAGTATTTTTCAACCGATATTTAATAGTGAAAAATTTTATCAAATAATTAGTGCTTTATCTGAAATAATATTATTGATATTAATTTTAAGTTGGATTTTAAAAAAAATTTCTTTTTTTAAAGTTAATCACTTAATATCTTGTATAAAAATTATAGATAGATTATCTGTCGGATCCCAAGAGTCTGTTCTTCTTGTAGAGGTTCAAAAAGTAAGACTATTATTGGGTGTAACAACAAAAAATATTACGCATTTATATACATTTTCATCTATTTTAAAGGATGTACCAATAAAAAAAACAGATGAAACTTTGTTTCAAAAAAATTCTTTTAATCATTCTTTAAAAAATTTTTCTAAAATATCCTGGAAAAAAACAATGTTTTATCGAATTATTCCATTTTTATTTTTATTATTTCTTTGTCCAACAGTTCGTGCAGAAATACCTGGATTAACAAGTCATATTTTAGATGACGGAGGACAGACTTGGTCGGTTCCAGTACAAACATTAGTTTTTTTAACATCTTTAACTTTCCTTCCAGCCTTTCTTTTAATGATGACTAGTTTTACAAGAATTATTATTGTTTTTGGTTTATTACGAAATGCATTAGGAACACCGTATGCGCCACCAAATCAAATATTACTGGGTTTAGCACTTTTTTTGACATTTTTTATAATGTCTCCTACATTTGATAAAATATATAAAGATGCTTATGTGCCATTTAGCGAAGAAAAGATAAATATGGAAGATGCTATTCTAAAAGGTGTAGTTCCGTTAAAAAAATTTATGTTAAATCAAACACATACACCTGATTTAGAATTATTTTCAAAATTAGCAAATATTTCCTATTATAAAAATAAAAATGATATACCAATGCGAATTTTATTACCATCATTTATTACTAGTGAATTAAAAACAGCTTTTCAAATTGGATTTACTATTTTTATACCCTTTTTAATTATTGATTTAGTTGTAGCTAGTGTATTGATGGCTCTTGGCATGATGATGGTGCCACCTTCAACAATTTCTTTACCTTTTAAACTAATGTTGTTTGTATTAGCTGATGGATGGCAATTATTAATTACTTCATTAACACAAAGTTTTAATGCATAACATTTTTGTAAAATATATTTATATATGATAAATAATTTTAAATTAACTGTTAAAATGGAGATGTTTATTTATGACATCTGAATATGTCATGGAATTATTTCATAATTCCATAAAAGTTGCATTAATTATTGCTGCACCATTATTATTAGCAGCTTTAATTAGTGGTTTAGTTATTAGCATCTTACAAGCGGCTACACAAGTTAATGAACAAACTCTATCTTTTATTCCTAAAATTATTTCTGTTTTAGGCGTAATCGTAATACTTGGACCCTGGATGTTAGGTATTATGCTAGATTACATGCATAATTTATTCAATAGTATACCTTTGATTATTAAATCATAATGTTAACATTTAATAGTTTACAATTGATAACCTTAATTAGTAATTTTTTCTGGCCTATGGTACGAATTTTATCTTTTTTTTCTACTGCACCTATTTTTAATGATAAACTTATTAATAGAAAGAATAAAATTGTTTTATCTGGCATGATCAGTTGGTTAGTATTTCCTCTGTTACCTGAAGTTCATACAACATTGTTTTCATATTTGGGATTGTTGTTACTTTTACAACAAATATTAATTGGAATTGTTTTAGGTTTTACTGCACAATTGTTATTTGTTACAGTAAATTTAGCTGGTGAAATAATAGGCTTACAAATGGGTCTATCATTTGCAACTTTTTTTAATCACAATAGTCATATTGGTATTTCTGTAATATCTCGTTTATTGAATATTTTGACTTTATTTTTTTTTCTAATTTTAAATACTCATCTTTATTTAATTTCTATATTAATTGATAGCTTTTATAGTATGCCTATTGATAGTTATTTTTTAAATGTCAATATTTTCTTTATCTTATTAAAATTTTCTAGTTATATTTTTTTTAATAGCATTTTATTTATTTTTCCAGTTATGATTGTTTTATTATCTCTTGGGTTTATAATGAGTTTATTAAATCGTTTATCTCCCCAGATATCTATTTTTTCTATTGGGTTTTCGTTAAATGTATTAGTAGGGATATTAGTTTTATATTTTTTAATACCTGTTACATTTCCTTTGTTTAAAAAAATATTATATGATTTAATGTTTTTTATAACTCACACTTTTTTAAATATATAGTTTTTATTTTATTATTTAAATGGTATAATTTAATTTAAAAAAGATAACTATTATACATTATTATGTATTTTAAGATTGGAATTTTTTTTAAAAAATTCTTATAAATAAAGTATAATTTTTCTAAAATTATACTTTAGTTTTTAGTATAAAATAAAAATATTTTTTAATAGAAATGTATTATTTTTTTATTTGATCTTGCCTTCGTTATATAAGACATGTTTTCGAATTACAGGATCATATTTTTTGAATTTTAACTTATCTGGCGTATTTCTTTTATTTTTAGTTGTAGTGTAATAATGTCCAGTTCCTGCAGATGATATCATTTTTATTTTTTCACGAGTTTTTTTAGCCATTAAATCACCCTTATTTTTTATAATTTATTTTTTTTATTATTTTTTCAATACCGTTTTTGTCAATACAACGCATTCCATTAGCTGAGACACGTAATTTAACAAATCTTTTTTCATCAGCAATCCAAAATCGATGGTATTGAATATTTATTAAAAATTTTCTTTTAGTTGCATTCATAGCATGAGAACGATTGTTACCAATCATTCTTTTTTTACCAGTAACTTGACATATACGTGACATCATTTTTCCCCTTGAAGTATAATACGATATATTTTAAATCAATGAATTTTATCAGCATTATTGTCTTATAAAATCAAAAAAATATTTTAACATATTATCAAAAACTATAATAGTTGTTTAACTTTCGATATTTTTTATAAAACAGGATCTAGTATATTGCAATATTATAATTAATTTTTAATATTACGTAAATTTATTATAAAGTATTTTAAAAATCATACTTACATAATAGAAAAATATCGTTTTTTTATTGTTTTTAATATAAAATATATCATGTTAACTCTTAGTTAATTTATTATAAATTAATTTTTATATTTATAATTTAATACTAAATCAGGACAATTTTTATGAGTATATATCAGAGATGCTTATCTAAATCTTTGATTTTTTTTTCTACGTTCTTTGTAATTTTTTTATTATTTATAGAAAGTAATATTGGATTTAAATATTTTTTTAATTTTACTAGTCGTTTTTTTATAGGATTAAAAGCAGAAGAAATATCGGGAAATTGGCGTGATTTTACTTTAAAAAATGCTGAATATAATGCTTTTGGTATTTCAATGAGAACAAATAGTGTACATGTGATTCTAGATACTCAATCTCTATTTAAAATGGAAACAAGTTTTAAAGAAATTAAAACAAAAACTTTGATCGTTTCATCAGAAAACAATATATCCCATAATTTTTTAAAAAAAAATACATCTCTTAATATTTTTAAAAAAAATATTTTTATAAAATATCCCTTAATTTTTCGAAAAATACATGCAGATAAAATTTTTTTTAAATCGCCAGGAGTACATATATGTTTTTTAAATGTTTTAAGTAGTATAGAGTTAGTTAAAAATAATATTATTTTTTCACCTACTTATATAAATTCTATTTATTTATCATCAAAGGTTGATTTAAAAAAAAAAATATTTTAAATCATTCAACTTTGAAAGAGAAATTTAATAAATATAAAAAAATATATAGTTTTTTACAATTTTTTTCATATGAACAAAAAAACTTTATTCCCTTAAATATTAATTTTAAATCTTTAAAATGTAATAAAATAAAATTTATAGATTATAAAAATAATAATGTCTTTAAAGTAGAGTTCAAAGCTAAAATAGAAAATAGTATTTTAAAAATAAAGAATCTAAAAATAGATTCTTCTTTTTTAAAAACAAATTCTTATGGAAAAATTTTTTTTAATAATCATGGTTCAACTTCATGTTTTATCAATACTGGAATAATGACGCCGATATTTCATAACAAAATTATGCATGTTTCATTTACAGCAGGTTTAAGTACTCATAATAAATTTAAATTTAAATTAAAATCTAAAGATTTATATAATATTAAAATTTATGGATTAGTTTTTTTAAACAGTGTAGATTATCCATTTTTTATAAAATTAAAGAGTAACAATTTATCTTTACCAATTAAAAAAGATTATATATTAAAATTAGATAATTTTAATGGTGTTTTGAAAGGAAAAATTAATAATTATTTTTTATCTTTAAAAAATATTTTTACTCTACAAGGTTTTCCTTCAATATTTATTGATATTAAAGGAAGCGGTAATTTACAGAATATATTTTTAAAAAAAATTAAATTTATTCCAGTTAAACAAAAAAATTTTTATAAAAAAATAATTAATTTAAAAGAAAATATTCAACATAATAAATATATATTAAAATTAATAGGAAAAATGAATATAGCAGGAAACTATGATAATAATATAAGTAATTTATATATTCCTAAAATACATTTAGATGGTAATATCATAAGAAAACAATTCTCTGTACTAGGCTCTCTATACTATAAAAACTTTAATTGTATAGATATTCCTGGAATAGATTTATTTTTAGGAAAGAATAAATTACATTTCAATGGTTCGTTAGGAAACAAATATAATATTTATTCATCTTTTTATGCTAATAATTTAAATTATTTTACACCTAATTTAAAAGGTAGAATTAAAGCAAAATTAAATTGTTACGGCGATTATTTATTTCCTACTATTACCAGTCAAATTTTAGCTAGTGATTTAGATTGGAATAATACATATTTAAAAAATATAAAAATATCTACGAAAATAAATATGAATAATAAATTTTTAGGAAAAATATTAATAGACGCAAAAAAAATTCATTTTAATAATTTTTATATTAATACTTTACGTATTCACACTTGTTCTTATAATAATAAACAACATTTTTCTTTTTTATTAAAAAGTCATAAACTATATATAAATTTAATAATCAATGGATTTTTTAATAAAAAAACAGGAAATTGGAAAGGTTTTTTTAAAAAAGTCAAGATTCAAACTTTTTTAGGACAAGTCAATGCAAAAAAAAATAATTTAATTAATTATTATGATTCTAATAATAATATCAGTAATTTTTATCAAGAAAATATTAGAAAAAGAGATAATTTTTTATCCTTTTTACATAACATAAAAATATCTTTTTTTAATATATTTAATCCAGAACTGCTGAATTTTAAAAGTGAATTATCTATTAATTCACAATTTCAATGGAAATTGAAAAAAAATATTTATGATAGTAAATTAATTCTAATAGGCAATAATATAAAATTAGAAAAAAAGATCAATAAAAAAATTTTTATTGAAAATATAGATTATTTTAAAATATCTATTCATTTAATAAATAATGATTTGAAAAGTAAATGGATGGTAAACAAGATAAGAGACTCATTGCAAAAAAACAGTATCGTAGGATATTTAAATATTATAGATATTTATGATAAAAAAAATATAGAAGGTGAATTTATTGTTGATCATTTCCCTTTTTCTTTTATAAATTTTTTTACTTTAAACTTTAAACAAGCAAATGGTATTTTTCAAAGTAAAATAAATATTTTTGGTACTTGGTATCAGCCTAAAGTTTCGGCTGATGTTAGTTTTCAAAATATTTTTATCAGAAGTAATAAAATATTAAAGTATATAACTTTATTTTTTCCTTATTTTTCAGGAAAAATAGATATTATAAAAATTAATCAAGAAATTATAATAGACAAAGGAAATATATTATTTACACTACATCCATTTCTCAAGAATTCTACTAATATAGAATGGACTATTGCATTTAATAGTAAAAAAATATCAGTTTTGATTTTTCCTAAAATAAAACTAAAATTTTCTTCTCAATTGAATTTGCACTATTTACTTTCAAAATATGATTTAATTGGATATATAAGATTTTTATTATTTTATTTTAAAATTAATGAAAAAAATTTTATTTTTTAAATATATTACAAATATTATTTATATCAAAAAAATATTATTGTTGTTGCTTAGCACGATTATATGCATTTTTAATTTCTAATTTCGCATCTTGACAATCTCCCCATCCAACAATTTTTACCCATTTTCTTTTTTCTAGGTTTTTATAATGTTGAAAAAAATGAGAAATCTGTTTTTTTAATAATTCTGGTATATCTGATATATCATTTATATTTTTGTATTCTTTACAAATTTTACTTTTAGGAACTGCTATAATTTTAGCATCATCACCTGATTCATCTTGCATTTTTAAGATTCCAACAGGTTTGCAGTGAATAACACAGTTCGATTGTATTGGATAGTATGAAGATACTAAAACATCTAAAGGATCACCATCTAGAGATAAAGTTTGATTAATATAACCGTAGTTACAAGGATAAAACATGGGAGTAGGTATAAAACGATCTACGAAAAGCATACCTGATTTTTTATCTATTTCATATTTAATAGGAGATGAGTTTGATGGTATTTCTATAATAACGTATATATCATTTGGTATATCATCACCGGCAATAATTTTTTTGAAATTCATTTTTTTCCTTAATAACAATCTTTGATTGTTCTAGTATATTAGTTAAATGAGCAAATAATCATATGACATTCAATAAATTTTAACATTGAAGAATAATTATATCTATATTTTATACAAAGTAATTTATTTTAATTTTAAGTATTTTTTAATATAATCTTTATATATAAAAAAATATTTTTACAAGGGTTAATATATATGGAATTAATTAAGGAAATCGAAAAAGAAGAATTATTTCTTATGAATGTAGTTAAAGAAACTCTTCAACTATCTAAAAATAAAAGTACTGCTGTTGAAGTATTTGTCAAAAAAACAATAGGTATTAGTGTTACTATAAGAAATAGTATTATTGAAAATGTAGAGTTTAATAGTGACGGTGCATTATTTATAACAGTATATAATAAATTCTCTAAAGGTAGTGTTTCATCAAAAGATTTTAGTATCAATAGTATTGAAAAAATGTTAGATATAGCTATCAATATTTCAAAGTATTCATCTTCTGATTTTTTTTCAGGTTTGCCAGATATAAAGTTATTATGTTTCCATTGTATAGAACTTAACTTATTTCATCCATGGGAATTTAATGTGAAAAATGCAATTGATCTTTGTGTCTCATCAGAGAAAGCAGCTTTTAAATTTGACAAGAGAATTATTAATAGCGAAGGTAGTTTTTTTAATAGTTATGCAACTATAAATGTTTTTGGAAATAGTCTAGGTATGTTAGAAAAATATAAATCTACTCGTTATTCAACTTATAACTGTATAGTTGCTAAAGATAAAAATTCTATGCAAAGAGATTTTGATTATTCTGTTTCAAGAAAAATAGACAATTTAGTAAAACCGGAAATATTAGGTCAAAAAACTGCTGAACGAGTCATATCTAGACTAGGTTCTCGAAAAATACATACTATGAAATCTCCAGTTATTTTTTCATCGGAAATATCTCATATCTTTTTTTCGCATCTTGTTCATGCTATTAGTGGTGATAATGTTTATCAAAAATCTACATTTTTAATTAATGATTTAAAAATGAGAATTTTCCCTGATTGGCTGAATATCGAAGAAAATCCTCATTTAAAAGAAGGATTAGGAAGCAAACCTTTTGATAATGAAGGTGTAATTACAACAAATAAATATATTATTCAAAACGGAATATTACAAACTTGGTTATTAAATAGTTACAATGCACGTAAACTTAAATTAAAAAGTACAGGAAATTGCGGTGGAATTTATAATTGGTTGATTTCAAATAGCAACATATCTTTTGAAGAGCTTTTAAAAAAGATGAATCAGGGAGTATTAGTAACAGAATTAATGGGACAAGGTGTAGATATAATCAGTGGTAATTATTCACGTGGAGCAGTAGGTTTTTGGGTTGAAAAAGGAAAAATTTCTTATCCTATTAATGAAATTACTATATCTGGTAATTTAAAAAATATGTGGAATAATATTATTGATATTAGTACTGATATTGATAGTCGTAATAATATTCAATGTGGATCAGTATTATTATCTGAAATGCAGATTTCTGGAAATTAAATTACATTCTTGAATGCTTTAAACATTAATCAATTAAAGGTAATAAACTTATTACCTTTATAGAAATTTTTTAGACTGGTGAAGTTGACCTGTAAGCCGGGTTCTGTTTTAACAGTCATTCATCTAGATTAGTAATTACTTACTAACTCAAGCAGCCTACCCAGGTTTATAAAGTACGAGCAATACGCAATAATTTATCCTATATTTGGCTTTGCTCCGGGTGGAGTTTACCATGCCATAAATTGTTACCAATTATGCGGTGTGCTTTTACCACACCTTTTCACCCTGGCCATATTTTTTATTAAAAAATAGGTGGTTTTTTTTCTGTTGCACTAGTCATAAGCTTACGCTTTCCAGATGTTATCTGGCACCCTGCTCTATGGAGCCCGGACTTTCCTCTTTTTAATTTTTAAAAATTAAACAGCGACTGTTTGGTCAACTTCAAGATTAATGATACATTATTCATGTAATATTGTCACTCTTCTTTTTTTATCACGTATTGATATAAATTATTTTTACTAATCTTATGTATTTGGGAAGTAATTAAAACTGATGTTTTTAATGAAAAAAAATTTCTTAATATTAAAAATGTATCCAAGATTTTTTTTGATAAATTATCTGTTTTTAATTTTTTAAAACCATCAACAATAATTACTATTTCTCCTTGATAACGATATTTATCAGCTTTAAGCCATTGAAGCATTACACTTGCTTTTGCTCCATAAATAGATTCCCATTTTTTTGTAATTTCTCTTGCTATTACTACGTGTCTATTTTTATCTATTTGTTCTATTATATCTTGTATACTTTCAAGTATCCTATATTTAGATTCATAAAAAATAATTGTTCGTGTTTCTTCTTTTAAAGAATAGAGTAAATCACGTCTTGCTTTTTTTTTAGAAGGCAAGAATCCTTCATAGCAAAAACGATTATTTATTATTCCAGAAGCACTTAATGCTGTAATAGCAGCACAAGGTCCTGGAAGAGGAATAACTGTTATATTACAAGAATGGCATTTTTTTATTAATATACCGCCAGGATCATTAATAATTGGAGTGCCTGCATTAGAAACTAAAGCAATTTTTTTTCCTTTTTTTAGTTCTTGAATTAAGTTATCACTTTGTTTTTTTTCATTATCTTTATTCATTAATATTAAATAGTTTTTAATATTAAAATGTTGAAGTAAAATATTAGTATGTCTAATATTTTCAGCTACAATTATATGAACATCTTTCAATATTTTTAATGCCCTATAACTTATATCTGAAAGGTTACCGATAGGAGTTGGTACAATATAAAGTATACCAATGTAAAATTCATTCATTTTTTTTATCCATAAAATATCGTTATATGTATGATGAGAAATTAAATTAATTTAAATATTTTATTGTGCATGTAAAATTGCGCTTTGATTTTTTATTACTAGTTTTTATTAGATATATAATTTTTCATAAATTTAAGGATTAAAAGTGAGACGAGTAGTGATAACAGGTATTGGTATTATTTCGAGCATTGGTAATAAAAAAAAAGAAGTCCTTGATTCTTTATATAATGGTGCTTCCGGAATTGTTTTTTCAGAAGAAATGAAAAAATTAGGAATGCGTAGTAACATTTGGGGTAATATTAAATTAAAAAGTATGAATATGATATCACAGAAATTGTCTCGATTTATGAATAATGCCTCTAGATATTCTTTTTTGGCGATGATTGAAGCTATCAAAGATGCCAATATAGAAAGTGCAGAATATCAGAAAAATCCTCGTGTTGGATTAATTGCTGGATCAGGATGTAGTTTTTCAAAAAATATTATTGAATCTAATATAAATACTATGAAAAATACAGGTTTTTTAAACTATATTAGCCCTTATCTTGCAGTTAAAACTATGCCTTCTGGAATATCGGCTTGTTTATCTACTTTTTTTAAAATTTATGGAATAACTTATTCTATAAGTTCAGCTTGTGCTACTTCTGCACATTGTATTGGACATGCATTTGAATTAATTCAGTTTGGTAGACAAGATATTATTTTTGCAGGTGGAGGTGAAGAGGTGAGTTTAGAATTAGCTAGTCAATTTGATGCAATGCGAGTGCTCTCTACAAATTTTAACAGTAATCCTGTGAAATCATCACGTGTATACGATATAAATCGTGATGGTTTTGTTATTTCAGGTGGTGCAGGAATGCTAGTTATTGAAGAATTGAGTTCTGCTTTATCTCGTTCTGCTCATATTTATGCAGAAATCATCGGATATGCAGCAACATCTGATGGTTTTAATATGGTATCACCTTCAGGAAATGGAGCGCTTCGCTGTATGAATTTAGCAAGAAAAGATAAAAATATCTCCATTGATTACGTTAATGTACATGGAACTTCGACGAAAACTGGTGATTTAATAGAACTAAAAGCAATTAAAAAAGTGTTCTTAAATGAAAAAAAACCAATGATTTCAGCAACAAAATCAATGACAGGTCATTCGTTAGGAGCTTCAGGAGTACATGAAATTATTTATACTCTATTAATGTTAAAATATGATTTTATTGCTCCTTCAATCAATATTGAAACATTAGAATCTTGTGCAAAAGATATGAATATTATTCAAAAAACTACAAATATAAAAATTAGAACAGCGATGTCTAACAGTTTTGGTTTTGGTGGCACTAACGCTTCATTAATAATAAAAAAATATTGATAAATATATCACTAATCATTTAAATATTTTCAATAAAATTAATCTGTAGATATATTAAAAATATTTATGAAATTTTTTGAAAATTATTTTTATATTAAGAAAATATATATTTTTTATGTGTGTTTATTTAATTTATACTAGTTAGAAAAAATCATTTTAATATTTTTAATATTAAAATGATTTTTTGTTATTAATATATAATGTTTTAATTAGTACTGAGTAGAAATATATTTATTATTTTTTCATTGATATATTTTTAAATTTAAATTTTTTATTTTTAAGAAAAATGAGATTAACTATGAATCAATTAAATGCTTTAAAACAATTTTCAACGATAGTTGCAGATACTAGTGATATAGAATCTATTTGCAAGTATACACCAGAAGATGCTACTACTAATCCATCTTTGATACTTAAAGCAGTAAGTTTGAGTGTTAATCAAATTTTTATAGATCAAGCTATAGAATATGCAAGAAAGAAAGGGGGTTTATATAAAGAACAAATAATTAATGCAAGCGATAAAATATTAGTTGATCTTGGAATAGCAATTTTAAATAAAATACCAGGTTATGTTTCTAGTGAAGTTGATGCTCGATTGTCTTTTAGTACAGAAAAATGTATTTTAAAAGCAAAAAAAATAATTAATTTGTATGAAGAACAAGGAATTCCTAGAAGAAGAGTGTTAATTAAATTAGCTGCTACATGGGAATGTATAAAAGCTGCAGAAGAACTTAAAAAAGACAATATTCTTTGCAACTTAACTCTTTTGTTTTCCTTTGCTCAAGCACGCGCTTGCGCAGAAGCAAATGTTTTTTTAATATCTCCTTTTGTTGGTCGTATTTACGATTGGTATATTTCTCAAAACTTACTATCTAAATCTTTTTCAGGAAAAGATCCTGGTGTGATATCTGTTTGTAAAATATATGAATACTATAAAAAACATAATTATAAAACTATTATTATGGGAGCAAGCTTTCGTAATATCCAACAAATATTATATTTATCTGGATGTGATCGACTAACTATTTCACCTGTTTTATTAAAAGAACTAGAATCTAATACTGGAAACATTGATAGACAACTTAATCCTCCTAGTTCTACTTCACTTCCTCCAATAAAACTTTCTGAAGAAGAATTTCGATGGGAACATAATCAAGATCCTATGGCTGTTCAAAAATTATCTGAAGGTATACGTATTTTTGGAAAAGATCAATTATATCTAGAAGAAATATTCTCTAAAAAGATATAAAACGTTTTTTTAAAATAAAACTTCACTAGTAATATTTTAATCTAAAGGAAAATCTATGTTTTTACGAAGAGAACTAGCTAATGCAATCCGAATATTAAGTATAGATGCTGTACAAAATGCGCAATCAGGTCATCCTGGTATGCCTATGGGAATGGCAGATATTGCTGAGGTTTTGTGGAGAAACTTTTTAAAACATAATCCAAGAAATCCTAATTGGACTGATCGCGATCGTTTTGTATTGTCTAATGGACATGGTTCTATGTTATTGTATAGTTTGTTACATCTTACAGGATATGATTTATCAATAGAAGAGCTAAAAAATTTTAGACAACTTAATTCAAAAACTCCAGGACATCCTGAAACAGGTGAAACACCTGGTGTAGAAACAACTACCGGTCCATTAGGACAAGGATTGGCAAATGCTGTTGGTATGGCTATTGCAGAAAGAACTTTAAGTTCTTATTTTAATCGACCAGAACACGATATAGTTAATCATTATACTTGGGTTTTTGTAGGTGATGGTTGTTTAATGGAAGGAATTTCTCACGAAGTATGTTCTTTAGCAGGAACTTTAAGTCTTGGAAAATTAATTGTTTTTTATGATAAGAATGGTATTTCAATTGATGGAAAAACATCTAATTGGTTTACTGATGATACAGCAAAACGTTTTGAATCGTATAATTGGCATGTAGTAGATGCGATTGATGGTCATAATTCAGAATCTATAAAAAATAGTATAAAAGAAGCAAAATCAATCATAGACAAACCTTCAATTATTATTTGTAATACTATCATTGGTTTTGGTTCTCCTAATAAATCAGGCACAGCAGAATCGCATGGCGCTCCACTTGGTGAAGCAGAAATTGCTTTGACTCGAGAACAATTACATTGGAAGTATCCTCCTTTTGAAATACCTAAAAAAATTTATAAAGAATGGAATTTTGTAGAAAAAGGTTCTGAACTTGAAAAAGAATGGAATAAAAAATTTTCTTCATATCAATCTAAATATTCTAATTTATCGTTAGAATATTTACGACGAATGAAAAAAGAATTACCTTTAAATTGGAGTAAGATAACAAATAATTATATTCATTTTTTACAGGAAAATAAAAAAAATATTGCTAGTCGAAAAGCTTCTCAAAATACATTAGAAAATTATGCTAAAATTTTGCCTGAGTTGATTGGTGGTTCAGCAGATCTATCGCCTAGTAACTTGACTATGTCGTCAGTTTCTAATTCTATTGTAGATCATTTATCTGGAAATTATATTCATTATGGAGTTCGTGAATTTGGAATGACAGCTATTGCAAATGGAATCTCTCATCATGGAGGTTTCATTCCTTATACTGCTACATTTTTAATGTTTGTTGAATATGCACGTAATGCAGTTCGTATGGCTGCTTTAATGAATACTAAACATATTTTTGTATATACTCATGATTCTATTGGATTAGGTGAAGATGGTCCTACGCATCAACCTGTAGAACAATTAGCTAGCTTAAGAATGACTCCTAATATAGATGTATGGAGACCTAGTGATCAAGTCGAAACAGCAATAGCTTGGAAACAAGCTATTGAAAAAAAATCAGGACCTACAGCATTAATTTTATCACGTCAAAATTTAGAACAATTTCATCGAGACTCCAAACAATTAGATAGTATTTCTTATGGGGCATATATATTATACGATTCTAAAAAACCACTAGACGTTATTTTTATATCAACTGGTTCAGAACTGAATATTACTTTAATTGCTGCAAAAAAACTTGTGTCTTTAGGGTATTCTGTACGTGTCGTATCGATGCCTTCTACTAATGTTTTTGATAGACAAGATACTACTTATAAAGAACTTGTATTGCCATCTTATGTTACTAAAAGAATTGTAGTTGAAGCAAGTATAGAAGATTTTTGGTATAAGTATGTAGGACTCAATGGTTTAATTATTGGCATGAAAACATTTGGTAACTCAGCTCCTGCTGAAGATTTATTTAAAAAGTTTGGTTTTACTACTGAAAATATAGTTGATCAATCGATAACTTTATTAAAATCTTAACTTGATTTTTAAAAGTTTTTAATTTTTATGGGGCTTAGTTATAGCCCCATTTTTTATAAAAAATATTGATAATATTTTTTAGTATGAATCCTAGATTAGGAAGATATATGATTTGCTCAATCACTAAATTAGCACAAGAATTAATTTCTATTCCATCTATTAGTCCAAAAGATTTAGGTTGTCAGGATATTATTATTAAACGTTTATGTGCAATAGGATTTAAAGTTAAAATAATTAATATTCATGATACAAAAAATTTTTGGGCTTTTAGAGGTACTGGAAAAACATTCACATTTGCAGGACATACTGATGTAGTGCCACCCGGACCGGAACAAGATTGGTATACTAATCCTTTTGAACCAGTAATTAGAAATGGATTTTTATTTGGACGAGGTTCTTCAGATATGAAAGGTGCTTTAGCAGCTATGGTTATTGCTACTGAAAGATTTGTAAAAAAATTCCCAAAACACAAAGGACGTTTATCTTTTCTTATTACTTCGGATGAAGAGTCTAGTGCAGTTAATGGAACGACTAAAGTAGTAGAATATTTAACCTATAAAAATGATTTTATTGATTACTGTTTAGTAGGAGAACCTTCTAGTACTGCTGTAGTAGGTGATGTTATAAAAAATGGTCGACGTGGTTCAATTACGGCGAATTTAACTATTCATGGAATACAAGGTCATATTGCTTATCCTGATTTAGCAGATAATCCAATACATAAGGGATTACCGATCATTTTAAAGATATTATCTATACAATTAGACAATGGGAATGATTTTTTTTTACCTACGAGTATAAATATTGCAAATATTCATGCAGGAGATGGCACTAATAACATTATTCCAGGTTCCTTATTCGTTCAGTTTAATATTCGATTTAATACAGAAGTTTCTGAGAAAGATATTCAATCTAAAATAGTCAATATATTAGATGAAAATAATATCAATTACTCTATCAAATGGTTGTTATCAGGAAAACCATTTCTTACTAAAAAAGGTTTATTAATAACAACTGTAATACAATCTGTTTCTTATTTTAATAAGAAAAAACCTATTTTATCTACTTCTGGTGGAACTTCTGATGGTCGATTTATTTCCTTAACAGGTTCTGAAGTAGTCGAATTAGGATTAACTAATAGCACAATTCATAAAATGAATGAATGTGTAAAAATATCTGATTTGCAATTATTAAGTTGTATGTATGAAGATATCATGAAGAAGTTATTCACTTAATTCCTTGAAAATTATTTTTCTAATTTTTTATTATAAGTAATGCAGAATATCATGAAGATAGTCTGCATTAATTGACATAAATAATGTTTAACTTAAAAACATTTTTTTAAAACATGATATGTTTTATATAGGAGGAAATATATCATGATTTTTTTTTTCTAAATCTTTATCTGTATAAGGAATACTATATTCTTCTTTTTTATCGGGAATGCTGATCCCCTTTGGAACGATTAATTTTTTAAATTGATTTTTTGTATTGTAAAAATCAAAATCATCATTTTTTTTAAAATCTTTTAATGTGCAAGATGTTATTAAAAATATATTTAATATTTGAAATATTATTGTTTTTTTAAAAAATGTTCTATAATATTTTAAGATTAGCATATTGAATGGCTTTTTCAAGTTGAAAACGTGTAGAATCTAAAATAGGAGTCATGGGTAAACGAAGTGTATCATAATTTATTAATCCTGTTCTTTTAGCTAGCCATTTTATAGGGATGGGATTAGGTTCTATAAAAAGTGCTTCATGTAATAACATTAAACGATTATTTAGAGATCTAGCTTTAATAAAATCTCCTTTTAATGCATATGAGCAAATTTTCATCATTTCTTTTGCAGCAACATTTGCTGTAACTGATATTACACCGTGACCGCCTAATTGTATAAAATCTAAAGCTGTTGCATCATCTCCGCTAATTAATAAGAAATCACTTGGAACTAATGCTTTTATTTTGTTAATTCTAGATAAATCTCCAGTTGCTTCTTTAATTCCTATTATATTTTTTAATTGAGCTAATTTTGCAACTGTTTCTGGAAGTAAATCACATCCTGTACGACTAGGCACATTATATAAAATTTGTGGTAATTCAGTATTTTCTGAAATGGCTTTAAAATGTTGATATAATCCTTCTTGAGTAGGTTTATTATAATATGGAGTAACAGTTAAACAACCTGAAATACCAGATTTTTCAAATCTGTTTGTTAAAGATATAGCTTCTGTTGTAGCATTTGCTCCTGTACCTGCAATAATTGGAATACGGTTGTCTGCCAATTCTAAAGTCAGCATAACAATATTTATATGTTCTTCTTGACTCAGTGTTGCGGATTCTCCAGTAGTTCCAATAGAAACAATAGCTGTAGTTTTATTAGTAATATGATAATTTATTAGTTTTTTTAAACTTGAATGACAAATCCGACCTTTTTCATCCATGGGTGTAATTAGTGCAACAATACTTCCTTTAAACATTATTGGCCCTCCTCCATAAAAAATATTTTATGGGATTTTTGACACATTTAAAAATAAAGTATATAGAAATTATGAGTATTATGTTTTTAAAATATAATTTTATTTTAAATATAAAAATATTAGATAATACGATTTATATTATAAAGTATTAATTATTTAATATAATAAAAAATATTTTTTATTTTAATTTATATTTGATATACTTATCTTTATGTATTAAATGTATATTTTTTAGTTGTTTAGCAATCAAAAAAAAATTCATATATAAAAGTATATTGTTTAAATAAAAAATAAAGATAATAGTTAGTTGTTTTGGGTTATAAATATGATAATATCGAGCACTATTATGGTGGAATTTATTTTATTTAATTAGATCAGAAAAATAGTAAAAACTAATAAATGAGTTAGAATAGAAAAATAACTTTTTTTGATACATCCATGACTTTGATTTGTATAATACAAGATTTTAATATGCTAGACAACAGCGAATTTTTTAAAAAATATAGCATATTAATAAATTAATTTTTACTACTAATAAACTCTTATTATTTCACACAAAAAATTAAAATTTTTTTTTTAAAAAAACAATTTTTTTATAAAAATTTAGTATTTAGAAAGATAAGTATAACAATTTTTATTGTACTCTTTTTAAATTGGTTGTATTTTATAAGTAAAAATACTTAAACGATTTGAATATAAGACTCAATATCAAAAAACTTATTCTATTTAAAATATAAAGTATAGCGATATTAATTTTTGAAAGAATTTATAATGTTTTTATATAATTATACTACTAAATAAATATTTACTTAGTAGTATTTATATATTTTAAAAAAAATTATTTTCCATTACATTGTGCACGAAATCTTAATAAATGATCCATTAATACAATTGCTACCATTGCTTCAGTTATTGGAACAGCACGTAATCCTACACATGGATCATGTCTACCTTTAGTGATGATTTGAACTGTTTCGTTATTTTGATTAATTGTATTTCCTACTTTTCGAATGCTTGATGTAGGTTTAAATGCTACTTTTAATAAAATATGTTCACCATTACTAATACCACCTAAAATGCCACCAGAACGATTAGTTAAAAATCCTTTTGGTGTAATTTCATCACGATGTGTACTTCCTGTTTGAGTTACGACTGAAAATCCATCTCCGATTTCTATTCCTTTAACTGCATTAATACTCATTAAGGCATGTGCTAAATCAGCATCAAGACGATCAAAAACTGGTTCTCCTAATCCTATAGGAATATTTTCAGCAATAATTGTTATTTCGGCTCCAATCGAATCACCTATTTTTTTTAAATTTTTAATTGAAGTTTCAAGTTCTGAAATTTTTTCAGTATCAGCACAGAAAAAAGGATTTTTTTCTACTTCTTCCCAAGATTTCAAAGAACATTTAATATTTCCCATTGCTGATAAATATGCTCTTACTTTTACTCCATATTTATTTTTAAGATATTTTTTTGCGATAGCACCTGCTGCAACACGCATAGTAGTTTCGCGAGCAGAAGATCTTCCACCTCCACGATAATCTCTAATTCCATATTTTTTTTCATAAGTATAATCAGCATGTCCTGGTCGGAATATATTTTTGATATCATTATAATCTTGAGAACGTTGATCACTATTATAAATAATTAAACCGATACTAGTACCAGTTGTAAGTCCATTAAATATACCAGAAAGTATATGAATTTTGTCAGGTTCACATCGTGGAGTTGTGTAACGAGAAGTTCCTGGTCGTCTCCGATTTAAATCATATTGTAAATCTTTACAAGATAATTCTAGACCTGGTGGTGTCCCATCAACTACACATCCTAATGCTTCTCCGTGTGATTCACCAAAAGTAGTTACACAAAATATTTTACCGATTGTATTTCCAGACATTTTTATTTTTCTATAATTGTTAAAATATAATAATATAACTATACAGAATAAATAAAAAAAAATGATTCTTTATTTCTTGAAAAATTAAAATTATTTTTTTTAAAAATATCAATTATTGAAAATAGCTTATTTACTATATAGTCTGCTAATAATATTTTTTTATTTGTTGTTTTTACAAAAACTAAATTATATAATTAATAAAAAATACGTAAATCATTATAAAAATTACAAGTAAATTGTATATGTATTTAAAATTTTCAATTAATATTATTGGTAAAAAATAATTATGAATAAAAATAGACGACATGCTATTAATTCGAATATTTTATTTCGTAAATGGTTAAATGGTACTCGTGAGATAGTACAAGACACTATTTTTCATTCTCGAGTTCATAAAAAAAATAATACTAATACGGTATCTCAGCGAATTTTTTTAGAGAAAAATGCTCATACACATTATTTTTCTGATAAAAATAAAAAAGATTTATTTCAAGATAATCCCGTTTCTTATGTTCGTCATCAAAGTTTATACAATATATTAAAAAATATAAAAAAAGGAAAATATGAACCAGATATATTTCTTGATTTACATGGATTAACACAATATCAAGCACAACAAGCATTAGCTGAATTAATCACAATATGTCAAAAAGAAAAAATTTTTTGTGCTCATATTATGCATGGACATGGTAAACATATTTTAAAAAAACAAATGCCTTTTTGGCTATCTCAACATCCAGATATCATAGCTTTCCATGAAGCTCCTAAATTTTTTGGAAGCGATGCTGCAATCATAGTTATAATTGAAGTTAATTTTTAAAGAAAAAAATACAAATATTTTAACTAATAAATTAAATAATTTTATATCAAAGATATAAAAATAAAATTTTTATTTTTTAATACAATTCTAATTTTTTAATTTTAAATTAATTATTAATCACTTTAAATTTCATTAATCATGTTTTTCAATGTAAATAAAATTTTTTAAATTCAATTAAAATCGTATTATTATCTTTTTAAATATCAAAAAGTATTTTAATAAAAGTGTGTAAAACAAAACTAGTATCAATAATTTTTATATGAACATTATTCGCGTTGTTAAAATTATTTAATTATTATGTTTTTTCATATTATAGAGAAATATTTTTTTTAAAAACCCTTATTTATTTGGGTTTTTTTATTTTTGAAAAAAAATAAAAGTTATAATTTTTTTTGTTTAATATAAAGAATTTTAAAGGATTTCAAATATGTTTGACAATAATCGTATACGTATAGCGATGCAAAAAACTGGTCGTTTAAGCAACGATTCTATAAGACTATTAACATGTTGTGGTATTAGAATTAATTTAAAACAACAAAAGCTAATAGCTTTTGCTGAAAACATGCCGATTGATGTTATGTTAGTCCGTGATGATGATATTCCTGGGTTAGTAATGGATGGTGTTGTAGATTTAGGAATAGTCGGAGAAAATGTTCTTGAAGAAGAGTTATTAAAACGAACGTCGCAAAAACTAGAATATTCTTATGTTACTTTAAGACGACTTGATTTTGGAGTGTGTAGATTATCTTTAGCTTTACCAGTAAATACTACATACTCTAGTATAAAATGCTTAAAAAACATTAGAATTGCTACTTCATATCCTTATTTGTTAAAAAAATATTTAGATCAAAAAAATGTCTCATTTAAATTATGCATGTTAAATGGATCAGTAGAAGTTGCACCTAGAGCTGGTTTAGCAGATGCTATTTGTGATTTAGTTTCTACAGGAGCCACATTAGAAGCTAATGGTTTACGTGAAGTACAAATAGTTTATCATTCTCATGCATGTCTTATTTCTAAGACTGGAAACATTAATGCTATAAAAAAAGAAGTTATTAGTAAATTAATGACTCGTATTAAAGGTGTGATTAAAGCTCGTGAATCCAAATATATCATGTTGCATGCTCCTGTAAAAAAATTGGAAGAAGTAATATCTTTACTACATGGAGCAGAAAAACCGACTATTCTAAAATTAGCAGGGGATAATGATCGAGTAGCCATGCATATGGTAAGCAGTGAAACACTATTTTGGGAAACAATGGAAAAATTAAAATTATTAGGAGCTAGTTCAATTTTAGTTTTACCAATTGAAAAAATGATGGAGTAAAAACTATAATGAAATATTTTAACAATTTAATTTATTGGAATAAATTAAATTCTAATGAACAAAAAAAAATATTATCAAGACCTTTTTTTAAAAAAAGCAATACTATTAAAAAAACTGTTACAGAAATTATAGAAAACATTAAAACGTTAGGTGATCAAGCATTAAAAAAATATACCTTTTTATTTGACAAATGTGATTTAAATCAATTTCAAATTTCAGAAAAAAAAATTTCTTCCGCTTCATCTTACCTAAGTGATATTTTAAAAACCTCTATTTTAATTGCAAAAAAAAACATTACTTTGTTTCATAAAGCTCAAATTTCATCAACAGTAGATATTGAAACAGAAATTGGAGTGCGTTGTCAGCAAATTAATCTACCTTTAAATTCGATAGGTATTTATATACCTGGTGGAACTGCACCTTTTTTTTCAACTGTATTAATGTTAGCGATACCTGCAAAAATTGCTGGTTGTAAAGAAGTTGTTCTTTGTTCGCCTCCTCCGATTAGCAACGAAATTCTCTATACAGCTGATATTTGCGGGATTAAAAAAATTTTTCAAGTTGGTGGAGCGCAAGCTATAGCAGCTCTTTCTTTAGGAACTGAGACTATTCCTAAAGTAGACAAGATTTTTGGTCCAGGAAATGCTTATGTTACAGAAGCAAAATTACAAGTTAATTCTATTGCTGATGGAACTGCAATAGATATGTTAGCAGGACCTTCAGAACTATTAATAATTGCTGATTATAGTGCTAATGCAGATTTTTTGGCCGCTGATTTATTGTCTCAAGCTGAACACGGTATATCCTCGCAAGTTATTTTACTAACATCATGTGTTGAATTAGCAAAAAATGTAATTTATTCTCTTAATAAACAATTAAACAATTTATCTAGATTATCAGAAATTTTAATAGCATTAAAAAATAGTACGATTATTATTACTGAAAATTTATCAGAATGTATTAAAATATCTAATTTATATGCGCCTGAACATTTAATCATTCAAACAAAATCACCTAGAGAGGTGCTTAATTATATCTCTAATGCTAGTTCTATTTTTTTAGGTTTATGGTCTCCTGAATCTGCAGGTGACTATGCGTCTGGAACAAATCATGTTCTACCAACATATGGAAAATCTGTTACTAATTCTGCTTTAGGATTATCTGATTTTCAAAAACGCATATTAGTGCAAGAGTTAACACCACAAGGATTGATCAAATTATCTAATACTCTTGAAATTTTATCTTCTGCAGAAAAACTTGAAGCACATAAAAATGCTGTAAAAATTCGAATAGATTTTTTAAAGAGAAAAATATGACAGATAATATTCTAAAATTAGCTAGAACTAATATACAAGATTTAATACCTTATCAATCTGCAAGACGTATAGGAGGTGAGCATGGTAACGTATTATTAAACGCTAATGAATCACCTGTACCTGTTTTTTTTGAATTAAAAAAAAGATCATTTAATCGCTATCCAGAATGTCAACCGAATAATTTAATAGTTTCTTATGCTAATTATGTTAATTTATCTTATGATCAAATTTTAGTTACAAGAGGTGCTGATGAAGGAATTGAATTGTTAATTAAAGCTTTTTGTGAACCAGGAAAAGATGCAATTATTTATTGTCCTCCCACTTATGATATGTATCGAATAAATGCAAAAATAGCTGGTATAGAAATAAAAGAAATTCCTACCATTAAAAATACTTGGCAATTAGATTTGCCAAAAATTGCGTTAAATTTAAGCAGAGTAAAATTAGTGTATATTTGTAATCCTAATAATCCCACTGCAAATATTTTTTTAAAAGAAGATCTAATATTCTTACTAAATATAACTTTAGGTCGATCTTTAGTTGTTATCGATGAAGCTTATATTGAATTTTCTCCAAAAGAAAGTATGACAAATGACTTAAAAAAATATCCAAACTTAGTTATTCTACGAACATTGTCCAAGGCTTTTTCTTTAGCTGGGATAAGATGTGGTTTTACTTTAGCAAAAAAAGAAATTATTAAAATTTTAAATAAAGTTATCAGTCCTTATCCGATATCAATACCTGTTGCTGATATAGCGGTGAAATCTTTAGAAACACATTATATTAAATTAATGCAAAGCAGAGTATTAGATTCAAACAATAATCGTATTTGGTTAATTAATCAATTACAAAATATTTCTTGTGTAGAAAAAGTATTTGAAAGCCATACAAATTATGTATTAGTAAAATTTTTTATGTTTAAAAAAGTTTTTAAAACTTTATGGAATCAAGGAATAATTTTAAGAAATCAAAATGAGAAAGTTAATATAAAAAAATGTATAAGAATTTCAATAGGAACACGTTTAGAATCTTCACGTTTAATTGAAGAGCTTAAAATTTTTTCTAAAAAACATATTTTTCAAGGTGATATGAGTGAAAAATAAAATATTATTTATTGATCGAGATGGGACATTAATTGATGAACCTATTAATACTTACCAGATAGATTCAATAAGTAAATTAATATTTAAAAAAAATGTCATTTCTTCATTGCGTAAATTAATAAAACTTGGTTATAAATTAATTATGGTGACTAACCAAGATGGTCTTGGTACTAAAAATTTTCCTCTTGAAAATTTTAATGTACCTCATATTTTTATGTTGAAAATTTTTCGTTCAGAAGGAGTGATATTCGATGATATATTAATTTGCCCTCATTTTTTAGATGATCATTGTGAATGTCGTAAACCTAAAATAAATATGATAAAACCATGGTTAAATAAAATAGATTTGAAAAGTAGCTACGTTATTGGTGACCGAAGTACAGATATAGAACTATCAAAAAATCTTCGAATCAAAGGCATTCAATATCAAGAAAACATATGTGGTTGGGTTGATATTGAAAAATATATTATAAAACATAACAGATATTCTAGAATTATTAGAAAAACAAAAGAAACTACAGTTCATGTTGACGTTTGGTTAGATCTAGAAGAAACAAGTAAAATTGATACTGGTATAAAGTTTTTTGATCATATGTTAGAACAATTAGCAGTACATAGTGGTATTTGTATGAATGTTTCTACACAAGGCGATCTTCATATTGATGATCATCATACAATAGAAGATACAGGTATTGTATTAGGGGAAGCGTTATTACAAGCTTTAGGAAAAAAAAATGGTTTGTGTAGATTCGGTTTTTACTTACCTATGGACGAAAGTAAATCTAATTGTATTATGGATATATCAAATCGTCCATACCTAAATTTTAAAGCCAATTTTAACTATAAAATGGTTGGTGATCTTAGTACTGATATGGTTGAACATTTTTTTTATTCCCTTTGTTATTCTATGAAAATCACACTTCATTTATATGCTGAAGGAAAAAATGATCACCATTGTATTGAAAGTTTATTTAAGGTTTTTGGTCGTACGTTACGTCAAGCTATTAAGCTAGAAGGCAATGTGTTACCTACTTCAAAAGGGATTTTATGATGAACATAGTAATAGTAGATACTGGTTGTGCGAATTTAACATCGATAAAAGTAGCAATTAAAAATTTAGGGTATGATCCTATAATAACTTCAGCACCATCTATTATCTCACAATCTAAAAAGATTTTTTTACCTGGAGTAGGAACTGCTTCTTCAGCAATGAATTTTTTATTTCAAAAAAATATAGTTAGTATTATTCAAAAATTCAAACAACCAATATTAGGAATATGTCTTGGCATGCAATTGTTTTGTGATTTTAGTGAAGAATGTAATGGTGTAAAAACACTTGGAATCATTAAATCGTCTGCATTACGTTTAAAAACTAATCATTTACCATTACCTCATATTGGTTGGAACCAAATTATATTTCATACAGAGCATCCTTTATTTAAAAAAATACCAAATCACTCGAGATTTTATTTCGTTCATAGTTATATAGTTCCTATCAATAAATACACATTGTCTACAACTAATTATGGTCTAGATTTTAGTTCAGTTATACAAAAAAATAATTTTTTTGGAGTTCAATTTCATCCAGAAAAATCTGGAAATATAGGTTCGCAATTGTTAAAAAATTTTTTGGAGATGTAAATTAATGATTATTCCAGCATTTGACTTAATCGATGGTAGAGCAGTACGTTTATATCAAGGTAATTATTTAAATAAAAAAAATTACGATATAAATTTACTTTCTCATTTAGAAGAATATAAATTAAAAAATGTTAAAATTGTTCACTTAGTAGATTTAGACGGAGCAAAAGACAGCAATAATAGACAAATAGCATTATTGAAAAAAGTTTTATCTTGTACTGCTATTCCTATACAAATAGGTGGCGGGGTAAGAACTACCAAAGATATAAGTACGCTTCTTAGTTTAGGAGCTAAAAGAGTAGTGATTGGTTCTTCTGTTATAGATAATACAAACAAAGTAAAAGAATGGTTAAAAATTTATGGTTCAGATTCAATTGTTTTAGCATTAGACGTAAACATTAATAGTCATAATGAAAAAGAAATATATATTAATGGTTGGCAAAAAAGAACTAATTTGATGCTTGAGGAAGTCATTGAATATTTTTTACCGAGTGGTTTAAAACATGTATTATGTACAGATATATCTAAAGATGGAACATTACTAGGACCAAATTTTAATTTATATAAAGAAATTACTAATTCTTTTAAAAGTATACATTTTCAAGCATCTGGTGGGGTATCTACCTTACAAGATATTATTTCTTTAAAACAAACTGGAATTAAAAGTATTATTATTGGCCGTAGTTTATTAGAAAAAAAATTTACGATAGAAGAGGTTTTAAAATGTTGGCAAAGCGAATCATAGCATGTCTTGATGTTAATAACGGTGTAGTAGTAAAAGGGATCAAATTTCAAAATCATAAGATTGTAGGTGATATTTTGCCATTATCTAAACGTTACACAAAAGAAGGTATAGATGAATTAGTATTTTATGATATAACTGCTTCAACAAGAAATAAATTAGTTAATAAAATCTGGATAAAAAATATTGCTAAAATAATAAATATTCCATTTTGTGTAGCTGGAGGAATTAAAAGTGTAGAAGACGCAGGAAGCATTTTATCTAGTGGTGCAGATAAAATATCGATTAATTCTGCAGCATTAATGGATCCTGATTTAATTACTAAAATTTCAGAACGTTTTGGCGTACAGTGTACGGTAGTTGGTATTGATTCTTGGTTTGATAAAGAAAAAAATTCTTATATGGTACAGCAATATACAGGAGATATCAGAAAAACTTATCAAACTTGTTGGAAAACATCTGATTGGGTAAAAAAAGTTCAAGAAAAAGGTGCTGGTGAAATCGTTTTAAATGTAATGAATAAAGATGGATTGCAACAAGGATACGATCTTTCGCATCTAAGCGAAATAAGAGAAATATGTAAAGTTCCCTTAGTTGCATCAGGAGGTGCAGGAAATATAACACATTTTTATGAAGCATTACATTATTCTAACGTAGATGGAGTATTAGCGGCATCTGTTTTCCACAGAAATATAGTAGATATACGCACTTTAAAAAATTTTTTAATTGCACGGGGAATGGAGATTAGAGAATGTTAAGAACAAGTAATTTAGTAAATCTTAATTGGAAAAAAACTAATGGCATGATTCCTGCAATCATACAAGATTATTCTTCGAATGAAATTTTAATGCATGGATACATGAATAAAGAAGCTTTATTAAAAACCCAAAAAGATGGTTTAGTGACATTTTATTCTCGTACTAAGAATTGTTTATGGACTAAAGGAGAAACATCAGGAAATTATTTACAAGTAATTGAAATTAGTACGGATTGTGATCATGATGCATTGTTAATTTTAGTTACTCCCCAAGGGAAGACATGTCATTTAGGAAATACGAGTTGTTTTATTTTAAAGGAAAATAATATAAATTTTTTATTTCGATTAGAAAAAATTATAGAGGATAGAAAAAATAAATTTTCTACTCATTCATATACGTCTAGTTTATATGAATCGGGAACAAGTCGTATAGCCCAAAAAGTAGGTGAAGAGGCTGTAGAAACAATATTAGCCGCCATGAAGAAAGATTCAAATGAATTAATCAATGAATCTTCAGATCTAATTTATCATCTTATTGTATTATTGCATGATCAAAATTTAAATTTAAATATAGTTCTTGATAATTTGAAAAAAAGAAGAAAAAAAAAATTACATATTAATCTTTAGAAAATTAAATGTATAATATTAAAAAATATTAATAAAAACAGATCTATGACATTTCAATTTCAAAAATAAATTTCAATAATATAAAACACATATATATTATGTGTGATTATACGTAAACATCTCCATTTTTAAAAAATTTCTTAGATATTATATGAGTAAATTTTTCTTTTTTTACAAAATCAAATATTAATATAATTTTTGCAAAGTTTTTATCTGTATTTTAAATTAATAAAAATACTTTTTTCATATTTTATTTTAAATTAATGAAAAATTGAAAATATTTGTAATATCATTTATTGTGTAAGAAATTAAATGAAATGTAATAATTTTTAACAATGATGATTTAATATTTATTTAGCATATTGTAATTGGAGAAAGAAATGTCACAACAACAAATTGGTGTTGTAGGAATGGCAGTTATGGGACGAAATTTAGCATTAAATATTGAGAGTAAAAATTATACTGTATCTATATTTAATCGAACAAGTTCAATCACAAAAGAAATAATAAATCAACATAAGAAGAAGAATATTTTTCCATATTTTTCTATTGAAGATTTTATTAATTCACTTATGAAACCAAGATGTATTTTATTAATGGTTCAATCTGGAAGAGCCACTGATGAGACTATTAAACTAATTATACCCTATTTAGAAAAAGAAGATATATTAATTGATGCAGGTAACACTTTTTATAAAGATACTATTCGAAGAAGTGAAGAATTATCTAAATACGGCATTAATTTTATTGGAATGGGAGTATCTGGAGGTGAATTAGGAGCATTACATGGTCCATCTATTATGCCAGGAGGACAAAGAACAGCATATAATCTTGTATTTCCTATATTACAAAAAATATCCGCAAAATTTAAAGGTGATTCATGTGTAAGTTATATTGGTCCAAATGGTTCAGGTCATTATGTAAAAATGATACATAATGGTATTGAATATGGTGATATGCAATTAATTTCAGAGTCATATTTTTTATTAAAAAGTTTATTAAATCTAAGTAATGAAGAATTATCATCTATATTTTCTGAATGGAATAAAGGTGAACTCAATAGTTATTTAATTGAAATAACAAAAAATATTTTTATTAAAAAAGATCATAATGGAAAATATTTAATAGATATTATTTTAGATGTAGCTGAAGATAAAGGTACGGGTAAATGGATCAGCAAAAATGCTTTAGAATTACGAGAACCTCTTTCATTAATTACTGAATCTGTTTTTTCACGTTATTTGTCTTCTCTAAAACAACAACGTATCGCTGCATCAAAAATATTGAAAGGACCTAATATACAAGCATCGATTAAAGATAAAAATAGTTTCATTGAAGAAGTTAGACGAGCTTTGTATTTAGGGAAAATAATTTCTTATGCTCAAGGTTTTTCTCAATTAAAAAAAGCTTCAGAAAAATATAATTGGAGTTTACAATATGGAGAAATTGCTAAGATTTTTAGAGCTGGATGTATTATACGAGCCAATTTTTTAGAAAAAATAACAGAAGAATATTCGCAAAATAAAAACATAATGAATTTATTATTAACTCCTTATTTTTCAAAAGTAGCTAATGAATACGAAAGATCATTACGTAAAATTGTTATTTATGGGGTAAAATATGGTGTTGCTATTCCAACTTTTTCTGCAGCAATATCTTATTATGATAGTTATAGAACAATAGATTTGCCAGCTAATCTTATCCAGGCTCAAAGAGATTATTTTGGTTCACATACTTATCAAAGAATAGATAAAACTGGTTACTTTCATACGAATTGGTCTGAATAAAAAATAATACTAGAATAGTTGATATTTATATATGTATCTATCATGTTTCTTATATCATGGATATTATCTTATAGTTAAAAACTAAAATAGCAGAATATATTAAAAAATATCTCTGCTATTCGATTCTATTTATTACTTGTTATATTTTTTATCGATGTTATAACATATTTTTTTTAATGACATTAATTATATTACAGGAATAAAAATGCGTTTATGTGATAAAGATATTGAAGAATGGTTGAAAAGAAAAGAATTAATTATAGAACCTTATCCTGAAAAAAAATTAATTAATGGAATCACTGTTGACATACATCTGAGTAATAAATTTCGTTTTTTTTATGAACATACTAGCTCTTGTATTGATTTAAGTAATTCTAAAATAAATAAAGCGTCAGAATTAAGAGAAATTATGAGTCATGAAATAATTTTTTCTAAAGAAAAACCATTGTTTTTACAACCGAGATCTTTAGTATTATCTTCTACTTTTGAAAATATTAAAATTCCAAATAATTTAGTTGGTTGGCTAGATGGACGTTCTTCTTTAGCTCGTCTAGGACTAATGATTCATGCTACTGCACATCGGATTGATCCAGGATGGAAGGGTAATATTGTTCTAGAAATGTTTAATGCAGGAAAATTAACATTAGTATTATGTCCTCAAATGAAGATTGCCGCACTTAGTTTTGAAGTTTTATCTCAACCAGTATTACGTCCTTATAATTTAAGACAAGAAGCTAAATATAAAATTCAAAATGGAGTGGTTCCTAGTCGTATTGATAAAGAATAAAACTTTTTATAAAAAATATCATCTATATTTTAATTTCTTAGTTGTTTTATAAATTAATTATTAATAAAATTATTGATTTAAACTAGTAATAGTTTGTAATTATTTTTTTACATCATATTTTTCATTTAAAAAAATATAATATTATGACAAGTGTACTTAGAAAAATTTTAGTTACCTGTGCTTTACCTTATGCAAATGGTTCGATTCATATTGGACATATGTTGGAACATATTCAAGCAGATATTTGGGTGCGTTATCATAGAATGCGTGGTCATGAAGTATGGTTTGTTTCCGCTGATGATGCACACGGTACTGCGATAATGTTAAAATCTAAAGATTTGGGAATATCTTCTAATGAACTGATTAAAAATATTAGAAAAGAACATCAAATAGATTTTTTAAATTTTAAAATTTCACATGATAATTATTATTCAACTCATAGTGTAGAAAATTTATATTTATTAAGAAAAATTTTTACATGTTTGAATAAACAAGGTTTAATTAAAGAAAAACAAATCTCTCAATTGTATGATGATGAAAAGAAAATTTTTCTTCCAGATCGATTTATCAAAGGTACATGTCCGATTTGTAGATCCAAACATCAATATGGTGATAATTGTGAAATATGTAGTTCAACTTATGAACCTATAGATTTAATTAATCCAATATCTGTGATTTCAGGAACAAAACCTATTTTAAAAAATACAAAACATTTATATTTTGATTTGCCTTTCTTTAGTGATATGCTGAAAATATGGATACATTCTGGTGTTTTAGAAAATTCAGTAATTAAAAAGACAGAAGAATGGTTTAAAGTAGGTTTAAAATCATGGTGTATTTCTCGAGATGCACCTTATTTTGGATTTAAAATTCCTAAATATCTTAATAAATATTTTTATGTTTGGCTTGATGCTCCTATTGGTTATATTAGTACATTCAAAAATCTTTGTTTTAAAAATAAAAAATTAAATTTTCATGAATTGTGGAATGAAAAATCTAGTTATGAACTATACCATTTCATTGGAAAAGATATTATTTATTTTCATACTTTATTTTGGCCTGCAATATTAGAAGCTTTTTCTTTTAGAAAACCTAATAAAATTTTTGTTCATGGTTATCTTACGATAAACGGATTGAAATTATCAAAATCACGAGGTGCTTTAATTAAAGCTAGAGATTGGATTAAATGTTTTGATTCAGATAGTTTACGTTATTATTATGCAAGCAAGTCATCTAATAAAATTCACGATATTGAAATTAATTTAGAAGATTTTGTTTGTAAAATAAATAGTGATATTGTAAATAAATTAGTTAATTTAGCCTCAAGAAATGCTAGTTTTATTAATAAATATTTTAATGGATATTTATCCAGTACATTAAGTGACATGAAACTATATCAATATTTTGTTAATGCAAGCAGTAATATTGAAAGTTTCTTAGAAAATCGTGAATTTAATTTTGTTGTAAGAGAATCGATGAGATTATTAGATGTAGCTAATCAATATATTAATAAAAAAAAACCATGGAAAATTGAACGAACAGAAAAAAATATTATTGAATTACAAAAAATTTGTACAATGGGTATCAATTTATTTAGAATTGTTATGATTTTTTTAAAACCAATTATACCTGATTTAGCAATGAAAACAGAATCTTTTTTACTATCAAAATTAACTTGGAACGATATTAAAAATCCACTATTATCTCACCAAATTAATGAATTTATACCTTTATATAAAAGAATTAGTATTAAAAAAATTTTGGAATTAATTAAATTAAGTCAAGAGTAATAAATTTTTTATTAAAATACATAATAGTTGCATTTAATAAAAATTTTAATAAAACGAAAATAAGTTATTATTATCTAATTTTAAATTATTTCGCCAAGATATTGTCCAGGTGTTTCTTTTTTTATTTTTTATATTAATAACAAATATTCCTATAGCGCTAATAAAGTTATTGTTATAAAACAGAAGTGGAATTTGGTTACGTAACCAGGGAGGAATATTTTTTTCTTGCCAAATTTTTTTTATTTTTCTTTTTTTATTTCTTCCTAATATTAGAATGTCTCCTTCATATTGAAAACGAATATTAATTAATTCATTATTTTCAGGTGCAGGGAGTATCATGCCATTATTATCTTTTATTAATTCTCCTAAATTATTAGGCAGTGTCAATTTTTTATTTTTGTTATGCCAAAACAATAAAGTATTTTTAATATTAGATTGTGTTTTTATAAAGTATAATGATTTCTTATAACGTCTAATTTCATGTTTTTCTAAAATTATTTTAGGATCTGCGTCTATTCGACTAAAAATCATTTGATGATAAATACATTGTATATTTTTATAAGATGGCATTTTTATTTTTTTTAACGAGATCCAATATCTAATTAATGCTGTACATATTTCTTTTTTTATACTTTTAAAATTTTCAATATTTAAAGAATCATCAAATTTTATAAATACATGAATTTTTTCATGAAGAAAGTAATTTAGTAATATAGTTTCTTGTTGGCATATATTTGTTGTACGGAAACAATTTTTGATAAAGTAAGGCCATCTTTTTTCTAATATAGGAATAATTTTATTTCGTATAAAATTACGATCATAATCAATATTAAAATTGCTAAAATCTTCAATCCAATGTAAATTTTTTTTTTTAGCCCATAATTTTAATTCTTTTTTTGTTTTTTTTAGAAAAGGACGAACTATTTTTTTTGTTCCAAATGAAGTTTCAAAAGACATACTAGAAAGTCCAGTAGGACCACTTCCTCTTTTTAAAGATAAAATTAATGTTTCGCATTGATCATTCATATGATGACCAGTGAGTAATATTTCATTAGTACATAAATGATTGTATATAATATTATATCGTTTTATTCTTAATCTTTCTTCAAGATTATTTGTGTCTTTTGCAATGTTAATATTTTCAACAATTAAAGGTATATGATTGGTATCGCAAATTTTTTTACAATGTTCTGTCCATTGTTTTGAAATTAAAGTAAGATTGTGATTAATATGAATGGCGCGTATTGTAATACGATTTTTTTTTTTATTTCTAACAACTGATAAAGAAGCACTGTAGAATCTAATCCGCCACTATAAGCTATTAAAAATGATTTTTTTTTATATTTTTTAATAATTTTTTCGATCAAATAAACATTACCTATAAATTTATATTTTTTAATACGTTCGAGTGGACTTGAACCACCAACTTCTACCATGTCATGGTAGCGCTCTAACCAATTGAGCTACGAACGTAAACATTAAAAAAAATTTTTCTTATTTTGTTTTACAATGTCAATTGTATATTATTAATATAACATAAAAATACTTTTTTTTAAAATTTAAAATTAATAAAAATTTTTTGTTTTTTATATTAGAAGTATATACATATAAATTAAAAAATATTATTTTTAAGGAGATATTATGTTTACAGGTATCATAAATGGAATTGCGAGTATTGTTTCTATAGATAAAAAAAAAAATTATAGCTATACAGTTAAGATGCCATCTATTTTATCTAAAAATTTAAAGTTAGGTGAGTCAATATCACATAATGGATGTTGTTTAACTGTAAGATTAATTAATAATTCTTATATAACATGTGATGTTGTAGAAGAAACATTAAAAATTACTAATTTAGGAATATTAGAAATTGGAGATGATATTAATATTGAGAGATCAGCAAAATATGGTGATGAAATTGGTGGTCATATTATTTCTGGTCATATTATGAATACTGCTGAGATTTCTAAAATAGTAAAGTCACATGATACTTGTATTATATGGTTAAAAATGAAAAATAAATTATTAATGAAGTATATTTTTTGCAAAGGATTTATTTGTGTTGATGGGATTAGTCTTACTGTTAGTGATATTATTAATAATGAATTTTGTGTAAATATTATACCTCATACTTTTTCATCTACTACTATAAAAAATAAAAGTCATGGTAGTATTGTGAATATTGAAATTGATTTTTATACTCAAACAATCGTAGATACTACTGAACGATTAATAAATAAACGTATTTAATATATTTCGTAATTTTATATGAATAATAATGTACAATGATTTGATGATTAAGAATAAAATTCATATACTTAATTGTAGGAATTATAAATGAAACATTATATTTTATTTTTTATTTCTAACATATTAATTGAAAATTTTATTTTAGTGAAATTTCTTGGTTTATGTCCTTTTTTAGGAGCTTCAAGTAAAATTAACACTGCATTTGGAATGAGTTTTGCAACGACTTTTGTTGTACTTATATCTTCAATATTATTATGGTGTGTTAATTTTTTTATTTTATTACCTCTTGATTTAGTTTATTTAAGAATTATAGCGTATATGTTGATTATTTCAGTTAGCGTTCAATTCTTAGAAATAGTATTGCGTAATACTAGTCCTATTTTGTATCGTTTACTTGGAATTTTCCTTCCATTAATTACGACTAATTGTGCAGTTTTAGCTATTCCATTATTTAGTTTATATTTACATCATACATTTTTAGAATGTATATTTTATGGAATAAGTGCATCATTAGGATTTACTTTAGTTATGATTATTTTTGCTTGCATTCGTGAACGTATAATATTATCTGATATTCCCTTACCATTTCAAGGTGCTCCTATTATTTTAATCACTGTAAGTTTAATATCTATTACATTTATGGGTTTCAAAGGTTTAATAAAATTTTAATTATGTTAATACTTATTATTTTTGGTATTTTATCTTTTCTATTAGGTATTGTATTAAGCTTTGCCTCTTATAAGTTTCAATTACAAAAAGATCCTGCTATAGAAATAGTTAATACATTATTACCTCAAAGTCAATGTGCTCAATGCGGATATTCTGGATGTTATCCTTACGCAAAAGCAATCGTTAAAAATTCTGAAAAAATTAATAAATGTATTCCTGGTGGTACTGATCTTGTGTTAGAAATAGCTAATGTATTGAACCTAGAAAACCCTCAAGAGAATTTAATTGTTAATAACAATCAAAAACAAAAATATACTACTGTACAGATTGATGAAAAAAACTGTGTTGGATGTTCAAAATGCGCTATTTTTTGTCCAGTAGATGCCATAGTTGGAGCTCCTAATTTTATGCATACAGTACTGGAAGAATTTTGTACTGGTTGTAATATTTGTTTATCACATTGTCCTACTAATTGTATTAAAATAAAAAAAGAGACGTATGAATAATATAAAATTAATCATAAAAAATTTTTTAAAAAAAATTTTTTCTATAAGATTCTGGGAAAAATTATTGTTTTTTGTTTTCAATATAAAAAAAAATATAATTTTAAGGGTGGATTAAAATATTCTTTTAAAAAAAAACAATCTAGTAATTTATCATTAAAATCTTTACCTCTTCCTGATAAATTTTCTGTTCTTATAAAAAATAATTGTTGTGATACAACATTGCGTGTCAAATTACACGAAAAAGTTTTACGTGGGCAACCTTTAGTTTTTGGTAATATTGTTAATGTTCCTGTTCATGCGCCAACTTCAGGTGTGATAGAGAATATTCATTTTGATTCGCATCCTGTTGAAAAATATAAAAACAGTATAAGGATTATAATTTCTTCTGATTATTTAGATAAATGGATTAGATTAAAAAAGATCAAAAATTATAAAGAATATACTCCTGAAAAATTAATTAAAATAATTTATCAATCGGGTATTGTTGGTCTTGGAGGAGGTCAATTTTCTTCTGCAAAAAAATTAATGTTAAGTCTTAACAAAACACATACTTTAATTGTAAATGCTGTAGAAAGTGAACCTTATATAACAGCAGATAATTGTTTAATCTATAATCATATAGATGAAATTTTAATAGGATGCAAGATTATTTGTTGGATAACTAAAATTAAAATAGTTTTGATTGCTATTCAAGAAGATAGCATTCAATCAATTTTAAAAATTTATAATTTTATTAAAAATGAATCATTATTTAAAATTCGCATTATTAAAAAGAAATATCCTGGAGGTAGTAGTAAAGTACTGATTAAATCCTTAACAGGAAAAGAAATACCTCATAAAAAACATTCTATAGATATCGGATATCTTATTTTTAATGTTGCTACAATATTTTCTATAAAAAAAGCAATTGTTAATGGAGAACCATTAACAGAACGTGTTATAACTTTTTTAGGAGATAAAAATTTTTTATCTGGTAATTTCTGGGTCAGAATTGGTACTCCGATAAAGTATTTCTTAACTAAAAATACACTGAATAAACATTTTCTTGAATCTGTATATTTAGGCGGACCATTTATGGGAAAAAGAATTGATAATATCAATTATTCTATATTAAAGAAGACAAATTGTATTTTCATTAAATCGACAAAAGAAGAATATAAAAATATTCCTGAACAGATTTGTATTCGCTGTAGTTATTGTTCACATGTATGTCCTGTAAATTTACTTCCCCAACAACTTTATTGGTATAGTAAAACAAATAATCATGAACAAACAAAAAAACACTATATTTTAGATTGTATTGAATGTAAAGCGTGTGAAAAGGTATGTCCGAGTCATATTCCACTAGTAAAATATTTTAAAAAAGAGAAAACAATTTTAAAGACTATTAAATTAGAGAATGATCGTAAAAAAATATCATTAATTCGATTTAAAAAACGAGAAAAACGATTGTTAGATAATAAAAGAATAAGTAACATGGATCACAAAAATGATATTTTAGTAAAACACAGTAATTTATTTTTGATGCGACAAAAAGATGAAAAAAGTAATAATATAAAAAAAGATATGCGAAAAAAAATAATTCAAGATGCAATAGAACGTATGCAATCTAAAAAATAAATTTTTATATTAGTATATAATTTAAGAAAAAAAAATGAACTTTACTTATATATACCATATTTACAGCGTTAGAAAAATAATGTTTTTGGTTATTATGGCTTGTATTCCAGGAATATTTGTTAAATATTATTTTTTTGGTAGCGGTACTTTGATACAAATTTTATTTTCTATATTAACTGCTTTGTTATTAGAGACTATTATTTTAAAAATGCGTTTTAAAAAACTTAAAACTAATTTACAAGACAATTCTACGATTTTAACGTCAGTTTTATTTGGAGTTAGTGTTCCTTCTTTACTTCCTTGGTGGATAGTCATTATCGGGTTATTTTTTTCTATCGTTGTTACTAAACATTTATATGGTGGTCTTGGTCAAAATATATTCAATCCAGCTATGGTTGGATATGCAGTATTATTAATATCTTTTCCAATTTACATGAATAATTGGCACGAAAGAGATTTTTCTATATCTTTTTTTGATGATTTTAAAAAATCTACATACACTATTTTTTTAAAACATGATGCATATATGATTGATGGAACTAGTAGTGTGGATAATACTAATTTTAAAATTATTCCAGATGCTTTTACAGAAGCTACTCCTTTAGATAATTTTAAGATTAAATCTCATTTGAAAGATAATTTTTTATCAAAAGAATATATATTAAAAAACAAAAAAAATACTATTCAAAATAGTTGGAAATATATAAATATCAGCTTTTTCTTAGGTGGTGTTTTTTTATTGTTTATACGAATAATTTGTTGGCGTATTCCGATAAGTTTTTTAACTACTTTAGGAGTTTTGTCAATGATAACTTATTTTTTTTCGCAAGAGTTATTTATGTCTCCATTAGTTCATTTTTTTTCTGGAGGAACTATGATATGTGCATTCTTTATTGCTACTGATCCAGTAACAACTTCTTGTACTAATATAGGGAAAATAATTTTTGGCATTATTATTGGCGTTTTAGTTTGGATTATTCGAAATTATAGTGATTATCCTGATGCAATTGCTTTTTCTGTTTTATTCGCAAATATGACAGTGCCATTTATAGATCATTACACAAAAACTTCTGGATATGGTCATTATAATATATGAAAATTTTCAAAAAAATATTCAAACACGCTTTTTTAATAAGTTTTTTTTCAATTATATCCATATCTGGAACAGTATTCATAAATGACATCACAAAAAATAAAATCATTAGTCAACGAGAAAAAGAAAAAAAAAAAATATTAGAAGAGGTTGTTCCTTCGAATATATATAATACATTTAAAAAAATATCATATAAAATTAAAAGTAAATTATTAGGAGATTATAAAACGCATAATTTATGGTTATTGTTTAAAAATAAAAAACCTGAAGCAGCAATTGTTGAAACTATAGCCCCTGATGGGTATTCGGGCTCTATTTACATGTTAGTAGCAGCATATTTTAATGGAAAAATTATTGGTGTAAGAGTTTTATCTCATAGGGAAACACCTGGAATTGGAGATAAAATTGAATTGTCTATTTCTGATTGGATCAGTAAATTTACTGGTATGTACGTATCTTCTATAGAAGATAAAGATTTCTCATTGAGGAAATATGGAGGAAAAATTGAACAGTTTACAGGAGCAACAATAACACCGCAATCAGTAACAAATGCTGTTAAAAGAACAGTGATTTTTATTAAAAATATACCGTCAATGTTTGATTTTTTACATAAGGATATTCATGAATATTAAATATTTTCTATATAATAGATTATGGAAAAGAAATTCTTCTTTAGTGCAATTATTAGGATTATGTCCTGTTTTAGCCATGACAACAAATTCTGTAAATGCTATAGGTTTAGGGATAACAACTACTTTAGTATTAACTTTTACAAATACGACAATTTCTATTTGTAAAAAAATTATACCTAATGATTTAAGAATCCCAATTTATATGATGATTGTTTCTTCTACTGTTACAGCGATAGAAATGTTGCTTCATGCTTATCAATTTAATTTATATCAATCTTTAGGTATTTTTATTCCATTAATAGTTACTAATTGTATTATTGTAGGACGAGCAGATCTTATTGCTTATAAAAATTCTATAATAGAATCTTTTTTTGACGGTGTTTTTATAGGTTTAGGTTCAACTTTTGCTATGTTTATAGTAGGTTCTATGCGTGAGATATTAGGTAATGGAACTTTATTTTTTGGGATTAATAAAATTATATCTAATATAGATAATTCTATGTATATTACATTGTTAGATAAACAATATACAATAATTTTAGCTATTCTCCCTCCTGGTGGTTTTTTAATATTAGGTTTTATAATTGCTATTAAAAATTTTATCGATTTGCACTATCAAAAAAATACAAGAAAAAATACTGTTACATGTTTGTGTACTAATAAAATAAAAAAAATAATACAATAATGAATAACAAAAAACGTTATAATATTTTATCACTTTTTTACAAAAAATATCCTGACCCGAACATAGAATTAGTTTATTCTTCTGACTTTGAATTATTGTTATCTGTAATTCTGTCCGCTCAATCTACTGATTTTTCTGTAAATAAAACTACTAAAATATTATTTCAAAGAGCAAATACTCCTGAAAGTATTTTGTTATTAGGATTAAACAATCTGAAAAATTATATTAGAAATATTGGCTTATATAATACTAAAGCATTGAATATTATTCGTACTTCTTTTTTAATATTAAATAAATACAATGGAATAGTTCCAAACAATCGTATTGAATTAGAGTCTTTACCTGGTGTAGGAAGAAAAACATCTAATATTATTTTAAATATATTATTCAAAAAGAAAACTATTGCTGTAGATACACATGTTTTTAGGGTATCGAATCGTACTAATTTTGCTAAAGGGAAAAATGTGAAAGAAGTTGAAAAAAAATTAATTAAAGTAGTTCCTAATATTTTTAAATTAAATTTTCATTCTTGGTTTGTTTTACACGGGAGGTATATTTGCACTGCTCGGAAAATTAAATGTAATATATGTCTAATATTTAAATTATGTGAGTTTAACAAGAAAATTTTTTAATATTTTTTTATGGATGTATAAGTGATTATTGTAAAAGTTGTTTTACCTCTTCCTATCAGACAATATTTTAAATATTTTATGCCTGATTTTATGTATCCTGTAATTGGAGGAAGAATTTTAGTTCCCTTTAATTCTAAATGTATTATAGGTATCGTAGTCGCTTTTTATAAAAAAAATGATATAAGTAAACTAAATTTTAAATATGTTAAAGCATTGATTGATACTAAGTCACTTTATACCAATATTATATTAGATCTTATTAATTGGATCAATAAACATTGTCATTGTCCTATTGGGAATTTATTTTTTTCAATTTTACCAAAGATCTTACGTTCTAGTCATGTTATAAAAAATAAATATATTTGTCAGTGGAGTATAACAAAAAAGGGTCAAGAATTAGATTTGAATTGTTTGAAAAGAAAAAAAAGACAATTATATACTTTGCTTTTTTTAAAAAAAACAAATATTTTAAGTACTGAATTAAAAAAATATAACTTATCTCATGTGATTTTAAAGAAATTAGAAAATCAAGAGTTATGTACAAGAAATATTAATTATGAAGTATTTTTTAAAAAAAAAACATTTATACTAAAGAATGTTTTTTTCAATAAAAAAATATCAATTGTTCTTGATAATATTTTAATAAGAAAACGTTTTTCATCTTGGTTGTTAACCAAAATTAATTTATATTCTAAAGTTAAATTTTATTTGGGTTTAATTAATTCAGTATTATATCAAGAGATGCAAATTTTAATCTTAGTTCCTTACATTAAAAATATAAATATCATTTTAGTTTTTTTAAAAAAATATTTTAATGTATCTATTGATATAATGCATTCAAAATTAACTAGTACTAAACACTTTAAAAATTGGATTAGAACAAAAAATGGTGAAAATTCTATTGTTATTGGTACAGGAACAAGTATTTTTTTACCTTTTTTAAAATTAGGTGTTATTATTGTTCTTGAAGAACATAACTTGCAATACAAGAGTACGGATCAATGCAGATATAATATTAGAGATTTAGGGATATTGAGAGCATATAAAGAAAATATACCTATAATTTTAGACTCAGAAACTCCATCATTAAAAACATTGTATAATATTTTGCACAAAAAGTGTTTTTATATTGAATTAGAACAATATAATTATATAAATCAATTAAATCATCGTATTATTGATTTAAAAAAAGACAAAATAAAATTTGGTTTATCTTTAACTTTAATAAATGAAATTTATAAAAACTTTAAAAAGAAACAAGTTTTATTAATTTTTAATAAGTTTAGTTTATTTTTTTTTGTATTAAAATGCAATAAATGTCATTGGATATTTGAATGTAGTAGTTGCAATCATTATTTAGAAATTAATCAATATCGTAATATTTTGTTTTGTAAATTTTGTTTAACTTACATTAAAAAACCAATTTTTTGTTATAATTGTGGATATGTTTCTTTAGTGGCAATAAATATAGATATAGAAAAAATTCAAAATAAAATACGGGATATTTTCCCAAATATTCCATTATTTTTCTTATTAAATAAAAAACATATAAATAAAAAAATATTCAATATAAAGATTTTTGAATTTTCTATTTCTAGTCCTTGTATTATTATTGTAACAGAAGAAATTGTTCAACATTGCTATTTTCCTCATATCAAATTAATTGTCTTAACTTGTATTGATAATTATTTTTTATCTTTTAACTTCCGATCCATAGAATATTTTGCTCAATTTTACATCAATTTAACTCAATTAACTAGAAATTTAAAAGAGTCATTTAAAATATTAATACAAACATCATTTCCTAATGATCTAAATTTAAAAGAAATATGTAATGACGGATATTATTCGTTTGCAAGAAAAATATTACTAATTCGAAAACAATTTTTACTACCTCCTTGGAGTTTTCATAGTATCGTTTATTCAGAAAGTGTACGTGCTGAATATAATATAATTTTTTTAAATTTAATTCGTAAAATACTACAAAAAAAATCTAATAAATACAATTGTTTTTTATGGTTTATAGGTCCTCATAATACATTTGTATTAAAAAATAAAAAAAAGTATTTTCATAAATTATTAATTCAATGCTCTTCACGTATTTTGCTTAATAATATATTAAATGAATCCATTGATTTAATTGATATTTTTACTATTTCTAAACGAGTTAATTGGTTTTTAGATATTGATCCAAATTAAAATTAAATAGAATACATATGTTAAGAAATAATTATTGATTTTATATTTTACTCATTGAAGTTTTAATGAAATTAGAATAAAATATTTTTTAAAAAATATAAAATCTAAATCCATTTATAGATAGTTTTTGATTTGTAAAAAATTAATATTAAAAAAGAGGTTTTAATGAGTGAATTTAATTTAATTAAAAGATTACGCAATAGAGGATTAATATCTCATATTACTAATGAAGATAATTTAAGTACACTCATTCAAAATAAAAGAATTTCTTTGTATTGTGGTTTTGATCCTACAGATGAAAGTCTTCATATAGGTCATCTTTTACCTTTAATTACTTTAAGAAGATTTCAAATAGCAGGTCATAGACCTATAGTACTCGTAGGAGGAGCTACAAGTTTAATTGGAGATCCTAGTTTTAAAGAAAAAGAACGTATTTTTAATACTAATAATAATATTAATAAATGGACAGAAAAAATTAGCAAACAAATTTCTTCTTTTTTAGATTTTAATTGTGGGGAAAATAGTGCTTTGTTATTAAATAATAATATATGGTTTAATAATATTAATATATTATCTTTTTTACGAGATGTTGGAAAATATTTTTCAATTAATACTATGATCAATCGGGCAGCAGTGAAAAAACGTATTACAAGACCAGATCAAGGTATTTCATTTACAGAATTTTCTTATAATTTATTACAAGCATATGATTTTTTTATTTTAAATAAACAATATGAAGTAGTTCTGCAAATTGGGGGAGCTGATCAATGGGGCAATATTTCTTCAGGGATGCATTTGATACACCGTAGATCTAAGAAAGAAGTATATGGTTTGACTGTACCTCTTCTTATACAATCTAATGGCATGAAATTTGGTAAAACAGAATCAGGAACTATATGGTTAGATGCAAATAAAACTAGTCCTTATAAATTTTATCAATTTTGGATGAATATAGAAGATGAAAACGTCTATCATTTTTTAAAGATTTTTACTTTTATAAAGATAGTAGAAATCAATAAAAGAGAACAAAAAAAGCACATTAATAATCAAATCATTGATGACAAGTCTTTTCTTGCAAAAAATATTACTCAGTTAGTACATGGAAAAGAAAATTTATTAGCAGTAGAAAGAATTACAGAATTCTTATTTTTTAAAAATATTACTAATATTCAAGAATCTGATTTTCAGCAATTAAAAAAAGATGGTATACCATTTATTAAAGTCAATCAAATGAAAGATTTACAAGAAGCATTAGTATTAACTTCATTAGCACAATCTCGTACTCAAGCTAAAAATATGATAATTTCAAATTCTATATCTATCAATACTCAAAAAATAAGAAAAAATCATATTTTTAATAACCAAGATAAATTGTTTGGGAAGTTTACTTTATTATCTAGAGGTAAAAAAAATCATTCTTTGTTATGTTGGTAATTTATTTTTAATTTATTGAAAAACTTTCGCCACAACCGCAAAAATTTTCTAATTTAGAATTGTAAAACTTAAATATTTGATTAATATTATTTTTCACAAAATCTATTGTCACTCCTGCTAAAAATGGTATATCTTTAGAATATATATATACGAGAATATTTTTATAAAAAAAACTTATTTCTTTTTTATCTTTTTCTTTTTTAAAATCTGAAGATTTTACTAATTTCATAGTATAGCGGAAGCCTGCACATCCTGATTTTTTTACACTTAATCTTATCCCTATATTATCAGAATTTAAATTAATTAGAAATAATATTTGTTTTATGGCATTGTTAGTTATTAAAATATTATTCCATATATTTTGATTTGGTAAATAAGTACTAGCCTTATCTTTATTCATAATGTCCTCTTTTTGTAAAATATATTTATAGAAATAAAAAAAATGAATTGAGATATGCTTCTATTGTCAATGAGTATTTGTATATTAAACAATATTATTTTTTATTAATTATTTTTATAAATTTTGATGTTATAATTATTTTATATTTCTATAGAAATATAAAATTTTTTTATAAAACTACATTAATTTTACAAGAAATTATTTATAATATAAAAATATTGAGGTACAAACATTATATGCAAAATCCAAAAGAGAAAATGGATTTATCGCAGTCTATTTTATCACTAATATTTATTATTTCTATAGGTGTAATAAGTTTTTTAGTAATTCATCCATTTATGTTGGGATTTTCTTGGGCGAGTATGATTGTAATTGCTACTTGGCCTATTATGTTAACAATACAGAGATTTTTAGGTGGACAGCGTTCACTCGCAGTAATGGTGATGATTATTACTTTACTGCTGTTTTTGATTATTCCAATATTTTTTTTAGTAAACAGTTTAATTGCAACAAGTATACCTATTATTCATTGGTTTAGCTCAAATATTTTAGAATTTCCAGAATTAGTATGGCTTCAAGATATTCCCCTGATTGGTAAAAAAATATTCATTAATTATCAAGAATTATTAGATAGTGATGGAGGTGAGTTAATTCGTGAAATAAGACCCTACATGGGACGTACAACTGAATTTGTTATACTGCAAGCTAAAAATTGTGGATTGTTTTTTGTACATTTAATATTAATGCTATTTTTTAGTGCTTTACTGTATTGGAATGGTGAAAAAATCAGTAATATTATTCATCGTTTTGCATATCGTATTAGTGCAAAAAATGGGTATACTATTATTTTACTAGCAACTCAAGCAGTGAGAGCTGTTGCATTAGGTGTTGCAGTAACAGCTTTCATACAAGCTCTTTTGTCTGGTATAGGATTATTGATTTCTGGTATTCCTATTTGGGCTTTTTTAATGATAATAATTTTTTTCTCTTGTTTAATACAGATAGGACCGTTGCCTATTTTAATACCTTCTATTATATGGCTGTATTGGAATGATGATACTACTTGGAGCACAATATTATTAATTTGGAGTTGTTTGGTATTCATACTTGATCATATACTTAGACCGTTTTTTATACGTCTAGGAGCTGATTTACCTATTTTATTGACTTTATCTGGAGTATTGGGTGGTTTAGTGACTTTTGGAATACTTGGTTTATTTATTGGTCCAGTAGTATTAGTAATATTTTATCGTTTAATAATATCATGGATGTATGGAATTTCAATTACATCTTTTTTAGAAAATACATCGTTAAAATAAAATTTTAATTGATATCAAGACAATAGATAAAATAAATACTTTTAATTAAATATAATCTAAATTATGATAATATAGAAGAAATAATTTAGTTATATCTAGAAATTACTAAACAGAAAATTAATCATACTATACAACTATAATTTTTTATAGGATTTGATTTTCATTTTTTTCTGTTCGAAACTTCTGTCATATTATTTAAAGTATACTATTAAAAATTCTGCTCCTAATATTATGAATATTATTCTATTGAGTATTTTAAAAACTATTAGAAACAAGATTATGACTAGTTAGTTTTTTTATGATTGTTATCAAATCTTCATATTCTTTCCAGAATAAAAAAATTCATTTAGAGAACAAAATGAAAAAAACAGATGAACTACGTACAATACGAATTGATCCATTAATAACTCCAGCTGAATTAGCAAAGCAATATGTGATTACTTCGGAAATTATGGACACTGTTATTGCAACGAGACAAAATATTGCTCGCATTATGACTGGAAAAGATTTGCGATTACTTGTTATAATAGGTCCATGTTCAGTTCATGATCCCATTGCTGCAGTAGAATATGCACATCGATTATATGAATTACGAGTAAAATACAAAGATCGTCTTGAAATTGTAATGCGTACATATTTCGAAAAACCGAGAACAGTTGTTGGATGGAAAGGACTGATTTCAGATCCAGATTTAAACGGGACTTTTCGAGTTAATCATGGATTAGCTGTAGCTCGTAAATTATTGTTAGATATTAATGCATTAGGTATGCCTGCAGCAACAGAATTTCTCGATATGGTTATAGGTCAGTTTATTGCAGATTTAATTAGTTGGGGCGCTATTGGAGCAAGAACAACAGAAAGTCAAATTCATAGAGAAATGGCTTCTGCATTGTCTTGTCCAGTAGGTTTTAAAAATGGTACTGATGGTAATATACGAATTGCAATTGACGCGATTCGCGCAGCAAAAGTTCGACATTTATTTTTAGCCCCTAATAAAGATGGACAAATGACCATTAATCATACTAGTGGTAATCCATATGGGCATATAATTATGCGAGGTGGTCGTTCTCCTAATTACCATGCTGATGATATTAATTTAGCAGTAAAACATTTACGTGAGTTTAATCTAGTAGAACATTTAATGATTGATTTTAGTCACGGTAATTGTTTGAAAGAACATCTTCGTCAAAAAAATGTTTCTAATTCTGTTTCATATCAAATTTCTCATGGTTCTCGAGCTATATTTGGTGTTATGATTGAAAGCTTTTTAGAAGAAGGTTTTCAAACAGTAACTAATACTCAACCATTAATATATGGTAAATCAATTACTGATGCTTGTTTAAATTGGAAGGATAGCACGTTAATTATTAAACAATTAGCAGATGCTGTAGATGCTCGTTTTTAATTTATATGCTAGTCAAAAAAAATTGACTAGCATGGTTTTTTTTTTGAAAGTTTGTTGTGCGAAATTTATCTTTATATTCTTGTATATAGAAACTTTTTTTTATATCAGAATACATACTATATAAATGTTTTATAAATAATTGATTTTTTTATATTAAAAAACGATTAAGATTTTTAATTAAGGACTTAAGAATGCCTGTAATAAGATTTTTTGATGGAAGTCAGCAGGTGTACGAGCATTCTGTTCCATTGATAGAGATTATTAAAAATAAAAAACCTAATATTATAAAATCTCTTGTTGCAGTTTCTGTGAATAATCATTTTGCAAATTTTAACGATTTAATAGAAGAAGATTCTTTTATAGAATTTTTTAATCAAACAGATCATAAAACATTAAATATTATTCGATATTCTTGTGCACAACTTTTAAGTTATGCGATAAAAAATATATGGTCCTTTTCACAAATTGCGACAAGCAATATTATAGAAAATGGTTTTTATTGTGATGTAGATTGCGAAAACAAAATTTCAGAACAAGATCTTATCTTATTAGAAAAAAATATGAATATTCTTATAAAAAAAGAATATAATATTTTAAATAAATTAGTCTCTCATGCTGAAGCGAGAAAAATTTTTCAAAAATTTTTTGAGAGATATAAAATTTCTTTAATTGATAAAAAAAACAATTGTGAAAAGAAAATTTCTTTGTATTACCATGAAAATTATGTAGATCTTGATATGGGAATGCAAGTTTCTAATATAAAATTTTGTAAATATTTTAAACTTCAGAAAATTGGGGGGGTTTACTGGGAGAAGAATAAAAAAAATAAAATGCTACATCGTATTTATGGTACAGCTTGGTCTAGTAAGGAGGAACTAGATAAACATCTTAATTATTTAAATGAGCTCGAAAAAAGAGATCATAGAAGAATTGGAAAATTTCTTCAATTGTATCATATGCAAGAAGAATCTCCGGGTATGATTTTCTGGCATAATAAAGGTTGGATTATTTTTAATGAACTGCAAAATTTTGTTCGATTAAAGCTAAAAGAGTATCAATATAAAGAAGTTAAAACACCATTATTGATAGATAAATCAATTTGGGAAAAAAGCGGACATTGGGATAATTATAAAAATGCTATTTTTACTACATCATCAGAACATCGAGAATATTGTATTAAACCAATGAATTGTCCTGGACATGTACAAGTTTTTAATAGCAGATTAAAATCTTATCGAGATTTACCTATTCGTATGGCAGAATTTGGAAGTTGTCATCGTAATGAACCTTCAGGTTCTTTACATGGACTCATGCGAGTGCGAAATTTTACTCAAGATGATGCTCATATATTTTGTACTAGAGAACAAGTACGCGCCGAAATTAATGATTGTATTAAAATGATATATGATATGTACAGCATATTTAATTTTAAAAAAATATTAGTTAAACTATCTACTCGTCCAGAAAAACGTATTGGAACCGATTCTTTATGGGATGAATCAGAAAAAGATTTATCTGATATGTTACTAGAAAATCATTTATCATTTGAATATCAATCAGGAGAAGGTGCTTTCTACGGACCTAAAATTGAATTTATTTTACAAGATTCTTTAGATCGAAATTGGCAATGTGGAACAATTCAACTTGATTTTTATTTGCCATTACGTTTAAATTCGTTCTATATAAATGAAAATAATGAACGTCAAGTTCCTGTAATTATTCATCGAGCGATATTAGGTTCAATAGAACGATTTATTGGTATACTCATTGAAGAATGTTCAGGTAATTTGCCAACATGGTTATCTCCGATACAAGTAGTAATTATTGGTATTACTGATATTAGCTCAGATTATGTTAAAGAATTATTTATAAGATTTTCTGATGTTAACATTCGTATAGAATCTGATTTAAGAAATGAAAAAATTGGTTTTAAAATTCGTGAACATACACTACGTCGCATTCCTTATATACTAATTTGCGGTAAAAAAGAAATTAGTTCTAGAAAAATATCTGTTCGAAATAGAAATGGTTATAATTTCGGCATGATTGATATTGATTTTTTTATTGAAAAGTTACAAAAAGAAATTATTACTCGTAACTTTTATCAAATGGAGGAATAAAGTATTAAAGGTGGAAAAAGAATTCAATTGATACGTCCTAATCGAGTTAACAGTGAGATACGTGCCGTTAAAGTTCGTCTTACAGGCGTCGAAGGCGATCAAATTGGTATAGTTAATTTACGTGAAGCTTTAGAAAAATCTGAGGAGTTAGGATTAGATTTAGTTGAAATTAGTCCAAATGCTGAACCTCCCGTTTGTCGTATTATGGATTATGGAAAGTTTCTTTATGAAAAAAGTAAATCTTCCAAGGAACAGAAAAAAAAACAAAAAGTGATTCAGATAAAAGAAATAAAATTTCGTCCAGGAACTGATGAAGGCGATTATCAAGTTAAATTACGTAATTTAATACGTTTTTTAGGTGATGGCGATAAAACTAAAATTACTCTACGATTTAGAGGTCGAGAAATGGCACATCAAAAAATTGGTGTGGATGTTTTGAATAGAGTTAAAAATGACTTGATTGAATTAGCAACTGTAGAATCTTTTCCATCGAAAATTGAAGGTCGACAAATGATAATGATTTTAGCACCAAAGAAAAAATAATAATGTTTAATTATATTTTTTTAGAATATATATGTAAATTATTTAAACAATTTTTTATATTTTTTTTTATAATTTAAATGAAATAGTTTATGCCAAAAATTAAAACTTTAAAAAGTGCAGCTAAACGTTTTAAAAAAACTGCATCTGGTAAATTTAAACGTAAACAAGCAAACTTACGTCATATTTTAACGAAAAAAACAACAACTAAAAAACGTCATCTTCGTCCTAAGATTCTAGTATCTAAAGGAGATATAGATAGAGTTAAATCTTTTTTACCATATGCGTAAATTCACTTTTTTATGAAGATTTTACGAATAGGAGAGCATAAATGGCTCGTGTAAAACGTGGAGTAATTGCCCACGCTCGTCACAAAAAAATCTTAAAACAAGCAAAAGGTTACTATGGAGCTCGATCGCGTATTTATAGAGTTGCTTGTCAAGCAGTAATTAAAGCTGGTCAATATGCTTATCGTGATAGACGACAACGAAAACGACAATTCCGTCAATTATGGATTTCACGTATTAATGCTGCTGTTCGACAAAGTAAAATGTCTTATAGTAATTTTATATTTGGTTTAAAAAAAGCTTCAATTAATATTGATCGAAAAATATTATCTGATATTGCAATATTTGATATATTTTCATTTAATGCATTAGTAAAAAAAGCAAAAGAAGCTTTATTGTAAATATTACATTTTAGTATATTAAGATAAGTATATTACGAGGGGAAAATTAATCTCCCCTCCATTTTAAAAAAATTACTATATCTAATAGAGTTTTTTTTTATATTTCAATTTTAGATTTATTCGTCTGAATAAAAATAAGCTTCCTTTATGGAAGCTTTTTAGTATGTTAAATACATTCTTAAATACAAATAAAATAAAAAAAGAATATAATATGTTAAATTTAAATCAGTTATTCAAAACTGTTAAAATAGATATAAAAAATTCAAAAACAATAGAAGAATTAGATAAAATTCGTGTGAAATATTTAGGAAAAAAAGGTATTTTTACTGCTTATATGAAAAATTTAAAAAATTTTTCTTTTGAAGAAAAAAAGCAATATAGTATTTTTATTAATCAAAAAAAACAAGAAATTATTGAACAAATTAATCAAAAAAAACAAAAAGTAACTATAGAGATTTTAGAACAACGTATTAAGAAAGAAACTATTGATGTATCTTTACCTGGACGTCGGATGGAACGCGGTTGTTTACATCCTATAACACATACTATTAATCATATAAAAAATTTTTTTTTAACATTAGGATTTCAATCAATAAATAGTCCTGAAATAGAAGATGAATATCATAATTTTGATGCTTTAAATATTTCTAAAAATCATCCAGCTCGAGATAGTCATGATACTTTTTGGTTTGATGATGTGCGATTATTAAGAACACAAACTTCAAGTATGCAAATTCGCATTATGAAAAAAGAAAAGCCACCAATTAGATTTATTTTTCCTGGTAAAGTGTACCGTAATGATTACGATATTACACATACACCTATGTTTCATCAAATTGAAGGTTTGATAGTTGATAAAAATATTAATTTTTCCAATTTAAAATGGATTATATATAAATTTTTATATAATTTTTTTGGAGAAGAAGTTTCTATTAAATTTCGTCCATCGTATTTTCCTTTTACTGTACCTTCTGCAGAAGTAGATATTATTAATCATGATGGAAAATCTTTAGAAATATTAGGATGTGGAATGGTACATCCTAATGTCTTGAAAAATGTTAATATTAATTCAAAGATATATTCTGCTTGTGCTTTTGGAATAGGTATTGAAAGAATTACAATGCTACGCTATGGAATCTCTGATATTCGATCTTTTTTTGAAAACGACATAAGATTTTTAGATCAATTTAAATATAATTAGCAGGATAAAATGAAATTTAGTGAAAAATGGTTGCGTGAATGGATAAATCCAAAAATTAATAGTGAGATTTTATACGAACAAATTTCTAGTTCTGGTATTGAAGTAGAACATATTAATAATTTTAAAGTTACATTTGATGGTGTTGTAGTTGGTGAAATAGTTCAATGTGTTTCCCATTCTCAATCTCATAATTTAAAGATACTGAAAGTAGATATAGGAGATAAAAAATTATTAAATATTATATGTGGAGCACCTAATTGTTATAATGGTATGAAAGTTGCAGTAGCTACCATCGGTTCTACTTTACCTAAAAATATAATAATTAGTAAAAAAATATTCTTGGGAGAATTATCTGAAGGAATGCTGTGTTCTTTTTTTGAATTAGGTATTTTTTTTGATGACAATAACATTATTGAATTTCCTAAAGAAACAATGATAGGGATTGATGTGCATGATTATTTATCATTAAATGATAATATTATTAAAGTTGCTATGACGTCGAATCGTCCAGATAGCATGAGTATTTTAGGTTTGTCTCGCAATATAGCAGCTATAAATAATTTAAGAATACCACCTTTAATATATAAATCCATTCCTGTAATTGTTGAGAAAAAAATTGATATTGATATTCAAGCAAAAAAAGATTGTATTAATTTTTTAGGGAGAATGATAGAAAATATTAATATAGATGTTGATATTCCTTTTCAGATGAAAAAAAAATTATTTTTTTCTGATCTTTTAACAGAAAATGTGATAACAAATATTCTTAATTACGTCTTAATTGAAATTGGACAACCATTAAATGCACTAAATTCAGATAATATTGATGGTTCTGTTATAGTTCGTCTGGCAAAAGATAAAGAAAATATATTTTTAAAGAATAATATAAATATAAGTTTAAATAAAAATATATTAGTTTTTTCTGATACTAGTAAAATCTTATTCCTTCCTGGAAATATTAATTCTAATATTGTTGATGTTAATAAAAATACTAAAAACATATTTTTAACTTCATCTTTAATTAACAGACATTCAATTTTTTATATTCTCAAAAAAATGAATTCTAATAAAATATTAGAATATTACAATTATGGTGTTGATCCGTTACTTCAAAATTATGCTATTGAGTATGCAACTGATTTAATTATAAAAATATGTGGTGGTACTCCTGGTCCAGTTAATAGTAAAAAAGTTGATTCTTCTATACATAAAAATGCAATAAGATTGCATCATAAAACAGTAAATAAAGTGATAGGTTTTTTTGTTGATACAATTGTTATTTCAAATATTTTATGTAGTCTTGATTATCAGTTAAATTTTCAAAAAAAATTTTGGAACGTTATTCCTCCTAGCTGGCGATTCGATATACTTATTGAGGAAGATGTAATTAGTGATATACTTCGAATTTACGGATATAAAAATGTTTGTTTGACTCCATTAAAAGAGTTTTCAGATTGTAATAAAAAAAGTGAATTGATAGATTTTTTATTAAATAAATCTGCGATTATATTAATTAATCAAGGTTATTATGAAGTTATAAACTATGGTTTTATTGATCCTAAAATACAAAATTTAATTTTTCCGAATAAAAAAAATTTATTGTTATCTAATCCTATTTCTCAAGATATGTCATGTATGCGCTTATCTTTATGGCCTGGTTTGCTTAAAAATATTTCTTTTAATAAAAATCGTCAGCAACATAGTATCCGTATTTTTGAAAGTGGACTTTGTTTTGCAGAGGATGAAAAAGAAAATCTTGGTGTGAAGCAAGAATTTTTTTTAGCAGCAGCAATTAGTGGAAATTATATTAAAGAAAATTGGTATGATAAAACAAGAAAAATGGATTTTTATGATTTAAAAGGTGATTTGGAATCTATATTAGAATCGTTATGTCAATTGAATCATATAGAATTTCGGCGTGAAATAATATCTGGACTACATCCAGAACAAAGTGCATCAGTTTATTTTAGAAATCATTTAATTGGTAGTATTGGAGCCATTGACCCAAGACTAGAAAAAGAATTAAATATAAATAGTGCTACATTTTTATTTGAAATATCATTAAATCATTTTTCATATATTAAACCATTAAAAATTCAAGAAATTTCAAAATTTCCTACTATTCGACGTGATATTGCAATACTAATCTCAGAAGAGATTTCAGTTTATACTGTTATTAAAGAATGTAAAAAGTTTTTTATTAATCAAAAAGTAGAAATTAATATATTTGATATATACTCTTGTGAAGAATTTTATAATAAGAAAAAAAGTTTAGGGATTAGTTTTATTTTTCAGAATAAAAAAAGAACTTTACAAGATAATGAAATTAATTTAAAGATGAACGATCTTATAGGAGTATTAAAGAACAAATTTCAAGCTATCTTAAGGAAATAAACTTATGGTACTTACAAAATCCGAAATTTCAGAAAATTTATTTGAGAAATTACAATTAACTAAAAAAGAATCAAAGAAATTTGTAGAATTTTTTTTTGAAGAAGTTAAAAAATCCTTAGAACAGGGAGAAGATGTTAAATTATCTGGATTTGGAAATTTTCAAATCAAGAATAAAAAATCTCGTCCTGGTAGAAATCCTAGAACAGGAGAATTTTGTCTTATAACAGCTAGAAGAGTAGTTACTTTTAAAGCTGGACAAAAACTGAAAAGTAAAATTGATATTAATTTAATAAAAAAAAATAATGATGTTTAGTATTACTAGAATCATTTTTTAAAAAAATTAATAATATATAATTATCTAATTTTTATTTTTTATTTACCAGCAATCACTGAGATCCTTATTATATTCGTAGTACATATTGTGTAATAGTTATGTACAGATATACTAGAGTATTATTCTAGAACTTTTTTTTAAAATTTTTAAAATAAAATTAATTGTGTTGATATATTTTGTTCTAAATAATACTAAAGTTATTCTTATTCGTTTTTTTGGTATATAAATAAAACAAAAAGATCTGTTTTTAATTAAAAAATTTAGATGTTAATTAATATTACACTGTATATAAAAAAATAAATGTTGTTCTTGTATCTACTGCTAAATTATATTTTGAGTTTACCTTTTTTAGATATATCTTATAATAAGAGTGCAGGTATAAATTATATGATTTTTTAGATAGGTTTTAGTATATTTTTCATTAATTACAAAGTTAAAAATTAGAGAATTTATTATAAATTCTGCATTAGTTAAAGTGTTTTCTTTAATAATTAAAAAGATTAAATCTTGTAAAAAATAGCAGTTGTATTATTTTGATGAGTACCGAGTACACTTTTTTTGTAGAAAGTGCTTATCACTTGCTCATATAATCTAATATATCAAACGTTTTATTAAGACATGCTAATATTTTTGTATATTTTAGTTGCAAATATAATCACATTCATATGTTAATTACTAATTTTTATTTTTCTAAACTAACATTAATCATGTTATTTGCTGTTTTTAAAAGATGTAACAATACAATGAGCACTTATCATAAAAAAATAATAAACGAATAGAGTTTTTTTATTATGATGATGTAATAAAAGTGCATCATTTAGTCTGTTTTAAATTAGAATCCTTTAAAAAATTACAGGATTATAGAGAAGAAATTCAAAATACAGGAGGTGAGAGTATTCTACTGATGTGTTTCATTTGTATTTTAGAACTAGATACAAAAGAATAAAATTATATAAAACATTGTATAATTTTATAAATTGATCAGGATTTATTCTGACTTATTTTTGAATATTGTGATTTTTAATTGTTTAGAATTTTGTCAAGTTATTAAAAACAGAGTTCTTTTTTTAAATTATATTAACGAAAAAAATTTATATCTAGAAAATTATATAAAATTTTAATTAGATTTAGATTCGAATATTGTCATAATTTTTGATGAATATATTATATATATTAAATATCTAAAAAAATACATGGAAGTTTATTATTTTCGCTAAAAAAGTTCTTTTTTATTTTTATAAAAAAATTTATTATTTGGTATTGTTCATAAAAATATATTTATTTTAAAGTAATATTGTGCTAAAAAAATCAATAAAAATAAATTTTTATTAATATGTATTAGGTAATTGATTTGTTGAAGACTCAAAAATAAATATATAGAGTATTATATTATATTTATTCTCAAATACTAAAAAATAAACCTCGTGTTTTATAAGAATAGGTAATCTATAAGATTTTTATATGAATAGTTGATAAAAAAAGTATAGAAATAAAAGATATAATGAAGTTTAATCTTATTTTAGATAGTATACGTACTTGTTGCACTCTTTAATATTATACTCGTTCTTATTTATACATCGTGTTTACATTATTAGTAGCTCGTTTAAAATATCAATACATAATTTAGATTGTTATCAGACATTAATGTCTAATGTAAGAATTTCAATAAAAAATAATACATTCTCTAATGTATATTAAATTTTTATAAAAAAATAAAATTAATTTTCAGTAGTATAATTTTAAGGAAAAACAAATGAATTTTTTAATTCAAAATGCTAATGCTATAGCACATGAAACATCAGAAAGTGGAAATTCGTATTCTTTAATATTTATGGTTATAATATTTTTATTAGTTTTTTATTTTATGCTTTTTCGTCCTCAACAAAAGAAAGATAAAGAACATAAAAATCTCATGCATTCTCTTGTTTCAGGAGATGAAGTTATAACAACTAGTGGATTATTAGGACGCATAAAAAAAATTACAAAAAATGGATATATTTTACTTCAATTGAACGATACAACTGAAGTCTTTATAAAACAAGATTTTATAGCATCGTCATTACCTAAAGGCACTTTAAAATCGTTATAATTGTTATTACTAAAAAAGTGTAATATATTTATACTGAATGCTTATTTTTTTTAAATATATTTAATATAAATAAGAGAAATCTGCTATTGAAAAAAAAATTTTTTTTAAGGCATTAAGTAAAAGTAATCGGTTTAATCGTATTTTAGAATTAGAATCATTTATTTTAACTTTGTTAAAAAAATTACATATAGGTTTTTCAAGTTCTTTGATTTTTATTAAAATATCTTGATATTTTTTTTCTAAAAATAATTTTTTTGTATCAACTTTAAATTTTTTTATTTGGTTAAATAATATCATTTCTTCTTCTTTTTGTATTAATTTGATATTAATACGTCCAGAAATTTTTTTACTTTCTTTGTCTAAAATGTTCGATATTCTTTTAATAGATAATATTATTGATTTTGAACCTTCTAGTTTTTGAAAAGAAGATATAGCTTGTATTTTTTGATCAATATCTATTAGTTGTGTTGATTTATACGTTAGTATTGATTTAATAGTTTTTATTTTATATCCTGTTTCTTCATACCAATGAAATAATCTTTTGATTAAAAATTTAAAAATTTCACTTGATATTAATAAATTATTAGTATTTTTTTTATTATATAGATTGAGGCTTTTATTAATTAAATCGTTTAAATCTAATGGTATATTTTTTACGATAATAATACGTATTATTCCTATTGCTAAACGTCTTAACGCAAATGGATCTTTATCTGCACTGGGGGTGTTTCCAATATAAAACATTCCTGATAAAGTATCCATTTTATCAGCAATTGATAATGCACAACCTATAGCAGTACACGGAAGTCTATCACCTGAAAAAGACGGTAAATATTGTTCTTCAAGAGCAATAGCAACATTTTTTTGTTCTTTGTCTTTTAAAGAATAATACATGCCTATAGTGCCTTGTAATTCTGGAAATTCGCATACAACATGAGTAATCAGATCACATTTAGATAGAAGTGCTGCTCTAATTGCATCTTGTATGTTACTACAATTATACTTAGCAATCCATTTAACAAGTAATTTAAGACGCAATGTTTTTTCATACAATGAACCAAGCTTGTTTTGAAACAAAACTTTTTTTAAAGATAAAAGATGGCTTTCTAATTTTACCATTCTATCATTTTTAAAAAAAAATTCAGCATCTGAAAGTCGTGCATGCATTACTTTTTGATTTCCTATAATAATTTTTTTTGGTTCTTTTGAGTTAATATTAGAAACAAAGATAAAATATGGAAGAAGTTTGTTTTGAAAATTATATACTGGAAAACATTTTTGTTGTTTTTCTATAGTATGTATTAGTATTTTTTCAGGTATTTTAAGAAATTTTTTTTTAAAAGTAGCTAAAAGTACTTCAGGTGATTCTACTAAAGCAGTCACTTCTTCAATTAAAAAATCACTATTTTTTATATATCCGTTAATTTTTTGCGCAATTTCTTTAATTTTTTTTATAATTATTTCTTTACGAGTTATATAATTAGCCACGATATTATTTTTTTGAAAAAGAATCGTCGGGTAGTCTTTTGCATCTTTAATTTCTATTTGATTTTCTTTTGAAGAAAGATGGTTATGAAGAAGATTATTAGAAGAAATATTAAATATATCTCCTATAATAGTTTGATTATCTAATAATATTACAATATTACGAATAGGACGAAAAAATTTTTGATTGTGTATTTCCCAACGCATACTTTTTTTTATCGAAATATTTTTTAGAGCTATTTCAGTAATTTTAGGAATTAGTAGTTCAATTTTTTCTTGTTTTTTTCTTGTTCGATATAATAACCATTCACCTTTTTCATTTTTTAAACGACTAGCTTGATTTATATTAATTCCAAAATTTTTTAACCAACTAATAGCTGCTTTTGTTAAGCATCCATTTTTATCGTAAGTATTTTTTATTGATGGACCTCTGTTTGTTTTTTCTATAAATTGATCTGTTGTATCAATATCTATAACTTTTAATGCTAATCTTCTTGGAGTAGAAAAATGATTAATTTTTTTATATAAAATATTATAAGAATTTAATTCTTCAGTAAAATTTTCATGAAAAGATAAAGATATTTTCCAAAGTAATCTAGAAGGTAGTTCTTCGGTTCCTATTTCAATTAATAATGTTTTTTTTTTCATTTTTTTCTCTCTTTTTATGACATAATGGAAAGCCTAATTTTTCTCTTGCATTCAAGTATCTTATTGCTATTTGAGTAGTTAATTGTCGAATTCGAAAAATATAATTTTGACGTTCATTGGAAGATATAGCTTTTCTTGCATCTAATAAATTAAATATATGATTTGCTTGTAATATTTTTTCATATGATACTAATAATAATGGTTTTTTTAAATCTATTAATTTTTTTGCTTCTAGTTCATATTCTTTAAAGGAATTGAATAAAAAATTAACATCAGAATATTGAAAATTATATTGTGAATGTTCTATTTCATTTTGTTGGAAAATATCACCATAAGTTATTTTTTTTTTATTATGTGTATTCCAAATTAGATCATATACATTTGATTTATTTTGCATATGCATAGCAATTCTTTCTAAACCATATGTTATTTCTACAGTTATAGGATTACATTCTAATCCACCTACTTGTTGAAAATAAGTGAATTGAGTAATTTCCATTCCATTTAACCAAACCTCCCATCCAATACCCCAAGCACCTAACGTAGGATTTTCCCAATTGTCTTCTACAAAACGTATGTCATGTATTTTTTCGTCTATATTTAATAAATTTAATGAGTTTAAATAAAGATTTTGAATGTTATCTAGAGGAGGTTTTATAATAACTTGAAATTGGTAGTAATATTGTAAACGATTAGGGTTTTTTCCATATCTTCCATCAGAAGGACGACGACAAGCTTGAACATATGCGGCATTAATTGGTTCTGGTCCAATAGTACCCAAAAAGGTAATATTATGAAATGTACCTGCTCCTATTGGCAGATCTAATGGTTGAAAAATAGTACATCCTTGTTTTAACCAGTATTCTTGTAAAATTGTAATTAAATTATAAAAATTATTATGATGATTTTTCATTTTACATCCAGAAAGGATAATAGGGATACACTGTATATTTTATAATAATTCTTTTCTTTTTTTTTTGTATATTTTAAATATTGTATATGTTTTAAAAATATATTTTTTTTAAATAAAAATAATAATAAAATTTAACAAAGAACTGAATTTAGAATATAATGCATAATTAGAAAAAATTAAACTATCTTATTAAAAAAGAATACAATGATATAAATGAAAAAGAAAGAAAATTATTGATCACTCAATATATATAGTAAATTATAATTCTACTTCATTTAAATTTAAAAAATAACAGTATAACGAATACAATTAAAAATGCATAAAAAACATATCTTATAATTTTATTTAATTAAGTGAATAGAAACTTTCTAAAAACTATATTAATAAATAACATAATATAATAAAAGTAAAAAAATTATTATCTTAGCAAGAGATTATATTAATAATTTTTAATTAATATTACTTTATAACTTTTATATAGAAAAAAAAATACTTATATATTTCTAAAATACAACGATATAACTATCTAAAAAAATAAAATTACATAATTTTATGCTAGGAAATTATTTTAAAAAAAAAGCATTTTATACAATCAATAGTAATTGCATGTAAATTTTATTAGAAGGTCACAACATTGTAATTAATATAAAAATTAAATTATTTTTACAAATATTAATTGTATTACATAAATAGCAATTTTTATTAATTTTTATTCATAATATTTATTTAAATGTAATAAAAATCTTTTTGAACAAGTTTTTTTATTAAAAAAAATATTAAATAATAAATCAAATATATTCAAGTGATTTTTATTGATTAAAATATACTTTCTCAGTATCATATTATGATAATATAAAAAAATTTGTATTTATATTAAAAAGTAAATTTTTACTAAAAATATATTCTTATTAATTCATAATTTTTTAATTTTTTAAATATATATAACAATATTAAAATAGAAATTATTTTTATAGGAAAAAAATAAAAAAATGAACTATATTGGCGCACATATTAGTTCTTCTGGTGGTTTAGAAAAAGTAGTTTTACGTGCTGTTCAAATAAAAGCAACAGCTTTTTCTTTTTTTACTAGAAATCAGCGTCAATGGCTATCTCCTCCATTAATTCAAAAAAAAATAGATTATTTCAAAGAATTATGTATTAAATATACATTTACACCTCAACAGATTTTACCTCATAGTAGTTATTTAATTAATTTAGGTCATCCCGATAATAATTTACTAAAAAAATCTAGAGTTGCTTTTATTGATGAAATAACTCGATGCAGTCAGCTCGGTTTGATATTTTTAAATTTTCATCCGGGAAGTCATTTGAATAGAATTACTGAAGATTCTTGTTTATTAAGAATTTCTGATTCTATTAATATGGCTTTAGAAAAAACTAAAAATGTCATAGCAGTGATAGAAAATACAGCAGGACAAGGGACTAATGTAGGATATTCTTTTGAACATTTATCTGAAATTGTTAAAAATGTTGATGATAAATCTAGAGTCGGAGTTTGTATTGATACGTGTCATTTGTTTGCATCAGGATATGATTTACGTACTAAACAAGACTGTGAAAATACGTTTGAAAAATTTAATAATATAATAGGATTAAAATATTTAAGAGGAATACACTTAAACGATTCTAAAAGAAAAATTAATAGTCGTGTTGATCGTCATGAAAGTTTGGGATTAGGTGAAATAGGAAAATTTGCTTTTAGATGGATTATAAGAAATAAAAATTTCTGTAATATTCCAATAATCTTAGAAACAGTTAATCCTGTTATCTGGGAAGAAGAAATTTATTGGTTAAGATCACAATCAAAAGTATAATTAAACACTGTATTACGATAAAAGAGGTTTAAATATGTTAACGCTTCCAGTAGAAATACGAAAAGAAAAAGGTAAAAGTTTTAGTAGACGATTACGTATTAATAATAAATTACCAGGAGTGTTATATGGAATTGATCAAACTGAAATTTTACTTATATTAGATCATAATTCTGTTTTTAATTTGCAAAAAAAAGTAGAATTTTATAGAGAAAATTTTTTCTTACTTGTTAAAGATGCAAAATATAAAGTTAAAGTGCAAGCTATTCAAAGACATTCATTTAAATTAAAATTATTGCATATTGATTTTTTGTATGTTTCTTAAATACAAGAAATATGATCTAATATTATAAGTTTTTATTTATTTTTAAAATATTTTTTAAAACTATAATATTTATTTATTATTTTTTATATTCCTAATAATATAGTAGAAAAAACTTTTCTAAAAATGAACATTGTAGGATGAAATTGTATAGCAATAAAACTCAAAATGCCAGATGACATAGTTAAAATAGCTAACCATCCAATCTTTTTCTTAGTAAAAAAAGAAGCAGTATAATTTATATGATTTTTTCTTATTTTCCACCATTTTGATATTAGCCAAATTCCTAACCATATCAAAATTGAAATAAGCAACAAAAACCATTTAAAATAATCATTGGGTGAACTTTGTGGTATTTTTATAGCAATTCCCGTGACTATGCCAGGGAAAAAATATACTGGAGGCCATAATATACATCCAATAATACTAGGAAAAATAAATTTTTTTAATGGTAGTTTTAACATTCCAGAAACCATTGGTATTAAAGGTCTAGTTGGCCCTATAAATCGTCCGATAATAATAGTAATCATGCTATGTTTATGTAATATAGATTTAGTTTTATCGAGTAATTTTTGATTTTTTTTCAAAAAATTAAATGTATATAGCCAATTTTTAAAATACAAGCCAATATAGTATGAAATCCAATCGCCTAGTAAACATCCGATTGTACCAGATGCCCAAGCTGGATAAAATAATAATCTTCCATCACCTATGAATGTGCCTAACGTAGTCATTAAAATAATACCGGGAAGCAATAATCCTACTAATGCAAGAGATTCTAAAAAAGAAATGGTTCCAACTACTAAGAGAGAGTATGTTAAAGATTGTGTTATAAAAGATATTAACCAAGATTCCATAAATTTTCATCATTTTAAGTTTTTTATATTAAGACTAAATTTTTACATAAATATTTTATACTTTATATTTTTTTTAAAATAACCTCAAGAAAATATTGTAAATTTATTTTAACTTTTTAAAAGACTTTTAAAACCAAGTATAAAAAATATTTTCTATTATATAATCTATAATAAAAATATTTTAGTATAAAACACTTATTTATAAAAAGAAGAATTGTAATGAAAGTATGTATTTTTTTAATTTTTTATATTTTTACTAGCGTTTCCTATGTTTTAGCTAAAGATAAAGAAATAGATAATATTGTAGCAATTGTAAATGATGAAGTTATATTGAATAGCGATCTAAATGAGATTCTTTTTTTACTAAAAAAAGACGAGAAAAATTTTAGAACCCCTGTAAAAGATAATTTTTTAAAAGAAAAAGTAATTCAAAAGTTAATTTTAGATTCTTTAATATTACAAGAAGCAAATAGAATGCATATTACTATTACTAAAGAACAAATTAATTCTGTTGTTAAAAATATTGCTTTAAAAAAAAATATTAGTGTTAATCAGTTAAAAAATTATATTTTATTACATGATTTTAATACCCATTTTTATTATGACAATTATATAAAAAACATTGAAAGATCAATAAAAATAAAAATAGTGCAAGATTATGAGCTTCGCAAACGAATTAACATTTCAGAAGAAGAAGTCAATGTGATTTTTAAAAAATTTATACAAGACAATAAAAAATTTCAAAAGATAAATTTAAGTTATATTTTATTACCTGTTTTTAAAAACGATTCCGATAATACCATTAAAAGTAGAAAAAAAATAGCAGAAAGAATCGTAAATAAACTGCAGAAAGGTTATGATTTTGAAAAACTTTTGATAGATTATAAAAAACATAAATCTGTTTTTTTAGTAAAAAAAATGTTTTGGATGAATTGGTTAAATATACAAAATAGTTTTTCTAAAACTGTAAATATTGTTAAAAAAAATCAAATTTTAGGTCCGTTTAGAGAAAATAAAGGATTTTATATTTTAAAAGTAAATGACATTAAAAACAATAAAGAAAATATTAAAACTGAATTTTATATGCAACATTGTCTCATAAAACCTTCTGTTATTTTAACAGATTTAGAAGCAAAAAAACATATTTTTAATATATATAAAAATATTAAGCAAGGTATTTATAGTTTCGATGATGCAGTCAAAAATTTATCTCATGATTCTTATTCATCTAATAAAAAAGGTGATATAGGATGGATTTCACAAAACTCACTTAATCTTAATTTGAATAAAGAATTTTTACATTTAAATACAAATGAAATTAGTAGACCTATTAAGTCGAATATTGGTTGGCATATATTTAAGTTATTAGATAAGCGTCAAGTACATCAATTTGATAGTTTTCAAAAGCAACAAGTTTATAATATTATATTGAATCACAAAATAATATTAGAAAAGCATCATTGGGTCGAAGAACTTAAAAAAAATTCTTATATAAAAATTATAAGACCGTAAAAATATTTTCCTCAATAAAATTTAAACATTAAATAATTTACTGTAAATTCATGATAATAAAACATTCTAAAAAATATCGTCCTTCGAAAAGGTATGGGCAAAATTTTCTGATAAATCAAAATATTATTCAAAATATCATTAAAATAATTAATCCAAATATAAAACAAACATTAGTAGAAATTGGACCAGGATTAGGTGCATTAACAAAACCCATCTGTCAATTATTAAACGAACTAATTGTTATTGAATTAGATTCTAATTTATTATTCTTCTTACAAAAGTATGCATTTTATTCAAAATTAATAGTTTTTCATCAAGATGCTTTAAATTTTAATTATATAGATTTATTTGACAAAAAAAAACAATTAATTCGTATTTTTGGGAATTTACCGTATAATATTTCTACTTCTCTAATCATTTTATTATTTAAACAAATTACAGTGATTCAAGATATGAATTTTATGTTACAAAAAGAAGTTGCAGAAAGATTAATTGCTGTTCCCGGGAATAAATCTTATTGTCGTTTAAGTATTATATCTCAATATCATTGTAATATTAAAATATTATTAAAAGTTATACCTGAAGATTTTCGACCTATTCCTAAAGTCCATTCTGTTTTTGTGAATTTAACTCCCCACATTAATTTTCCTTATTTTGTATATGACATCAATATTTTAAGCTTAATTACCAAAAATTCTTTTCAGAATAGAAGAAAAACTTTGCGTCATAGTTTAAAAAATTTATTTTCTGAAAAAGAATTAATTCAGTTAAAAATTAATCCCAAATTACGAGCTGAAAATATTTCTATTTCTCAGTATTGTCAATTATCTAATTATTTATATACAAAATCTAATTCTGGTTTAACAGTCAATTAATAAATTTTTAATGCTTGATGTTCATTTTACAGAGGTATAAAATATGAGTACTTATTTTATAAGCGATATACATGGTTGTTATAAAGAATTTAGGATGCTATTAGAAAAATCATCTTTTAATAATAAAAAAGATTACTTATGGATTGCAGGTGATTTAGTATCTAGAGGTCCTGATTCTCTTCATGTGCTCAGGTATCTTTATTCTTTACAAAATAGAGTTCAAATAGTTTTAGGTAATCATGATATAAATTTAATTGCAGTACATGCTGGTGTAAAAAAAAATAAAAAAGAAAACTGTTTTGATGAATTTCTTTCTTCATCAGATAGTGTTGAATTAATAAATTGGCTTCGTTCTCAATCTCTTTTAAAAATTGATGAAAAACGAAAAATAATCATGTCACATGCTGGAATGAGTCCGCAATGGGATATTAATACCGCAAGAGTTTGTGCATTAGAAATCGAAGATTCTTTATCTCATAAAAATTATTCTTTATTTCTTAAAGAAATGTATTATAATAATAATGTAAATTTTTGGAGATTAAATTTAAATCAATTAGATAGACTTCGATATGCTATAAATTCTCTTACAAGAATGAGATATTGTTATCCTGATACTCGATTGAACATGTTTTATAAACAATCTCCTAATCTTGTTAAAGATCCTTTACGACCATGGTTTTTAATGCCATCTAATATTTCAAAAGTTTATTCTATTTTTTTTGGACACTGGTCTTCCTTAAAAGGAACATATGTTCCGAAACCTTTTTTTTCATTAGATGGTGGTTGTTGTTGGGGGGAAGAATTAATTATGTTGCGATGGGAAGACAAAAAATGGTTTTCACAACCTTTTTTATCAAAATAGTTGATATAAATTATATATTTTAATAAATATCTATTTTATCTAGATAAAATTTCAAAAGAATAATTATATGGATTTTTTGAATTTTTAGTAATTTTTTTTCTAAATAATACTTTCCAATATGGATATAATCTATATTCAGGAAAATAAGCATCACCAATAATATTAATATCTATATGAGTTAAATATAATTTATTAGCATAAAATAACATTTTTTTATATATTTTAGAACCTCCAATTACCATAATTTCTTGATTACATTGAGCAGAGATAATCGCATTAGATATTGAATTAGCCCAAATTATACCTTCTGTTTTAATTTCATTACTACTAATGACTATATTTTTACGCATTGGTAAAGGATTTCGAATAGATTCCCAAGTTATACGACCCATAATTATATTTTTATTTATTGTTTTTTCTTTGAACCATTTCAAATCTTCTGGAATATACCAAGGTATTTTATTATTGTACCCAATAACTAGGTTATTAGATATGGCCGCAATTAAACTTATATTCATGAACAGATAAAGATCCTTTATATGCATTATAAATATGTTTTACAACATATTTATAAACATTTATGTGATTTAAGTAAAATTAAATTATTTTTTATTATAAAATAATTTTATTTTTTTATGCATCTCTTGTAGAGAATTAATATTTTTTATTGGATTTTCATTTAATGCTATAACAGTTGCAAAAGCTCCATTCACTGTCGTATCATAGTGTACTTTATATTGCAGAGCACTACGACATATTAATTTTGAATCTTTTATTCCTTGATGACAAGATGCAGTGTTAACGATATAAGAATATTCTCCATTTTTTAAACGATCTTGTATGTGAGGACGTCCTTCATGTACTTTATTTACTAATCTAGATGCAATTCCAGATTTTTTTAAAGCCATAGATGTACCCTTTGTTGCATCTATTTTAAATCCGATTTTTTTTAATTTAACAGCTAGATTTATAATATTATTTTTATCATCATCTCTTACTGAAAGAAGAACACGACCTGATGTTTTCATGTTTGTATGAGCGCCTAACATGGCTTTTGAAAAAGCTTCAGAAAAGTTCTTTCCAATACCCATTACTTCTCCTGTAGAACGCATTTCTGGACCTAGTATAGGATCAACACCTTGAAATTTATCAAATGGGAGAATAGCTTCTTTCACTGAAAAATATGGAGGAATTATTTCCTGCATATAACCTTGTTCTAATAATGTTTTACCATACATTACTCGTGCAGAAATTTTTGCTAATGCAAGACCAGTTGCTTTTGAAATAAATGGGACTGTTCGTGCTGCTCTTGGATTTGCTTCAATAATATAGATTATATTTTTTTTAATAGCAAATTGTACATTCATTAGTCCTTTTATAGATAATTCAAAAGCTAGTTTTATTACTTGTTTTCTAATTGTATTTTGAATCTGATTAGTTAAAGTATATACTGGTAATGAGCATGCAGAATCGCCAGAATGAACTCCAGCTTGTTCAATATGCTCCATAATTCCTCCAATTAAAACTGTTTTTCCATCACAGACAGCATCTACATCTACTTCTGTTGCATAATCTAAATATTGGTCTAATAAAATCGGTGTAGTATTGTTTTCTTTTAATGCTATTTTAAAATAATTTTCTAAACCATCTGGTCCATAAACAATTTCCATTGCTCTACCACCTAAAACATAAGACGGTCGTACCATTATTGGATATCCAATAATATCAGCTTTTTTATAAGCTTCATCTAAATTCAGGACGGTTGCATTTAAAGGTTGTTTTAGTTGTAATTTACTAACAGTTTTTTGAAAACGATGACGATCTTCTGCGTTATCAATAGCATCTGGACTTGTTCCTATTATAGGAACACCTTCTTTTTCAAATTCACGCGCTAATTTTAACGGGGTTTGTCCTCCATACTGAATAATAATTCCTTTTGGTTTTTCTATTCTGACGATTTCTAAAACATTTTCTAATGTAATTGGTTCAAAATATAGTCTATCTGAAATATCATAATCAGTAGATACTGTTTCTGGATTACAGTTAATCATAATTGCTTCGAAACCATCTTCTCTCAAAGCTTGAGCTGCATGCACACAGCAATAGTCAAATTCTATACCCTGTCCTATTCTATTGGGACCACCTCCTAATATAATAATTTTCTTATCATTTTTATTTGGATGTGATTCACATTCATCTTCCCATGTTGAATACATATATGCTGTTTCAGTTGAAAATTCAGCTGAACACGTATCAATTCTTTTGTACACAGGATGTAAATTTAATTTATAACGTAATTTTCTGATTTCACTTTCATTTTTCTGAGTCAGTATTGCAATACGTTGATCAGAAAAACCTTTTCTTTTAATAAAATAAAAGAAGTCATATTTTAATCCAATAAATCCATTTTTTATGATTTTTTTCTCTAGAAGAATAATTTCTTCAATTTGTACGAGAAACCATGGATCAATAGATGTTAAATTAAATACATCATTAACAGACATACCAGATCGGAATGCATCACCTATGTACCAAATACGTTCGGCACCAGCATCTTTTAATTCATGTCTAATTTTTATTAAACATTCTGGATCCAGATGACATATTTTTGAATCAAAACCACTAGCACCTACTTCTAATCCACGTATAGCTTTTTGTATAGATTCTTGGAAAGTACGACCTATTGCCATTACTTCTCCAACAGACTTCATTTGTGTAGTAAGTCTATCATCGCATCCTGGAAATTTTTCAAAATTAAATCTAGGAATTTTTGTAACTATATAATCTATTGATGGTTCAAACGATGCAGTAGTATTCGTGCCTGTTATGTCATTTGCAAGTTCATCTAGTGTATATCCAACAGCTAATTTGGCTGCTATTTTTGCAATAGGAAATCCTGTGGCTTTAGATGCTAAAGCAGAAGAACGAGAAACTCTAGGATTCATTTCAATAACAATCATTCGACCATTTTTCGGGTTAATTGAAAATTGCACATTAGAGCCACCTGTTTCTACACCTATCTCTCGTAAAATTGACATAGATGCATTTCTCATTATTTGATATTCTTTATCCGTGAGAGTTTGAGCAGGTGCTACAGTAATTGAATCTCCTGTATGAATACCCATTGGATCTAAATTCTCAATTGAACATACTATAATACAATTATCATTTTTATCTCGAACAACTTCCATTTCATACTCTTTCCAACCAATCAGTGATTCATCAATTAGAAGTTCTGTGCTAGGAGACAATTTAAGACCTCTTTCACAGATTATTTCAAATTCTTCGTGATTATAGGCAATTCCTCCTCCATGTCCACCCATGGTAAAAGAGGGACGAATAATACATGGAAAACCTACATTGTCTAAAACTGAAAATGCTTCTTGCATATTATGTGCAATACCACATTTAGCAGTTTCTAAATTTAATTTTTTCATTGAATAATCAAATAATTTTCTATTCTCAGCTTTTTTGATTGCATCAACTGTTGCTCCTATTATTTTGACACCATATGTATCCAAAATACCTTGATGATCTAATTCTAAGACACAGTTTAAAGCTGTTTGACCTCCCATAGTTGGAAGCAGTGCATCTGGTTTTTCTTTTTGAATAATTTTTTCTACTATTTTCCAATGAATTGGTTCAACATATGTAGCATCAGCCATACAAGGATCTGTCATAATAGTTGCAGGATTAGAATTTACAAGTATTATTTTATATCCTTCTTCTTTTAAAGCTTTACAAGCTTGTGCACCCGAATAGTCAAATTCACATGCTTGTCCAATTACTATTGGACCTGCTCCAAGAATTAAAATTGATTTTATATCAGTAGATTTAGGCATTTTTTTTCCCTAATTAATTACTGAGTTTTAGTTTTTTTATAAATGATTAATTTAATGAAACGATCAAATAAAGATGAAGCGTCATGTGGTCCAGGGCTTGCTTCTGGATGACCTTGAAAACTAAATGCTAATTTATTAGTTAAAGATAGTCCTTGTAATGTTCCATCAAAAAGAGAACTATGTGTAATTTCTATATTATTTGGCATATTGTTAGTATCCACAGTAAAACTATGGTTTTGAGAAGTAATGATAACTCGGTTACTTTGAATTTCTTTGACAGGATGATTAGCTCCATGATGTCCAAATTTCATTTTTATAATTTTAGCTCCGCTAGCTAAAGCGAGAAGTTGATGTCCCAAACATATTCCAAAAATAGGAATATTGATTTTTAAAAAATATTGAATAGCATTAATCGCATAATCACAAGGTCTAGGATCACCTGGACCATTAGATAAGAAAATTCCATCTGGGAATAAATTTAAAACAATTTTTGGATCAGTTGTAGCAGGAACAATTGTTAAACGGCATCCTCTATCTACAAGCATACGAAGTATATTTCTTTTAACTCCAAAGTCATACACAATAACATGAAATAAAAATTTTTGTTTTTTAATAGAAATAAAATTTTTTTTATTAAAAGTAAAACTTCCTTGATCCCAATTATAAATAGATTTAGTAGATACTTTTTTTGCTAAATCTAATCCTTGCAAACTTAGAAAGTTTCTAGCTTTTTGATGTGCTATAGTATAATTCTCTTTTTTATCTTCTATAATACATCCATTTTGTGAACCCTTTATTCGTAAAATACGGGTTAGTTTTCTTGTATCAATATCGGATATAGCAACAATATTATTATCTTTTAAGTAAGATGATAAACTTTTTTTATTTCGGTAATTACTTGCAATTGGTGATAAATCACGGATAATAAGACCCTTTACATAAATTTTAGATGATTCTGCATCATGAGGATTAGTTCCAACATTTCCAATGTGGGGATGAGTTAATGTGACAATCTGATGTGAATAAGAGGGATCAGTAATTATTTCTTGGTAACCAGTTATTGATGTATTAAAAACAACTTCCCCTACAGTCACTCCTTTAGCTCCAATAGCTCGTCCGTGAAATCTAGTCCCATCTTCTAAAACTAGTACTGCTGATTGACTCAAAACATCCTCCATTAAAAAACTTGCTTTGATACGTGAATTGTTATTAATGCTGTATTAATTACGTATTATTTTAACTAAAATTAATATTTTTGTCTATTATCAAGATAAAAATTTATATTTTCTTAGAAAATTAATATCTAATTTAATATATATATTTTTTAATTCTAAGTATGTATTCAACGTAATAAAGATTATAAATAAGATGATTTTTATTCAATTATTTTTTTTACAATGATAGTACATCTTTCATTTCAAATAGACCGAGGTTTTTTTTGTGAATCCATATAGCTGATTGTATAGCACCTTGAGCAAAAGATATTCTATTCGACGCGGTGTGAGTAATTTTAATTTCTTCACCAGAACTAGAAAACATAATAGTATGTTTTCCAATAATATTTCCTGCACGTACAATAGAAAACCCAATTTTTTTTGTTTCTCTGATTCCAGTTATTCCTTTTTTGTAATATATAGAGTGTTTATTTAAATCCCAATGCATTACTTTTGATATTACTTCTCCCATTGCTAAAGCTGTACCTGAAGGGGCATCGATTTTATTTCGATGATGATATTCAATAATATCGATATCAGAATTTTTTCCTATAATTTGAGCGGTTTTTTCAATTAATTGAAACAGTAAATTTATTCCTATACTAAAATTGGATGATATAATCATAGCAATGTTTTGAGAGTATGACTTTACAGTATTCATTTCTTCTCTTGAAAATCCAGTTGTACCAATAATAATATTTTTTTTAAATTTATTACAATATTGCAAATACTGTAATGTACTACTAGGTTTAGTAAAATCAATTAAAACATCAAAATCATGTTTTTTTATATTTAATATGTCGCTAATGAGGACATCCATTTTTCCTATTTTAAGAATTTCACCAATATCTTTTCCAATTAGTGGGTGACTTGTTTTAACTAAAGCTGTTGTCAAATATGCATGTTTATTTTTTTGTATTTCTTTAACGAGCATTTGACCCATGCGACCCATAGGACCAGTAACTGCAATACGAGTTTTCTTATTCATTTTTTTTATCCGTATAATCTAAAATTGTTTTTATATTTAATAGTTTTTTGGGTATTTTAAAAACTTTTTTCTCTTTAATACCTATCATTTCTATTGCTTTTTTAGCACCTAGTGTTTGTAAATATTGAATTACTTCTGTGACTAATATTTCTGGTGTAGAAGCACCAGCTGTAATACCAATATAATTTCTATTTTTTAACCATTTTTTTTTGATATCAAAAAAAGAATTGATAAGCTTAGTAAATGTACCAGTTTCTTTCCCTAATTCTGCAAGTCGGTTAGCATTAGAGGAATTTTGTGAACCTACTACAAATATTATATCAGTTATTCGAGATAGTTGACGAACTGCTATTTGACGATTAGTTGTTGCATAACATATATCTTCTTTAATAGGACCAGAAATTCTTGGAAACTTGTTTTTTAAAGCAGTAATAATATTTTTTGTATTGGTAATAGACAAAGTAGTTTGTGTAACAAAATTTAATTTTTGATGATTTTTAACAGATAAATTATTTACATCTTCTACAGATTCAACAAGATATATTTTTCCATTTTTATTATCGTATTGTCCTAATGTACCTTCTACTTCAGGATGTCCCTTATGACCAATGAGAATTGTTTCTATTCCTTTATTGCTAGATTTTGATACTTCTATATGTACTTTTTTTACTAATGGACACGTGGCATCGAGTATAATTAATTTTTTTTTTATTGCTTCTTGTATAATTTGTTTTGATACACCATGTGCAGAAAAAATGACTATGGAATGATCTGGAATTTGTGTAATCTGTTCAACAAAAATAGCGCCTTTTCGACGTAATTCATTTACAACATATTCATTGTGTACAAGTTCATGTCTGATATAAACTGTTTTTTTATAAATGTTTAATGCGTTTTCGACTATTAAAATTGCTCTTTTAACACCTGCACAAAAACCTCGGGGGTTAGTTAATATAATATTCACTGTCGTGATCTCCAGAATATATATTAATAGTGATTAAATATTATATAAAACTATTTGATTCTTGATATTGAAGAATTTATTCGTATAAGCATCATAATTCCAATAAAAATACTACAATCAGCTATATTAAATGTAGCAAAATGCCAATTATTGATATGTACATCAATAAAATCTATTACGAATCCATAAATAATTCGATCTATTAAATTACCGATTGCACCTGCAAGAATGAAAGAATACGCAGTGATTTTTTTGATGTCTTTATCTTTTAATTTGACAATAATTCTGATTATTACAAATATAGTAACAAAACTAATGATGCATAAAAACCATATTTGCCAACCTCGTTGATCAGACAAAAAACTAAATGCTGCACCATAATTATGTACATGAAAAAAATTTAATATTGAAAAAATATGTTTTATTTCATATATTTTAATAGATTTTGCAACCCAATATTTGGTAGATCTATCTATAATAAGAATAAGAATTATTATAGTTATATAAATCCAGTTTTTTGATTTTTTAAAATATTTATTTTTCATTATATAAATATACGTTTTTCACCAGTTCCTGTAGTGTTTGAAACACAGCGATTACAAATCTTACTATTTTTTATATGGTTTTTAGAAAAATTAAAGTAGTGCCAACATCTTAGACATTTTTCTCCTTTTATTTTTTCTAAAAATATTTTTAAATATGGAATAGTTTTACTTTTTTTAACATTTTTAGGAGCTGTATAATACAATTTTATTTTTGTCTTAGATGTTAAAAAGATAAATTTTATCTCTTTTCCTAATATTTTTAATTTATTGAATAATTCAGGTAAAACATATAAAACAATTGAAGCTTCAAGTGAATTATTAATGGTTTTTTTTTGTATTTCTTCTTCTAAAAATTTATTTATTTCGCTTTTTATATTAATAATTTCATTCCAAAATTGATAATTAAATAATTCATCTTGATCTAAATGAAATAATTTGTCAAACCACTCTTCCATAAATACGTATTGAGAATGGTTTTCTGGTAAGTAACTCCATATTTCATTAGCAGTAAAAGATAGTATTGGTGCTATCCATCTTACAAGCGAATTAATTATATAATATATAGCTGTTTGAGAACTACGTCTTTCTTGACTATTTTCTTTTAATGTGTATTGTCTATCTTTTATAATATCAAGGTAAAAAGAGCTCATCTCTATAGAACAAAAATACATTAAACGTTGTACTACTGCATGAAAATTGTAATTTTTATATAACTCAATAATTTCTTCTTGAACTATTTTAGTTTGTCCTATAGCCCACTTATCTAAAAAAATCATATCATCTTTAGGTATTATATTTTTTTTGGGATCAAAATCACTAATATTTGCTAACATAAAACGTGCTGTATTTCTAATTCTTCTATATATATCTGATGAACTCTTTAATATTTCATGAGAAATTGAAATGTCATTAGAGTAGTTAGAAGCAGCGACCCATAATCTTAAAATATCAGCTCCTAATGTGTTGACTACATCATTAGGACTAATAGTATTACCTATAGATTTAGACATCTTTTGTCCTTTTCCATCTACAACGAATCCATGCGTTAATACTTGAGAATATGGTGCTTTTTTATTAATTAATGTTGATATTATTAATGAAGACATAAACCAACCTCTATGTTGATCTGATCCTTCTAAATACATGTCTGCATTTTTTTTAGTATAGTTTTGATTGTGATATGTTATCGAAGTATGTGTATTTCCTGATTCAAACCATACATCTAATATATCTAAAACTTTTTCATATGACTGATATTCTTCACCTAGTACTTCTTTTACATTTATATTCCACCATGCTTGTATTCCCTCTAATTCTACTTTTTTTGCTACTTTTTCCATTAAAAAAAAAGTATCAGGATGAATCTTTCCTGTTTTCTTGTGTATAAAAATTGACATTGGAACACCCCATTTTCTTTGTCTTGAAATGCACCAATCGGGTCTTTTTCTAATCATTTCTCCTATTCTTAATTCCCCCCATGCAGGTATCCAGGATACTGTTTTTATTTCTTTTAATAATTTATAACGTAATTTTTTTTGATCTATGTTTATAAACCACTGTGGAGTAGCTCTATATATAATTGGACTCTTATGTCTCCAACAATGTGGATAACTGTGCAGTAGAGATTCATGATGAAATAATGTATTATTTTCAATAAGTAGTTCTATAATAATTGGATTTGCTTTTAAAACATTTAGACCATTTAATTTAGGATGTATGTCAGGGATGTAATCTCCTTTAAAATCTACTAAATTACTTGTTTTTATATTATATTTCTGACTAACTATATAATCATCTACTCCATGATCTGGTGCTGTATGAACAGCTCCTGTACCTGCTTCAAGAGTTACGTGTTTTCCTAAAATAATAGGCAAGTCAATATTTTTTAAAAATGGATGTAAAACTTTTATTTTTTCTAAATTCTTTCCTTCAATAGAACTTATTTTTATCCATTTTTTTATTTTTAATATATCTAGTATATTTTTAACTAACTCTTTTGCTATAATTAAATTAAATTTTTCAGTTTCTATTAATTGGTATTTGAAATTTGGATGTATTGAAATAGCTTTACTAGATGGAAGAGTCCATGGTGTTGTTGTCCAAATAAGTAGATAGGTTTCTTTTTTATTAAATATTTGAAAGTGAAATAACTTTTCTATAATTGTTTTTTTTTTAAATTTAAAACCAACTATAATTGCGTCTGATTGTTTCTTAGAATATTCAATTTCTGCTTCTGATAGTGATGAAGAACATTGAAGACACCAGTGTATAGGTTTAAAATCTTGATATAAATATTTTTTTTTGATAATTTTAGATAGGGTTCTGATTATATTTGCTTCATTTTTAAAGTTCATCGTAAGATGAGCATTTTTCCAATCACCTATCACTCCTAATCTAATAAAGTCTTTTTTTTGTTTTTCAACTTGATCTTGTGCATATTCTCTACATTTTTTTTGAAACTTTGAAGTCGATATTTTTTTCTGATTAAGGTTAATTTTTTCTTCAACTTTTTGTTCGATCGGTAATCCATGACAATCCCAAGATGGAATATAAGGTGCGTCAAAACCTGACAGATTTTTAGATTTTATAATAATGTCTTTTAAAATTTTATTTACTGCATGTCCAATATGAATATTTCCGTTAGCATATGGTGGACCATCGTGTAGAAAAAATATTTTTTTTTCTTTATTTTTTTTTCTTATTAATTCATACAAATTTTTTTGATACCAATCTTTCAATATTTCTGGTTCTTTTTGTGCAAGATTTCCTCGCATAGAAAATTTTGTTTTAGGTAAGTTTAAAGTTTTTTTATAATTATCCATTTTTTTCTCTTTTTTCTATATAGTGTTCATGAGTTTTAAAATATTTCTTAACTATTAAAATATCTTTAACAATTTGATTTTTTAGTTTTTTTGTTGAAGAAAAAACTTGTTCATCACGTATTTTTTTATATATAAAAACTTCTATATCTTTTCCATATAAATTTATTTCTATATCGAATAAGTGAACTTCAAGTAATGTGTGTTTTTTAGTATTTGAAAAACTAGGTTTAATTCCAATATTAGATATTCCTATAGCATTTTTATTTAAAAAATAGCTGATTTTGACTGCATATACTCCATTAGTTAATGGAAAATTTTTTTTTAAAAGTATATTAGCCGTAGGACAATTTATTGTTCTTCCTATTTTATTTCCATGAATAACTCTTCCAGATATACTAAATGTACGACCAAGAAAAAGAGAAGCTAGTTTTATATTGTTTTCAGAGAGAGCTTTTCTGATATTCGTACTACTAATTTTTATATTTTTTTTATACAAGGATTTGATTTTTATAACATCAAATTGATATTGATTGGCTAATTTTTTTAAAAGATTAATATCTCCGTTTTTTTGAAATCCAAATCTAAAATCATCTCCTATTACTATAAATTTTACATGTAGTTTATTTATTAGTATATTTATGATAAAATCTTCTGCACTTAGAGATTTGAAAGATTTATTAAATCTAATACATAATATTTTATTAAAATTATAAGAAGCAATACGTTTGACTTTTTCACGGAATTGTGTAATTCGGAAAGGAGCATCATTTTTTCTTAAAAATTCTAGTGGTTGGGGTTCAAATAAAATAATTATAGTTGATAATTTATATTTTTTACCTGTTTCATTTGTGTGTAAAAATAATTCTTGATGTCCTAAGTGTACTCCATCAAAGTTTCCAATAGTAATAACTGAATTAGTATTTATTTCCTTAATATTGTGAATACCTCGTATAATCTTCATTGTTAAGTTAACCTTATTAAATAAAGTAAATTACATTGAAAATTTTTTTTATATAATATTTTTAGTATATTCATTAATGTCTTTTTTTCAAATAAATGTTTAATTTTTTAAAATTTTAGAGGTAGAAATTGGCTAATATAAAATCTGCTAAAAAAGATGCAGCAACATCTGAAAAACGTCGGAAACAAAATGCTAGTCGACGTTCTATGATTCGTACTTTTATAAAAAAAGTACGAACAGCTATCATATCTGGAAATAAAGAAAAAGCAGAAGATGCATTTAAAAAAATGCAACCTATTATTGACAGTCATGTAAATAAAGGTTTAATACATAAAAATAAAGCTGCACGATATAAATCTAATTTTTCATTAAAAATTAGCAGAATATGTAAAATATAACTTTTTTAATAATATTGCTTCTAATATTAGAAGCAATACTTTATAATATTTTATCTTGTTAAGTCATCAAAGAATCTTTTGACTCCATCAAAAAATCTTTTAGAACGAGGGCTATTTTTTTCACCTCGGAAACCATTAAAACTATTACCTAATTCATGTAAAAGATGTTTTTGTTGTTCATTAAGATTTACAGGTGTTTCCACAACAACACGACATAATAAATCACCTTGATTTCTATTTTGTACAGATTTTACTCCTCTTCCACGAATTCGGAAGAGCTTTCCTGATTGTGTTTCATGTGGTATTTTTAGTTTCACTCTACCATCTAGTGTAGGAACCTCTATTTCTCCTCCTAATGCAGCCATTGTAAAATTTATTGGTACTTCACAATATAAATTATTTTCTTCTCGTTCAAAAATAGGATGTTTTTTAACTGTAATTTGCACATAAAGGTCACCGGATTGTGCACCATTGGAACCAGCTTCTCCTTCATTATTCAAACGAATTCGATCATTAGTATCGACACCTGGTGGGATTTTAACTGATAATGTTTTATATGTTTCAATTCGTCCTTGTCCACGGCATAAATTGCAGGGATCAGTAATCACTGAACCTTTACCATGACATGTAGGGCATGATTGTTGTACGGTAAAAAAACCTTTTCTAATATGTATTTGACCTTTACTATGACATGTAGAACATGCACGAGGTTTAGTTCCTACTCTTGCACCACTCCCATAACATGTTTTACATTTTTGAAGAGTTGGAATATGAATTTCCTTTTTTATTCCTTTTACTGCTTCTTCTAATAATATTTCTATATTATAGCATAAATCAGCTCCTTTTTTAGATCTTTGAGTTCTATTTCCACCAAAAATATCTCCAAAAACATCTCCAAAAATATCTCCAAAATCTGCGGAACTGGTAAAAGTACTGCTATATGTGTTATTAGACTGACCATTTTCAAAAGCTGCATGTCCGTATTGATCATATGCGCTTCTTTTTTCATCATTAATCAAAATTTCGTAAGCTTCTTTTATTTCTTTAAATTTTCCCTCAGCAGTTTTATCTCCTTGGTTGCGATCAGGATGATACTTCATTGCAAGTCGTTTATACGCTTTTTTAATTTCACGTTCTTCAGCTGATTTTGGAACTCCCAAAATTTGATAGTAGTCTTTTTTTGCCATTCTTACTTACTCTTCCTGATTTAAAAATAATTACACGGGCGTAGATAAGATTCTACGCCCGTGCTAGTTTAAAGTCTGTAATAATTACTTTTTAATATTTTATTAAAATTGATTATTTTTTGGGATCTTTTATTTCTTCAAACTCTGCATCTACAACGTTTTCGTCTTTTTTACTAGACGATGTATCTTCATTTTTTTTGTTTTCTTCTGATTTTTTTTGATTGATTTCTGTGAGCATAGAGGATAATTTTAGAAGATTTTGTATATTTTTTTCAATATCAGATTTATTTTCTCCTTTTAACGTTTTTTCTAATTCATCTAAAGCTAATTGAATATTTTTTTTATTTTCTTCTTCGATTGTATCTTTATTGTCATTTAATTGTTTCTTCACACTATGAACTAATTGATCACCTTGGTTTCTTGTTTGAATCAATTCTTCAAATTTTTGATCGGCTTCAGAATTAGCTTCTGCATCATTTACCATTTTTTTAATTTCTTCTTCATTTAGTCCAGAAGATGCTTTTATAGTAATTTTTTGTTCTTTTCCTGTTTTTTTATCTTTTGCAGATACATGTAATATTCCATCAGAATCAATATCAAATGTCACTTCAATTTGTGCTGTTCCTCTAGGTGCTGGTTCAATTCCATCTAAGTTGAATTGTCCTAACGATTTATTGTCTAATGATCTTTTACGTTCACCTTGTAATACATGTATAGTTACTGCTGATTGATTATCTTCTGCTGTTGAAAATATCTGACTATGTTTAGTAGGAATAGTAGTGTTTTTAGTTATGAGTGAAGTCATTATACCACCCATAGTTTCAATTCCTAGTGATAAAGGAGTCACATCTAGTAATAAGACGTCTTTAACATCGCCAGAAAGTACTCCACCTTGTACTGCAGCTCCAACTGCGACAGCTTCATCTGGATTGACATCTTTTCTAGGTTCTTTGCCGAAAAAATCTGCTACTTTAGCTTGAACCATAGGCATTCTAGTTTGACCACCAACTAATATTACATCATGAATATCTGATATTGATAATCCTGCATCTTTTAATGCAACTTCTAATGGTTTAATAGAACGAATTATTAAATCTTCTACTAAAGATTCTAATTTTGCTCGAGTGACTTTGATGTTTAAATGTTTAGGACCATGAGCATCTGCTGTAATATACGGAAGATTTACATCTGTTTGTTGTGCAGATGATAATTCTATCTTTGCTTTTTCTGCAGATTCTTTTAATCGTTGCATAGATAATGGATCGTTTCTTAAATCTATTCCTTGTTCTTTTTTAAATTCTGTTACTAAATAATTAATTAATCTACTATCAAAATCTTCTCCTCCAAGATGTGTGTCTCCATTAGTAGCAAGTACTTCAAATGTTTTTTCTTTATCAACATCATCAATTTCAATAATAGATATATCAAAAGTTCCACCACCTAAATCATAAACAGCTATTGTTCTATTTCCTTGTCCTTTATCTAAACCATAAGCAAGTGCTGCGGCTGTTGGTTCGTTGATAATTCGTTTTACTTCTAGTCCTGCAATTCTTCCAGCGTCTTTAGTAGCTTGACGTTGAGCATCATTAAAATATGCAGGAACAGTAATAACAGCTTCTTTTATTGTTTCTCCTAAATAATCTTCTGCAGTTTTTTTCATTTTTTTCAATACTTCTGCAGAAATTTGAGGAGGTGCCATTTTTTTGTTTTTTACATCAATCCATGCATCACCATTGTCAGAATTTACAATTCTATAGGGCATAATTTTTATATCACGTTGTACTTCATCATCTTGAAATTTTCTACCAATTAAACGTTTTATGGCAAACAGTGTATTCTTTGGATTAGTTATAGCTTGACGTTTAGCGGGTTGTCCTACTAAAACTTCTCCTTCTTGAGTATACGCAATAATCGATGGTGTAGTACGGTCACCTTCTGCATTTTCTAAAACACGTGGTTTGTTGCCATCCATAATGGCAACACAAGAGTTGGTTGTTCCCAAGTCAATACCAATAATTTTACCCATTATTAAAATTTCTCCTAATTTAATATTTTGATAAATTGGGTTTGCAACCTTTATGCGGCCATTTTTTTGGCTGTTAATAAGTTACATGAGTTTGTATTGTTCTTTACATCTACGATGTTGAATGATTATTAGATGGGGTCGCTTTTTCGCTCATCAAGGGTTAAGAGCAAAAAAAATAAAGTTTTAGCAAACTATAATTTAAATATAAGTTTTTTTATTTGTTAAAAATAACATATTCGATAACATATTTAATGTTATAGTAAATTTTATTTTTATACAGTTTAAGTAGATAAAATAATTTATATTTTAGAATAATTTTTAAGTTTTCAGGAGAAATTTATGTTGATACACACAGAAACAGTTAATGAATGTTTAGCCTTTTTTATTTTTATCATTTTTGCTTTAGGGTTATGTTGTTTTATGCTTTTGTTTAGTTGGATTCTAGGTGGTAAATCTTCATCAAGATATAAAAACACTCCTTTTGAATCAGGGATTGTATCAACGGGAAGCGATCGTATTTATTTTTCTGTAAAATTTTATTTAATTGCTATGTTTTTTGTTATTTTTGATGTTGAAGCACTTTATTTGTATGCTTGGTCTGTTAGTATAAAAGAAACTGGATGGGTTGGATTTAGTGAAGCTTTTATGTTTACAATGTCTCTTTTACTAGGATTATTTTATTTAATCCGTATTAAGGCATTAAGTTGGGCATCTTCAAATTACTAATAATATTTTATGATATTAATAATATAATAATATATTTTACTTTCATGAGGTATAAAATGAATTATACTTTGACTAAAGTAGATACTAATAAAAACAATAAAAAATATCCAAAACAAACTGTTGAGTCTGTTTCAGATCCCATCAAAGAATATTTAAAAAAAAATATTTTTATGGGTAAAATAGCTCAATTGTTGCATAAATTAGTTAATTGGGGACGTAAAAATTCTCTATGGCCTTATAATTTTGGCTTATCTTGTTGCTATGTAGAAATGGTTTCTGCTTTTACTTCTGTACATGATATTGCACGTTTTGGATCCGAGGTATTGCGTGCGTCTCCTAGACAAGCTGATGTAATGGTAATTGCAGGTACACCATTTATCAAAATGGCTCCCGTCATACAAAGATTATATGATCAAATGTTAGAACCAAAATGGGTTATTTCTATGGGTGCATGTGCTAATTCTGGAGGTATGTATGATATTTATTCTGTTGTTCAAGGAGTTGATAAATTTTTGCCAGTTGATATTTATATTCCTGGTTGTCCGCCTCGTCCGGAAGCATATATGCAAGCTTTAATGTTATTGCAAAAATTAATTCATGAAGAAAGAAGACCATTATCTTGGATAATTGGCGAACAAGGTGTGTATCATAAAAAAATGTTATCTGAAAAAGTTAAAAAAAGAAGTAAAATCATTAAGATTGTTAATCTTCCAACTCCAGAGAAAATTTAATTGTATAATTAAAAAAATATAAATTGCTTTAATATGACTAACTTTTGCTTAGATAATAATATTATCATATTTTTAAACTAAGTATAGTGAGAGATTCATGATAGATTTAATTCCAAAAGAAAATTCATTTTTATTGAAAAAACAATCTGAAGAACAATCAATTAATTCAGTAATTAAAAATTTATTTAATATTTTTGGTGAAGAATTTTTTTTTCATCAGACTACTTTGACTGGTTTTCCTGTTATTTGGATTAATAAGAAATTATTAACAGACGTAGTGAAATTTTTATGTAATATATCTCATCCTTATATTATGCTTTATGATTTACATGGTGTAGATGAACGTGTGAGATTACATCGTGAAAATTTACCACAAGCTGATTTTTCGGTTTTTTATCATTTAATATCGATTGAACGTAATTCTGACATTATGATTAAAGTGCCATTATCAGAACATGATTTGATCGTGCCAACGTTGACTAGTATCTTTCCTAATGCCAATTGGTATGAACGTGAAACTTGGGATATGTTTGGTATTGTTTTTGATAAACATCCTAATTTGACTCGTATTATTATGCCTAGTACATGGAAGGGGCATCCATTAAGAAAAAATTATTCCGCAAGAGCTACTGAGTATGAACCTTTTTTCTTAGATGAACAGAAAGAAGATTTTGAAATGACAGGATTAAAATTTAAACCTGAGTTATGGGGTATGAAGCGTAAAAATGATAATGTAGAATTTATGTTTTTAAATTTAGGACCTAATCATCCCTCTGCGCATGGTGCTTTTAGAATTATTTTACAATTAGATGGCGAGAACATTGTAGATTGTGTTCCAGATATTGGATATCATCATCGTGGAGCTGAAAAAATGGCAGAACGTCAGTCATGGCATAGTTATATTCCATATACTGATCGAATTGAATATCTTGGTGGTTGTGTAAATGAACTTCCTTATATTTTAGCTGTAGAAAAATTAGCTAATATCTCAGTTCCAGAAAAAGCAGAAGTTATTAGAGTAATGATGTCAGAATTATTTCGAATAAATAGTCATTTATTATATATTTCTACTTTTATTCAGGATGTAGGTTGTATGACCCCTGTTTTTTTTGCTTTCACTGATCGTCAAAAAATATATGATTTAGTTGAAGCAATTACAGGTGCTCGCATGCATCCTGCTTGGTTTCGTATTGGTGGAGTAGCTAATGATTTACCATATGGTTGGAATATTTTATTAAAAGAATTTCTTGATTGGATGCCAAAACGATTGAAATATTATACAACCACTGCTCTAAAAAATAGTATCTTAATTAATCGGTCAAGGGGAATTGCTGAATATAATAAAAAAGAAGCATTAAAATGGGGCATTACTGGAGCAGGTTTACGTGCGACAGGATTAAATTTTGATGTGAGAAAATGGCGTCCGTATTCTGGATATCAAAACTATACTTTTGAAGTACCAATAGGTGGGGGAATAAGTGATTGTTATTCAAGAGTAATGATTAAAGTAGAAGAAATTTATCAAAGTCTTATTATTTTAAAACAATGTTTATATAATATGCCAAAAGGTCCTTTTAAATCTGAACATTCATTAACTACACCTCCTTCTAAAGAATATGTTTTGCAAAATATTGAAACTATGATTACTCATTTTTTACAAGTATCTTGGGGCCCAATTATTCCAGCGAATGAAAGTTTTCAGATGATTGAAGCAACTAAAGGGATTAATAGTTATTATTTAATTAGTGATGGTGGTACGATGAGTTATCGTACAAGAATACGTACACCTAGCTTTCCACATTTACAACAAATACCCTCAGTAATCCGTGGAAGTTTAATATCAGATTTAATTGTATACTTAGGCAGTATAGATTTTGTCATGTCTGACGTGGATAGATAATTATGTATAAAAAAAAAGTCAAATTCGAGAAATTTCTATAAAATTTACATTAACTAATGAAGAAATAAGAGAAATAGAAAATCAAAAAAAATATTATGAAAATTTTCGTTCTATTTCGATAGAAGCATTAAAAATTGTTCAAAAAAAACGAGGCTGGATTTCCGATCAAGCCATTTATGCCATTGCTGAAATACTTCAAATTAACCCAAGTGATGTCGAAGGAGTGGCTACTTTTTATAGTCAAATTTTTCGTCAACCTGTTGGTCGTAATATTATTCGTTATTGCGATAGTGTAGTTTGTTTCTTAACTGGTTATAAAAAAATTAAAACAGCTTTAGAAAATTATTTAAAAATAAAAATAGGAGAAACTACTAAAGATAATAGATTTACTTTGTTGCCAGTTTGTTGTTTAGGAAATTGTGATAAAAGTCCAACAATTATGATTAATGAAGATACATATTCTTTTTTAACCCCAGAATCTATACCAAATTTGTTGGAATCATACAAATGAATAAAATTTTACGTGTTGCAGAGACGCATCCTTTAACTTGGCGGTTAAGAGATGATCAAAAAACTATTTGGATTAAAGAATATTGTAATAAAAATGGTTATGCAGCTTTAAAAAAAGCATTAAAAGATATGCTTCCAGAAGATGTTGTTAACATAGTAAAAAACTCTGGTTTGAAAGGAAGAGGGGGAGCAGGATTTTCTACTGGTTTAAAATGGAGTTTAATGTCTCAAAATAAATCTCATATTACACAATGTTCTTATTTAGTATGTAATGCTGATGAAATGGAGCCTGGAACATATAAAGATAGATTATTAATTGAAAAAATTCCTCATCAATTAATTGAAGGAATTATATTAGCATCATATGCATTAAATGTTTCTCGTGCCTATATTTTTTTAAGAGGAGAATACATTCAAGCAGAATATATTTTAAAAAAATCTATACAAGAGGCAATAAATTTTGGTTATATTGGTATGAATATTTTAGAAAGTCAATTTAATTTTGAATTAGTTTTGCATACGGGAGCTGGACGTTATATTTGTGGAGAAGAGACAGCTTTAATTAATTCTTTAGAAGGTCGCAGAGCTAATCCTAGATCTAAACCACCATTTCCAGCAGTATTTGGTTTATGGGGAAAACCTACTTGTGTAAATAATGTTGAAACATTATCTAATGTTCCATCTATTATATTACATGGCGTCGATTGGTATAAAAATTTGTCGAAAAGTTCTGATACAGGAACTAAATTAATGGGTTTTTCAGGAAAAGTAAAAAAACCTGGTGTTTGGGAATTACCTTTTGGCATTACTGCTCGTGAGATTTTAGAAGATTATGCATGTGGCATGAAGTCTGGTTTTTCTTTAAAAGCTTGGCAGCCAGGTGGTGCAGGTACAGATTTTTTAATTGAAAAACATTTAGATTTACCCATGGATTTTAGTAGTATCAGTCAAGCTGGTAGTCGTTTAGGTACTGCTCTTGCTATGGCTGTTGACAATAAAACTAATATGGTTTCTCTTGTATATAATATAGAGAAATTTTTTGCTCGAGAATCATGTGGTTTATGTACTCCATGTAGAGATGGATTGCCATGGATTGTAAAAATATTAAAAAGTTTAGAACAAAATCAAGGATATAAAAATGATATACAAAATCTAGAACGATTATGTTCTCATTTAAGTCCGGGAAAAACATTTTGTGCTCATGCACCAGGAGCGATAGAACCGTTACAAAGTGCCATTAAATATTTTCGATCTGAATTTGAATCTGGAATTAATGTAAATAAAGTAAGTTCGAATAAAACAATTATTGGAATTCAATCTAATAATATTTAGTTTAATATTGAAATTATTATAGAAAATATTTATTTTGAAATAAATTTATTTAAAAATAGAAGTTTTTGGAATTATTCTCTTATGGCTAAAATTTATATAGATCGTAAAATTTACAATGTTAATAAATCAGACAATTTATTGCAGGCGTGTTTATCAGCAGGGGTTAATATTCCTTATTTTTGTTGGCATCCTTTATTGGGAAGTGTAGGAGCATGTCGTCAATGTGCAGTGACACAGTATAATAGTTTTGAAGATCGTAAAGGTCGATTAATCATGTCTTGCATGACTCCTGTAACTGATGGAGCTATAATTTCTATTAAGAGTACTGAATCAGAGATTTTTAGAAGTTCTATCATTGAACTATTATTAACAAATCATCCACATGATTGTCCAGTATGTGAAGAGGGCGGTCATTGTCATTTACAAGATATGACTGTAATGACAAAACATAGTATACGGAATTATAGATTTAAAAAAAGAACACATAAAAATCAATATCTAGGTTCTTTTATTAAACATGAAATGAATCGATGTATTGCATGCTATCGTTGTGTTCGATACTATAATGATTATGCAGATGGTATTGATTTTGGAGTTTATGGTGCTAATAACAATGTTTACTTTGGTCGTGTAGAAGATGGTGTCTTAGAAAGCGAACATTCAGGTAATTTAATAGAATTATGTCCTACTGGTGTATTTACTGATAAAACTCATTCTAAAAAATATAATCGTAAATGGGATATGCAATATGCTCCAGGAATATGTCAGAATTGTAGTGTTGGATGTAATATTAGTATTGGTGAACGTTATGGTGAAATACGTCGTATAGAAAATAGATATCATGAAAATATCAATCATTATTTACTTTGTGATCTTGGTCGTTTTGGGTATTTACATACTAATTTAAATACACGTCCTAAAAAGCCTACCTATATTAATAATAGTAATAATTTAACTATATTAAATTTTGATGAAGCTATCAAAATTGGAGTTGATTTTTTTAAAAAATATAATCGTATAATTGGAGTGGGTTCAACTCGATCAAGTATAGAAAACAATTTTGCATTGCAAGAATTAGTAGGAAAAGAGAATTTTTCTAATGGAATGTCTACAAAAGAACAGGCATGTATTAGATTAATTTTAGAATTTTTAAAAAATAACTATATATATACTCCAACATTAAAAGAAATTGAAAGTTATGATGTAATTTTAGTTTTAGGAGAAGATTTAACACATACTTCTCCTCGCGTCGCTTTAGCTGTTCGTCAAGCAGTTAAGAATAAGGCAAAAGAAATAACAAAGTTACATGGAATACCAGAATGGAATGTTTCCTCTAATATTCATATTGCAGAAAAGTTCAAAAATTCTTTGTATATTATGCATACACATGAAAGTAAATTAGATGATATTGCTGAATGGTGTTATTTTGCATCGATTGAAAAACAAGTATATTTTGCATCTGCTATTGCTTGTGCAATAGATAATAGTCTACCAAAAGTTTTAAATTTAAATTCTATATTAAAAGAAAAAGCATTATTAATTGCTAATCGATTAATTTCATCTAAAAAAACATTAATTATTTCAGGTTCTCATTCCTTTAGCAGTTCTACTATACAAGCATCTATAAATATAGCTAAAGCTATTAAAATTTATACTCCTAATCATCATGTTGGTGTTACTTTTTTAACATCTACTTCTAATTCTCTAGGTTTAGAACTACTTGGAGGTATGTCTATAGAGTGTGCGTTAAATGAAATTAAAAAAGAAACAGCAGATGCTGTAATTTTTATGGAATACGATTTATATCGTTTTATGTCTCAATACGACTGCGATCATTTTTTTAAAAATAAAAAAAATATAATTACTATAGATCATCAGTATACAGATACCTACAAAAAATCTGGGTTATCTTTTCCTTCAACAAATTTTACTGAAAGTTCTGGAACAGTAATAAATTTTGAAGGCAGGGCACAACGTTTTTTTCAAGTTTATGATCCTAATTTTTATGATAAAAGTAATTGTCTTTTTGATAGTTGGAAATGGTTACATTTTATTAAATCAAAAATTGATAATAAAGAAGTATGTTGGTTTAATTTAGATGATGTAGTAGATTCTTATTCTAAAAAATATTCAATTTTCAAGCAAATAAAAATAAAAGAATTAAATTCTAATTTTCGCGTACATGGTCAAAAAATTGCTCGTTCTCCTATTCGTTCTAGTGGCAGAACAGCTTTACGTGCTGATATTAATGTTCATGAACCTTGTCAGCCCAAGGATGTTAATAGTATGTTTGCGTTTTCTATGGAAGGATATAATCAACCCAACGCGTCTATATCTCATATTCCCTTTGCTTGGTTTCCTGGATGGAATTCACCTCAAGCATGGAATAAATTTCAAAAAGAAGTAGGAAAGAATTTAATATCTGGTGATTCAGGCATACATATCTTTAAAAAAAATAAAAGTAAAGTAGATGTTTATGAAAAGTTAATTTCAAATAATTCCATAAAAGAAAACTACTGGAATATAATTCCTTATTATCATCTTTTTGGGAATGAAGAATTAACTCAATATTCTCTTACTATACAAGAAAATATTCCTTTGGAATATGCCTTAATCAGTCTAAAAGACAGCCTTAAGTTAGGGCTAAAAAAACATTCTATAGTAGAATTTAATTGTTTAAATACAGATTATCGTTTAACAATACAATTATCAAAATATTTAAATGAAAAACAGATAGGTTTACCGATTGGAAGAAAAGGTTTTCCCATTGCACTCGTTGGTAAAAAAATTAAATTTTTACAGGAATTCATTAAATGATTTGGTTAGATATCAATATTATTAAAATAATTTTTTGTTTTTTAAAAGTTATTTTTATTTTATTTTTAACGGTTTTTTCTGGTGCTATGTTAAGTGTAATTGAACGAAGATTATTAGCTTTTTTCCAAAATAGACATGGACCGAATCGAGTTGGTTGGATGGGTAGTTTACAATTATGTGCTGATATGATTAAAATTTTTTTTAAAGAAGATTGGGTTCCGCCCTTTAGTAGAAAATTTATTTTCATCTTATCACCAGTAATAGCTTTTACTTCTTTATTATGTGTTATTCCAATTATTCCTTTTACTCCTCATTTTGTTATTATTAACTTAAATATAGGAATTTTATTTTTTTTAATGATGGCTAGTTTATCTGTTTATGCTGTTTTATTTGCTGGTTGGTCTAGTAATAATAAGTATGCGTTGTTAGGAGCTATGCGTGCATGTGTTCAAACATTAAGTTATGAAGTATTTTTAGGTTTATCACTGATGGGTGTAGTAGCTCAATCGGGTTCTTTTAAAATATTTGATATTATAAATAGTCAAAAATATATGTGGAATATTTTCCCGCAGTTTTTTGGTTTTTTAACATTTTTTATAGCAGGTTTAGCAGTTTGTCACAGACATCCTTTCGATCAACCTGAATCTGAACAAGAATTAGCTGATGGTTATCATATTGAATATTCCGGGATGAAATTTGGTTTATTTTTTATTGGTGAATATATTTCTATTATCACAATTTCATTATTAATGGTAACAATTTTTTTTGGTGGTTGGTATGGACCTTGGTTTCCTGGATTTATTTGGTTTTTTTTAAAAACTATTTTCTTTATTTTTATTTTCATTTTGATTCGAGCATCTTTACCAAGACCACGATATGATCAAGTTTTATTATTTGGATGGAAATTTTGTTTACCATTAACATTATTTAATTTATTTTTAACTGCTTTTTTTATTTTATTATAAATGTCACAAGGGATTTTTTTATTTATGATGTTAAAAAATATTATTATTGGATTTTTTACACAAATAAGAAGTATTTTAATGATTGGTTTAAATATTTTTTCTAAACCTGAAACTAAATTATATCCAGAAGAAAAAGTATACCTAGCTCCTCGTTATCGAGGTCGTATTATATTGACTCGTAATATAGATGGAGAAGAACGTTGTGTTGCTTGTAATTTATGTGCTGCAGTTTGTCCAGTTGATTGCATTTCTTTACAAAAATCTGAAAAAACTAATGGCCGTTGGTATCCAGAATTTTTTAGAATTAATTTTTCTCGTTGTATCTTTTGTGGTTTATGTGAAGAAGCGTGTCCTACAGCAGCAATACAATTAACTCCTGATTTTGAATTGTCTGATTTTAAAAGAAAAGATTTAGTATATGAAAAAAAAGATTTATTAATTTCAGGTCCTGGTAAATATCCAAATTATGATTTTTATGATTTTTCTGGTGTAGCTATACAAGGAAAGAAAATAGGTTATTTAGATACCGAATATAAGCCTGTCAACGTAAAAGATTTATTGCCATAAGGAGGTCTTTATGGAATTTGTTTTTTATATATCTTCATTTGTAGCAGTTATTTCTACTTTTTTTGTAATTATCCAAAAAAATGCAGTATATTCTTTGTTGTACTTGATTATTTCTCTTTTATCAATATCTGGTGTTTTTTTTTCATTTGGTGCTTTTTTTGCCGGTGCTTTAGAAGTGATTGTTTACGCTGGAGCTATTATAGTACTATTTGTTTTTGTTATTATGATGCTTAATATCGATAATACAAATGATCTACAAGAAAAAAAATATTTAAAACCTGCTTTTTGGATTGGACCTAGTCTTTTATCATTTATATTACTTTTATCTATGACTTATGCAATATTTTTTTTAAAGGAAAAAAAAATAGACGGATTATTGATTGATGCGAAAATAGTAGGTATCAATCTATTTGGTCCTTATATGCTCTTAGTGGAATTATCTTCTATTCTTTTATTATCTGCTTTAATTGTTGTTTTTCATATTGGTACAGAAAAGAAACATATAAATAAAAATAAAGTTTCGTAGTTAATTGATGTTTGTTAAAGGTGATAATTCATGATTTCTTTATTTCACGGATTATTTCTATCATTAATATTATTTATTTTAGGTTTAACATCTTTAATTGTTCGACGTAATATATTATTTATATTAATTAGTTTAGAAATAATGATGAATGCTGCTGGATTAGCGTTGATAGTAGTTGGTAGTTACTGGAATCAAGTCGATGGTCAAATAATGTATATATTTGCTATTACTTTAGCAGCATCAGAAGCTAGTATAGCCTTAGCATTATTACTTCAACTGTATAGGAATAAGAAAACATTAAACATTGATATTTTAAGTGAGATGAATGGATGAATATTATTTTTTTTATAACTTTATTTCCATTAATCGGATTTTTATCTTTATCTTTTATGCAAGGTGTAATTTCCAGAAAAATTACATCAAATATAGGTGTATTTTCTATATTGATATCATTTATCATAACTTGTATTTATGGAACAAGCATTATTAAAAATAATGATCAAGTTTTTACGCAAATATTATGGAGATGGTTATCTATTAGTGAGTGCAATATTGATTTTAGTCTTCTTTTAGATGGACTATCTTTAAGTATGTTATTTGTAATCACAGGTGTCGGGTTATTAATACATATTTTTTCTTCTTGGTATATGAAAAATAAAGAAGGTTACTCGCGTTTTTTTGCATATACTAATTTATTTATAGCAAGCATGTCAGTTTTAGTGCTTGCTGATAATTTTTTATTTATGTATTTAGGATGGGAAGGAGTGAGTGTATGTTCTTATTTATTAATTGGTTTTTATTATACTGATCTGAATAATAATCGTTGTGCTTTTAAAGCTTTTATTTTAACTCGTATTTCTGATGTTTTTTTAATAATTGCAATATTTTTAATATACAGAGAATTTCATACCTTGAATTTTCAAGAAATTAAATTTTTATCTACTTTTTCGAATATAGAAAATAATTATAATATAAATTATATTACACTTTTTTTATTATTAGGTACGCTTGGAAAATCTGCTCAGTTGCCTTTGCAAAATTGGTTATCTGATGCAATGGTTGGTCCAAGTCCTGTTTCAGCTTTAATACACGCAGCTACTATGGTAACAGCAGGTGTTTATTTAATAGCGAGGACACATTTTTTATTTTTATTAACTCCTAATATACTATATCTTGTAGGACTTATTGGTATATTAACAATACTACTTTCTAGTTTTTCTGCTTTAGTGCAAAATGATATAAAACGTATTTTAGCTTATTCTACAATGAGTCAAATAGGGTATATGTTTTTAGCATTAGGAGTGAAAGCATGGAGTGCAGCCATTACACATTTGATCATACATGCAATTTTTAAAGCGTTATTATTTCTATCTGCAGGTTCATTAATTTTATCATGTAAAAATGAAAAAAATATATTTAAAATGGGTGGTTTACGTAAAAAACTACCATTTTTATATATTAATTTTATAGTAGGAGGCGCATCTTTAGTTTCCTTTCCTTTGGTTACAGCAGGATTTTATAGTAAAGGAAATATTTTATTTAGTGTTTTACAAAGTGGTCATATTTATTTTTTTCTAATTGCTTTATTTTGTTCTTTTTTAACAGTTCTTTATACATTTAGAATGATTTTTGTTGTTTTTCATGGAAAAAATATTCATACAGTTACCTCATCTGCAAATTTAGTACATAATATTCCATTATTTATTCTTTTATTTTTTTCTACTATATTTGGTGCATATATATCGCCTCCATTGTTACATGTATTTCCTTTATTTTATTTATTAACAGATAATAAATTAATATTTGAAATAATATGCAGTATATTATCTATCTCTGGGATATATTTCTCGTATTATTTATGGATTAAAAATTTACATTTTCTTGATAAATTTTTTACATGTAAATTAATAAGATATATATATTATTTTTTCTTAAAAGGATGGGGTTTTGACTGGTTTTACAATATTTCTTTTATAAATTTTTATTTATATATATCTAAAATATTATCTTCTGATCCGTTTAATAAAATTATTAATTATTTTTTAAAAATTATTCAGACGTGTAATTTTTATTTGTTAAAAACTAACAATGGTTATATAAGATGGTATGTAGCTTCAATGGTATTAGGTATTAATTTGATTTTTATACTCATATTATTTTATTAATTTAAAATAGTTTTTTTCGTTAATCAACTTATATTTTTCTAACAATAAAAAATCATTCCATTAATTAAATAGTTATAGTGAATAATAGGAATATACGTGTAATGTTACTTTCTTTGTTAATTATCATTCCATTTTTTAGTGGTTTGTTTTCTTTTTTGTCTTATAGATTGCATGCAAATTTACCTCGTTGGATTGCATTATCAGGAATAATTTTAACTCTATTGATGATAATGCAAATATTTTTTCAAGAGCACTATAATTTTTTTCAAATAGAACATTATCCTCATTGGGATCGTCAATTAATTTTACCTTGGATATCAAGATTTGGAATTGAATTTAATATTGCAATCGATGGTTTTTCTATCATAATGCTTATTTTTTCTTCTTTTTTATCTATAATAGCAGTGTTATGTTCATGGAATGAAATTAAAAAAAACCAAGGATTTTTTTATTTTAATTTTATGTTTGTTTTGACTGGAATTATTGGTGTTTTTATTTCTTTTGATCTTTTTTTATTTTTTTGTTTTTGGGAAATAATGTTATTTCCAATGTATTTTTTAATTTCGTTATGGAGTAATCAAACTGAAAACAAGCAAAATATTCTTGCAGCTAATAAATTTTTTTTATATGGACAAACTTCTGGTTTAATATTGTTATCATCTATTTTATTACTAGTTTTCAGTTATTATCAAAGCACTAATTTATTAACTTTTAATTATAATTTATTACTTAATACACCAATTAATAGATATATAGAATATATAGTCATGATAGGTTTTTTCTTATCGTTTGCTATAAAAATGCCTATTGTTCCATTTCATGGATGGTTGCCAGATGTACATTCTCAATCAGTTTCTTGTGGTACAGTAGAAATTATTGGTGTTTTATTAAAAACTGCTCCTTATGCTCTTTTACGATATAATTTAGCTTTATTCCCTTATTCAACAGAAAAATTTTCTTTAATTGCTATTTTTTTGGGTATTTTAAGTATATTTTATGGGGCTTGGCTTGCTTTTTCTCAAAAAAATATCAAACGATTAATTGCATATTCTTCTATTTCTCATATGGGTTTAATTTTAATAGCTATTTATAGTAATAATGAAATAGCAATGCAAGGAGTAGTTATTCAAATTTTGTCAAATAGTTTAACTAGTTCTGCTTTATGCATTTTATCCGGTCAACTTTATAAACGTTTTAAAACTCAAAATATGAATGAAATGGGAGGTTTGTGGTCTTGTATTTATTGGATTCCAGGTTTTTCTTTGTTTTTTTCTCTTGCAAATTTAGGCATTCCTGGAACAGGGAATTTTATTGGTGAATTTTTAATTTTGTCTGGTTTGTTTCAATCTTTTCCATTTATATCTATATTAGCAACGATAGGTATTATTTTTTCTTCTATTTATTCTTTAAATATTATTCAAAGAATTTTTTATGGTCCATGTAAAAAAAATTGTTCAATGTTTTTTATAAATAGACAAGAATTATTTATAACAATAGCATTGATCTTTATGTTAGTTTTTTTAGGTTTAAACCCGCAGAAAGTTATAAATACTTCATATAATTCTATACACAATATTCAAAAAAAATTTAATAATTCTATTCTAAAGATAAGGTTGTAATTAGTAATGACAATAAATTTACAACAATTAACAGCACTACTGCCTTTGTTGATTATAATCTTTACTGCAGCAACAGTTATATTATCTATTTCTTATAATCGAAATCATTTTTTTATTGCTGTATTTAGTATCATAGGTTTTATATCTACGCTTTGTTCGCTATATTTATTAACGACAATTGTTCCTGTAGATATCACTTTTTTATTTCATATCGATGGTTATTCTATTTTATATATCGGAATGATAGTAATTTCTAGTATTTGTGCATGTATTTTTGCATACCCATGGTTATTAAAATATCCATTTAATAAAGAAGAATTTTATTTATTGATAATAATTTCTAGTTTAGGGGCTATTGCATTAATTATATCTAATCATATGGCATCATTTTTTATTAATATCGAACTAATATCTTTACCAATTTTTGGTTTAATTGCATATTGTAATTTTCAAAAATATTCTTTAGAAGCTTCATTTAAATATATTATTTTATCTGGTGTTTCATCTAGTTTTTTATTGCTTGGAATTGCATGGATTTACTCTATTTCTGGGAGTCTTGATTTTTTATCCATACATAAAACGTTGGATATTACTTCTATCGATGAAAAATTAGTACTCTTATTTGGAATTAGTATGGTGCTTTTATCATTGTTTTTTAAATTATCCATGGCACCATTTCATTTATGGACTCCTGATGTTTATCAAGGAACACCTACATCAGTATTATCTTTTTTTTCAACTGCCAGTAAAATTGCTATTTTTGGTGTATTGTTGCGTTTTTTATCGTATATTTCTCATTCAGAGAATGAAACATTATATTTTATATTATTATTAATTACCATTTTTTCTATATTAATTGGTAATTTAATGGCTCTTTTTCAAGAAAATATTAAAAGATTTTTTGGATATACGTCAATATCTCAATTTGGATATCTTTTAATAATATTATTTGCATCACAGAAGAACTATTTATTTTCTCTAGAAGCTAGCGCAATATATTTATGTAGTTATTTGTTTAGTAATATAGCTTGTTTTGGTATTATTAATTTAATATCAAATTCACATAAAAAAAATAATTCTGATTTAATATGTTCATATCATGGATTATTTTGGTCACAACCACTCTTATCTAGTGTATTTACTTTAGTACTTCTTTCTTTAGCAGGTATTCCAATGACTTTAGGATTTATTGGAAAATTTTATATACTATCTATTATTATCAAAGAACATTTATGGATAATGGGATTTGCTTTTATTATTGGAACTATATTAGGTCTGTATTGCTATTTAAGAATAATTTTAAATTTATATTCAAACCCATCAAAATTATTAAGAAGAGATTGGAATGTATCTAAGAATTGGTTTTATACTCCTTCTGGCATAGTAATCTGTATTGCAGGAATTATATTGTTAATATTAGGAATATATCCAAATCCATTGATCAGTTTAGTTAAATTAACTGTGTAATATTATTTTTTAAAATATATATATTATATTATGAAAAATTTTTATTAATACAAAAGGTATATTTAGTGAATAATTTTTTTTATATGCCACTATTATGGAGTATTTTTTTTTTCTTAGTTTTGGTGATATTTATAATAGAAAATTATATTTACAAGAAAAAAGAAATCAAAAAACAATGTTTAAAAAATTTTTGTATTCATGATTTTTATTGGTTTTTTTTATCTTTATTATTTTTTTTAATTTTTTGGTATGTAGTTTTTAAAAATGAAGGAAGTGATATTGCTAACACAAAAATTACATTATTTTCTACTGGATACTTATTAGAGATATTACTTTCAATAGATAATGTTTTTGTATGGTTTCTTATTTTTCAGTCTTTTAAAATACCAATAAGTTTTCAAAAAAAAGTATTATCTTATGGTATATGGGGTGCTGTAGTATTCCGTTCTATAATGATTTTTTATGGCAAGATATTCTTTTCTAAATGGCATTGGTTATTATGTTTATTTGGTTTTTTCTTTCTATTAACGAGTTTAAAATTTATTTTTTTTTCAAATAAAACCAATTTAAATAAAAAAAATATTAAAATATCTTGGATTTATAATATTTGCAGAGTTAGTAAAGATATTAATAGTGAAAAATTTTTCATGATTATAAATAATAAATTTTTTATTACGCCTTTATTTGTGTCTTTGATTACAATAGAGTTAAGTGATATTGCATTTTCAGTAGATAGTATTCCTGCTATTTTTTCTATAACTAATGATTTTTTTATTGTATTTTCTTCGAATATTTTTTCTATATTAGGTCTAAGGTCCATGTATTTTTTTGTATCTATTATTATAGAAAAAAATTCTATAATTAAATACGGACTATCAGTGGTTTTAATTTTTATTGGATTAAAAATGATATTTGAACATTTTTTTGTTATTCCAGCATTTATTACTTTTTTTATAATATTAATTATTATAATAATAACGTTTATTATTAATAGCGTTTTAAACTATAAAAAATATTAATATATTTTTTTATAAAAAAATATTGTAATGCATATAAAAATTGATTGTGTTATTGTTTAGAAAAAATTTTAAACAGTAAAAAATTATGAGAAAAAATAAATTTTAAAATTTTTAGAATATGTAAAATATTTACATGTTTATTCATATCTTTTATAAAATTAATATTTTCGTATTAAAAATTTTAAATATTACTTCATCTAAAAAACAACAAGAATAAAATGCTTAATAAAAATTATTCTTTATCTATGTGGCTTAAATATTTAGAGAACTTAGATAAAAAAACAATATATAATCTTATTGAATTGAAATTGCTTGCAAAAAAGTTAGATTTACTACATGTACAAGCTTTTATTTTTACTGTTGCAGGAACTAATGGAAAAGGAACAACTTGTGCGATGTTAGAAAGACTGCTATTGAATTCAGGTTATCGAGTAGGACTATATACTTCTCCTCATCTTGTAAATTTTTTAGAAAGAGTTCGAATTAATGGATACTTTCTTACTGAAGCAGATCATGTTTCTTCCTTTCAGAATGTAGAATCAGTAAGAAATTGTACTCTATTAACTTATTTCGAATTTATTACACTTTCTGCATTAAGTTTATTTAAAAAATATACATTAGATATTATTATATTAGAAGTAGGTTTAGGAGGAAGGTTAGATGCTACTAATATTGTAGATTCTAATATATCTATTATAACTAATATAGGAATAGATCATACTGCTTTATTGGGAATAGATCGTGAAAGTATCGCACGTGAAAAATCTGGAATTTTTAGAAAAAATAAAATTTCTGTTATTGGAGAGACCAATATTCCTAAATCGATGTATCAAGTAGCTAAAGATAAAAAAACAATATTAAAAATCATTAATATAGATTGGTCATGGAAAAAAAAAAATAATTATTGGAATTTTATTCATTCTAATATTCAGCTATACAATTTACCTATTACTCATATACCATTATCAAATACAGCTATTGCATTAGCCGCTTTATATTATTCAGGTTTTGAAATGAATGAAAAAATTATAAGAAAATCTATTGCTAACGTTCAGTTATCAGGTAGATTTCAAATAATTTCTACTTTTCCTTATATTATTGTTGACGTAGCTCATAATCCTGATGCCGCTAAGTATTTATCTAAAAAAATAGATGAAATGAGTATAAAAGGAAAAATATACGCGGTAGTAGGAGTATTAAATGATAAAGATATTTCAGGAATAATCAATCCGTTAAGAAATAAAATTCATTACTGGTTTGCTGCTCCTTTAAAAACAATACGGACTGCTACTAAAAGTCAATTAAAAAATATTTTTATTATGCATAATACATCTGTTTTAAGCAGTATTAATGAAGCTTATAAACAAGCTTTTACATTATCAAAAAAACAAGATGCTATTATAATATTTGGTTCTTTTCTAACTGTTTCCGAGTTTCTTTCTTTAAAAATAAAAATGTAATACAATAAATAAAAAAAATATAATTTTGGAAAAATCAATGTTTCTATTAGATTATATTATTATTTTCACTATTGTTATTTCAGTTTTTTTTGGTTTTTTACGCGGTTTTTATCAAGAAATAGTTTCTGTCTGTTTTTGGTTTTTTAATTTTTATTTTTTTAATAAATACGACTATTTTAGTTCTTTTTTTACAAATGCAATTCAAAATTTTTTTTTAAAAGATAAAATTTTGATGCTAGTTATGTTTATTTTTTTTTTATTATAAAAAATATTTTAAATTTTTTTATGAAAAAAATTATTAAACAAATTAAATTTTCTTATTATAATATTGTTTTAGGAGGTTTATTTGGAATTTTACGGAGTATATTACTAGTCTTTTTATTTCTTTTTATTTTTAGTTATTTTGATCAGAATGGTTATAATTATTATATAAATCATTCGATGATAATCTCTATTATTTTAAAATATAAACAATATTTTTTATTATTATTGAATGTATTTTAAAAACTAAGCACATTATTCATATTAGTATAAAAAATTATAGTGTGCTTAGAATTACAGATATTGTAATAAAATATTTAATGCTCAAACATAGCAGAAATAGATTCTTCGTTGCTAATTCGTCTTATTGCTTCTGCTAACATACCTGCTAAAGTCAATGTTCGTACATTTGGTAGCAGTTCAATTGTTTCTGATAAAGGAATAGTGTCACATACAACTACTTCGTCAATAACAGAATTTTTTAAGTTTTTTGATGCATCCCCAGAAAAAACAGGATGTGTTGCATATGCAAAAACTCTTTTAGCTCCTCTTTCTTTTAGAGCTTCTGCAGCCTTGCAAAGAGTACCTCCAGTATCTATCATATCATCTACTAAAATACAATCACGATTAGCAACATCTCCAATAATATGCATGATTTGAGATACATTAGCGCGAGGTCTTCTTTTATCAATAATTGCCATATCAGTATCATAAAGTAGTTTAGCAATTGCTCTTGCTCTTACTACTCCACCAATATCAGGAGAAACAACAATTGGATTTTTTAGTTCTCTTTGAAGCATATCTTCTAAAAGAATTAAACTACCAAAAACATTATCAACAGGAACATCAAAAAAACCTTGTATTTGTTCTGCATGTAGATCTACTGTTAACACACGATCTACGCCAATACTAGATAGAAAGTCAGCTACTACTTTTGCTGTTATAGGAACTCGTGCTGATCTTACTCTACGGTCTTGACGAGCATATCCAAAATATGGTATTACTGCAGTAATTCTACCAGCAGAAGCTCTTCTTAGAGCATCTACCATTACAACTAATTCCATTATATTATCATTAGTAGGTGCACAAGTAGATTGAATGATAAAAATATCTCCACCTCTTACATTTTCATTTATTTGAACGCTTATTTCACCATCACTAAATCGACCTACGGATGCTTTACCTAAATTAATGTATAATCGATTTGCAATAAATTTTGCTAGTTTAGGAATAGAGTTTCCAGAAAAAAGTTTCATATCAGGCATAAAGAACCTTTTTTGTGTTTAATTAGTAATGTTTTATATATTTAATTATAATATGTTTTATTATGAATATTTTAATGAATAAATTTATATACAAATACTTTTTTTCGAAAAAATTCTATGCAATGGTGAAATGTTAACACTTTTTGCTATAAACCCTTGCATATTTTTAGGTAATAAAGAAAAAATTTTTTGTGCGGATTTCTTATTATGAAATTCAGAGAAAACACAGGAACCTGTACCAGTCATTCGTGAAGGTGCGTACGCAGATAACATTGAAATTAATGTTTTTATTTTAATAAATTTTTTTTTTGCTATATTTTCAAAGTCATTGCTAAAAGGTAGTTCTAATAATGTTTTCAGCGATTTTTTAGGAGTATTGTTCATTAAAAATGGACTAGAAAACATATTTTTTGTTGAAATATTAATATAAGGATAGACAACCAGATACCATTTTTCTTGCTGTATAACAGGATGTAATATATCTCCGATTCCTTCAATAATTGCAGTTTTTCCTATAATGAAACCAGGTACATCAGAACCTATTTCAAGACCTAATGAAGCTAGTTCTTTTAACGTATATTCTGTATTCCATAATTTGTTTAAAACTATTAAAGTCGTTGCAGCATTAGAAGAACCTCCACCCAATCCGCTTCCTATAGGTATTTTCTTTTTTAAAAGTATTTTTGCTCCGTAATTAAGATTAGATAGTTTATTATCAAACAGTGCTTTCCTTTTTAACAATTTAGCGGCAATAATAATACTATTTTTTGCATTTTGAAGATTTTTTTTTTCAGTAAATAATTGAATACTACCTGTTTTATTAGGAATTATTTTTAATTCATCACCATAATTAAGAAATTGAAATAATGTTTGTATATTATGATATCCATCTTTACGTATACTTGTTACATATAAAAATAGATTAATTTTTGCAGGAGACAGACATGTATAAATCATTTTTAAGTGTCATTTATTTTTTTAAAATATTTTTTATATTAGTTTTTATTAAAATTACAATGAAAACATGTAAAATAGTATAATCATTACAGTATAGATATTTTAATTTTCATAGTTTTTAAAAACTATTAAACAAAAAAATATTTTTTATGTTTTTAATTGTATTAATAATACATTGTTTAATATTAATTAAAAATTATTTTTAAAAGATGCTAATTAATAGAAGGATTTCATGAATAGTTCCATTTTAAACAAATTAAAATCTTTACGAAATCGTTATCAAGAAGTTGAAGTGATGCTTACTCAGAAAAATATCATTTCAGATCGAGAACATTTAAAAAGTTTATCTAAAGAATATTTAAAACTTTCTAAAATTATAAAATATTTTATTCAATGGGAACAATTAGAAGTTGATATTAAAAATAATGATATTTTGTTAAATGATATCGAAATGCAAAAGATGGCTGAGGAAGAATTATCTTTTTTAAGTAATAAAAAAGAAATATTAGAAAAAAAAATTAATCAATTATTATTACCTGAAGATCCTAATGATAAACATAGTTGTTTTATTGAAATTAGGTCGGCAACAGGTGGAGATGAATCTTCTATTTTTGCTGGTGAATTATTTAGAATGTATCTGCGATACGCTGAATACTGTTCATGGACAGTAGAAATAATGAATGCTAGTGAAAGCGAAAAAGGAGGATTCAAGGAAATAATTTTAAAAATTACAGGGAAAGGCGCATGTGGTCGATTAAAATTTGAATCAGGTGGTCATCGTGTGCAAAGAGTACCAGAAACAGAATCACAAGGAAGAATTCATACGTCTACTTGTACTGTTGCTGTTATGCCTGTAACTCCTAAAGCTGAAAAAGAAGCAATTAATTCTTCTGATTTGAAAATTGATACTTTTCGTTCTTCTGGTGCAGGAGGGCAACACGTTAATACTACTGATTCTGCTATTAGAATCACTCATATACCTACTGGTCATGTAGTAGAATGTCAAGATGAACGCTCACAACATAAAAATAAAGCAAAAGCTTTATCTATTTTATCAGCACGTATTTATGCTGCTAAATTAGAAAAAGATCATCAAGAAAATTCTTCTATGAGAAGAATTTTATTAGGAACCGGCGAACGATCAGATAGAAATAGGACATATAATTTTCCACAAAATAGAATTACAGATCATAGAATTAATCTTACTATCTATAAATTAGATGAAGTATTACAAGGAAAATTAAATTGGCTTATTGATCCAATAATTCAAGAATATCAAGCAGATATACTGTCTTCTCTATCTCAATCAGAACTATGAATATTAAAAAATGGATACAAGAATCTATTAAAAAATTATCTGATGTCGATAACCCTAAAAATGAAGCAGAATTTTTATTAAGTTATGTTTCAAAACGTACACGTAGTTTTATTATTAGTTCTGATAATATTGAATTGACTCAAAAAGAATACGAATATCTAGAGTATTTAATTTATCGTAGATCTTTAGGGGAGCCTATAGCTTACATAATAAAAGAAAAAGAATTTTGGTCTTTGTCTTTATGTGTTTCATATGATACTCTTATTCCGAGACCTGATACAGAAATTTTAGTAGAACAAGTATTATCTAAAATTGACAGTCATTCTATTTCAATTCTTGATTTAGGAACTGGATGTGGAGCTATTTCTCTAGCTTTAGCTAGTATCTGTTCTCATTGGAATATTATTGGCATTGATAAATCAGAAAAAGCACTTACAATAGCTCGAATTAATGCAAATAAGTTAAATATTAAAAACGTTACTTTTTTTTATAGTAATTGGTTTTCAAAAATACACCAAAAATTTAATATTATTGTAAGTAATCCGCCATATGTTAGCGAGAAAGAAATAATATTTTTTAAAAAAGATATTTTTTTTGAACCGTTCGATGCTCTTATATCTGATAATAATGGATTATCAGATATTGCAAATATCATAAAAAAAGCACAAAACTATTTACTTTGTGGAGGGTGGTTATTAATAGAACATGGATGGAAACAAAAAACAGAAGTACAATATTTATTCAAAAAATATAATTTTTTTGAAATAACATCGTATCAAGATTATGGAGGAAATGATCGTGTAACAATTGGAAAAAAATATAATAAATAAAAATTCATAATATTTTATGAAAATCTATCAAAACAAAAAATGTTTTATTAACAATAATAAAAAAAAATGTTATATTTTAATATAAATTACATTAATTATATAAAAAATTATATCATTTAAATTTCTATTACGAATTTAAAAAAAATATTACTATTACTAATAATATGAAAGCTATTTCGAATATTGATTTTTCTAAATTATCACTTTTTGAATCTATCATTGTTGCTTCTCAAGCTATTCGAGAAGATTTTCCTACAAATTGTGTTTTATCTGAGTTAAAAAGCAGAATAAAAGAAGCTGAATCTTATATTTCATCTGAAAATGAACCTAATCGACAATTAGAAAAATTATTAGAATTATTTTATACTCACTGGAATTTTGGTGGTGCGAGTGGTGTTTACAAACTTTCAGATACACTATGGATTGATAGTGTACTGAAAACACAACAAGGTACTGCAGTATCTTTGGGCATTCTTTTTTTACACATTGCTCAAGAATTAAAATTACCATTAAATCCTGTTGTTTTCCCTACTCAACTTATTTTAAGAGCAGATTGGATAAACGAAAAAAAATGGCTTATCAATCCTTTTAATGGAGAGATATTAGATCAACATACATTAGAAGTTTGGTTAAAAGGCAATATTAGCCCAACAGCAGAATTATATGAAAATGATTTATGCAAATCTGAATCTATTACTGTCATGCGAAAAATGTTAGACACATTAAAATCTGCATTAATGGAAGAAAAAAAAATGGAGTTAGCATTAAACGTTACTAATTTATTATTACACATTGATCCAAACGATCCATATGAAATTCGTGACAGAGGACTAATATATGCACAATTAGAATGCAATCATGTTGCCTTAACAGATTTAATTTATTTTGTAGAACATTGTCCTGAAGATCCAATTAGTGAAATTATTAAGATTCAAATTCACTCTATTGAACAAAAAAAAATTATTTTACATTAAAAATAATTTATTGTGTAATTGGCAAATTACGTTTGTGCAATGTGTTCAAATATAATCTTTCAATAATTTCTTGACTTTTGAGATCTATTTTCTTTCCTTCTAAGTAAGAATCAATGACGTTGTATGTAATACCCAAAACAGATTCGTCATCTCGTTGTGGATGATCATCTTCTAAATCTGCCATTGGTTTTTTTAGATATAGATGCTTTGGACAGTGTAATTGTTTTAATAATGATTGAATTTGTCGCTTATTTAATTTGGCAATAGGATTTATGTCTGTTCCATTATCTCCATATTTTGTGAAAAATCCAGTGATACTTTCTGCTGCATGTCCTGTTCCGACTACAAGACCTTTTTTTACAGCAGCAACACTATATTGTACTTTCATTCTTTCTCTAGATTTCTCGTTGCCTCTTATATAATCTGAAATAATAATACCTGATTTTTTTAAAGATTGCTCGCTATTTAAAACTGACTGTTTTATGTTAATGTTAAATACTTGGTCTGGACGTATAAAATTAATTGCATCTTGACAGTCTTTTTCATCAGATTGAACACCATATGGTAGGCGTAATGCGATAAATTGATAATTAATATCTTTTTTATCGTTTCTTAATTGTTCTATACTTATTTGACACAATTTAGCAGTTAATGTAGAGTCTTGTCCACCACTAACACCAACTATTAAAGATTTCAGATAAATATGATTAAGTAAATATTTTTTTAAAAAATTAATAGAGTTTTTGATTTCTATTTCCGGTATAATTATTGATCTAACTCCTAGTAATTCAATAATTTTATTTTGAAGTGTCATATATCTTCCTAATTTTTTCAAATTGTAAATGTTTGCATATTACATACTAAATATATTTTTTAACATTATTAAAATAGAAAAATGGATAAAAAAATTGAATAATTTAATTTTTGTATTAAATTGTGGTAGTTCTTCTATAAAATTTGCGATATTAGATCCTAAAAATGAAAAAAAATATTTATCGGGTTTGGTAGAATGTTTATTTTTATCAGAAACATACATCACATGGCAGTGTTTAGGAGTAAAATACAAGAAAAAAATAGGTGCACACATTAGTCATGAAGATGCATTAAATTTTATTATAGATCAAGTGTTATCACATCAAAAAAATATTTTAAACAATTTAATAGGTGTAGGGCATAGAGTAGTACATGGAGGAGCTAAAATAAAAAAATCAACTATTATCAATAATAATATTATTCAATGTATTCAGGATGCAGTCTCTTTTGCTCCATTACATAATCCAGTAAATTTAATTGGTATTAAAACTATTATAAAAAAATATCCTAGTTTATCAAGAAAAAATGTAGCAGTTTTTGATACATCTTTTTATCAAGATATGCCTGAAACTTCTTTTCTATATGCTATACCGTATAGTTTTTATAAGAAACATGGTATTAGACGCTATGGTGCTCATGGTATTAGTCATAATTATGTTGCGCATAAAATTTCTATTATCTTGAATAAAGAATTTAAAAAGTTAAATGTTATAACATGTCACTTAGGAAACGGAGCTTCTATTTCTGCTATTTGTAATGGAATATGTGTAGATACTTCAATGGGATTAACCCCTTTAGAAGGATTAGTTATGGGAACTAGAAGTGGTGATTTAGACCCTTCTATTATTTTTTTTATGAATAAAAAACTTAATTTAAATATTGATGAAATTGAAATAATTTTGAATAAAAAATCAGGATTATTAGGTTTAAGTGGTATTAGTAGTGATTTTCGATATTTTGAAAAAAATTATAACTGTAAAAAACATGCTAAAAGATCTGTAGATATTTTTTGTCATCGTTTATCTAAATATATTGCTGCTTACATGAGTTTAATGGAAAATCATTTAGACGCTGTAATTTTTACTGGTGGAATCGGTGAAAATGTACCTTTAATTAGAGAGCTAACTCTTTCTAGATTATCGCTATTAGGTTTTAAAATTAATTTAACACTTAATTCGTCTATTACAGGAAATAAATCAGGAATAATAACTGAATCTACTTCTCGTCCAGTTTTTGTGATTGCAACAGACGAAGAATTAGCAATAGCTCAAGAAACTAGTAATATAATTAGTAGAAAATAGTTTTTTTTATTATTTTATGTTGATATGTCATAATAGGATAATTATGTCACGCATTATAATGTTAATTCCCTTGGATAAAGATGTTGGTTTAACTTCAGTAAGTTTAAGCATGATTTATTTTCTGAATAAGAATAAATTGAACAAAAAATCTATTCAACCTATATTATATTTATCTTGTATAAAAAATTGTTTAGATGATACATTATTAATTATTAAAAAATATTTTTCAAAAATTGTTCATACATTAGAACATGTAGATTTTTCTAAAGTTTTTTTTAATTCTCCTGAATATTTTTTTTTGTTAAATAAAATTATAGATAATTGTTATAACAATAAATTTTTATATGAATTTATTTTAATTGAAGGTATAAATAATAATCATAGTATTGATTCTAAAGAGATTAATTATGATCTTGCGCAAAATTTAAATGCAGAAGTGATATTTGTATCTAATTTAGAGAATGTTTCTTTGGAATATGTCAAAAATAAAGAAAAACAAATAAATTTATTTGTAAAATATAAGAAATATAAAAATATTTTAGGGATTATTTTTAATCACATCAACTCTCCTTTTATAGAAAAAAAATATACCCTCATAGAAAAACTAATATTATTAAAAAAAATAGAAAATAAAAAAGAAGTTGTTGTTCTAAAAGAAGTATTTAAAAAAAATTTTTTGACAATTATAGCTTGTATTCCTTGGAATAAAAAAATTACGACAATACATGTCATGGATATTTTTAATTTTCTAAATATAAAATGTATTAATTTAATTCATAAAAAAACTTATATGATAGAAGAAATAATGATATTTGATGAAAGTTATCTAAATATGTTGAATAAAAATTATTTGAATACCTTGATAATAATTTCTTTTAGTCGTATAGATGTTTTAATTAATATTTTAAATTTTCATTCTAATTTTAATGCTAATAAAATTAAGTGTGTTATATTAACCGGAGTATCAAAATCAAAAAAATATATTATTTCTGTATGTAAAGTATTAATTGAAAAATCTATTTCTATTTTTTGTACAGAAAATAGTACAATTGAGATTGTATCTCAATTGCAAGTTTTTAACTTTGATATAAATATAAAAGGTATAATATATATTGAAAAATTGCAGAAGTATATTTCTAATTTTTTTTGTTACTCTTCTATAATGGTTTCTAAGAAATACTATAATTATGGCATAACATATTCTCCAAGAGAATTTCTCTATACTTTAAAGCTATTATCAAAAAAAAGAAATAAACGTATTATATTACCTGAATCATATGAGACTCGAATATTAAAAGCTGTTTCAATGTGTGATGATGCCAATATTGCTCAATGTGTATTATTAGGAGATCCAAAAAAAATTCATAGTATTGCAAATGATAAAGGTATTTATTTAAATAAAAATATTGAAATAATTGATCCTGTCTTAATAAGACACCAGTATGTTTCTCGTCTTGTAGAAATCCGAAAAGAAAAAGGAATGAATAAACTTCTTGCCGAAAAACAATTAGAAAATAATATGGTTTTAGCTACTTTAATATTAGAATCTAATGAAGTAGATGGATTAGTTTCTGGTTCAATAAATACTACTTCTGACACTATACGTCCAGCATTGCAAATTATTAAAACTAATGCTCAGAATTCATTGGTATCATCTATTTTTTTTATGTTGTTACCAAGTGAAGTATTTATTTATGGTGATTGTGCTATTAATATTAATCCAACTGCAGAAGAACTAGCAGAAATTGCAATTCAATCTGCAGATTCAGCAAAAATTTTTAAAATAGAACCACGTATTGCTATGTTATCTTATTCAACTGGTTGTTCTGGATTTGGATATCAAGTGGAAAAAGTAAAAGAAGCCACCAGGATTGTTAAAAATAAAAGACCCGATTTAATTATTGATGGTCCTATACAATATGACGCAGCTGTTTCAGAAAAAGTTTCTAAATTAAAATCACCTGATTCACCCATTTCAGGAGCTGCAAATATATTTATTTTTCCAGATTTAAATTCTGGTAATATAGCTTACAAAGCAGTTCAACGTTCTTCAAAAATAGTTTCTATTGGTCCAATGTTACAAGGATTAAGGAAACCAGTAAATGATTTATCACGAGGTGCTTCAGTAGAAGATATTGTATATACTATTGCATTAACATCAATTCAATCTCAATAAAATATATATTTATAGAATAAAAAATATATTTTTTAAATTTTAATTACAATATTTCCATTTGGTTTACAACAACACGGGAATATTTCTTTTTCTTTAAATAAAGCAGCTATAGGCTGTTTTATTAAATAAAATATTTTTCCCCTGACTAACTCAATTCTACAAATTCCACAATATCCAGATCGACACTGGTATTCTATATTAATATTATTTAATTTTAAAACAAATAATAACGAGATATTTTTTTTATAAAGTATTTTTTTATTAATATTTATTATTTCAATAATAGTATGAGTCATTTTATAATCTAAATGTTTTAAATTCATTATCAGATACTTCTGAATCAATCTGACCAACTAAATAAGAACTGATTTCCGTTTCTTGAGGAGCAGTTTGTATATTATCAGAAGTTAACCAATCGTTAATCCAAGGGATAGGATTAGATTTTTTTTTAAAAGGCATTTTAAAACCTATTGCATGCATACGAATATTCGTAATATATTCTATGTATTGCCAAAGAATATCTTTATTTAATCCGAGCATTGAACCATTTTGGAATAAATATTCAGCCCATTTTTTTTCTTGTTGTGAAGCTGAAAGAAATATATTAATAGCTTCTTCTTGACATTCTAAAACTATATCATTCATGTTTTCATCATTTTTTATATTACTTAAAATATTTAAAATATGTTGAGTACCTGTTAGGTGTAATGCTTCATCACGTGCTATTAATCTTATAATTTTTGCGTTTCCTTCCATGAGTTCTCTTTCTGCAAACGCAAATGAACATGCAAAACTTACATAAAATCTAATCGCTTCTAAAACGTTAACACTAATTAAGCATAAATATAGTCTTTTTTTTAGTAAGTGTAAATTAATGTGAATTTTTTTACCATTTAATAAATGAATACCTTCTCCTAATAAATGCCAATAACTAGTTAATTTTATTAGTTCATCGTAATAGATAGAAATGTTTTGAGCACGATCATTAATGTGTTTGTTTGAAATAATATCATCAAATATTAAAGATGGAGAGTTAACAATGTTTCTAATTATATGAGTGTAAGAACGTGAATGAATAGTTTCTGAAAAAGACCATGTTTCAATCCATGTTTCTAGTTCAGGAATAGAAACAATTGGTAGAAAAGCTATATTAGGGCTTCTTCCTTGAATAGAATCAAGTAATGTTTGATACTTTAAGTTACTAATAAAAATATGTTTTTCATTATCAGGCAAGTTTTGAAAATCTATTCTATCTCGAGAGAGATCTATTTCTTCAGGTCTCCAAAAAAACGATAATTGTTTTTCAATTAATTGTTCAAAAATATTATATTTTTGTTGATCGTATCTAGCAATATTGACAGGTTGTCCAAAAAACATCGGTTCTTTAAGTTGATTATTTTTTTTTTTTGAAAAAATCGTATAAGACATAATATTATACCTAATAATAAATTTAATGTTGTAGTATATGTTTTTTACAATATTTTAATTTTCTATTTTTATATAATACATGAGCCACTTTCGCAAATATTTTCTTCTATAGATTCAGAAGATTCAGATATAATATTTTGATGGTCTTCAGAACCATCTCGAGTGTTTTGATAATACAATGTTTTTAAACCAAGTTTATAAGACAATAGAAGATCATAGAGAAGTTGTTTCATAGGAATTTTTTTATTTAAAAATTTTTCTGGATCATAGTGAGTATTTGCTGAAATAGATTGATCAATAAATTTTTGCATAATACCAACTAGTTGTATATATCCTATATTATTTGGTATATCCCAAAGTAATTCGTATTGTGATTTTAATTTTTTATATTCTGGAACAACTTGACGTAATATTCCATCTTTTGACACTTTAATACTAATGAAACCTCTTGGTGGTTCAATTCCATTTGTTGCATTAGATATTTGAGAAGACGTTTCTGAAGGCATTAAAGCAGATAATGTTGAATTTCTTAAACCATATTTTTTTATTTTACAGCGTAATAAATCCCAGTCTAAATGCAGTGGTTCATTACATATATCGTCAATATCTTTTTTGTATGTATCTATAGGTAATTTCCCTAAATAGTAATTAGTATGATTAAATAAAGAACATGCTCCTTTTTCTTTTGCTAATTCACAAGATGCTTCCAATAAATAATATTGCATGGCTTCAAAAGTTTTATGTGTTAAATTTTTTGCACTTCCATCTGAATAACGTACTTTGTTCTTAGCTAAATAATACGCAAAATTAATTACACCAATTCCTAGAGAACGTCTAGAAATAGCTGATTTTTTAGCTGCTAATATTGGATAATTTTGATATTCTAATATTTCATCTAGTGCACGTACAGATAATATAGATAATTCTTTGAATTCATCGAGATTTTTAATACTTCCTAAATTGAAAGCCGATAATGTGCAAAGTGCTATTTCTCCATCAACATCATAAATATCATTTAATGCCTTAGTGGGTAATGTAATTTCTAGACATAAATTAGATTGTTTTATTGGAGATAATTGAGGGTTGAATGAACTATGTGCATTACAATGATCGACATTTTGTATATAAATACGTCCAGTGGAAGTTCTTTCTTGCATTATCAACGAAAATAGTTCTAATGCTTTAATTGTTTTTTTTCTTATACTTTTGTTGTTTTCATATTGAATATATATCTCCTCGAATTTTTTTTGGTCAGAAAAAAATGCTTCATATAAGTTAGGAACATCAGAAGGACTGAATAATGTTATTTTATCTCCTAATAACATTCTTTGATACATTAGCTTATTAATTTGAATTGCATAATCAACATGACGAACTCTATTATCTTCGATTCCTCTATTATTTTTTAAAACTAATAAACTTTCAACTTCAAAGTGCCATATTGGATAAAAAATAGTTGCAGCTCCACCCCTTACACCTCCTTGCGAACAAGATTTGACAGCGCTTTGAAAATGCTTATAAAAAGGTATACATCCTGTATGAAATGCCTCTCCATTTCTAATAGGGCTTCCTAATGCCCGAATTTGTCCGGCATTAATACCAATTCCAGCACGTTGAGAAACATATTTAACAATAGAGCTAGTTGTCGCATTAATAGAATTTAAATTATCAGCACACTCAATTAAAACACAAGAACTAAATTGACGAGTAGGAGTTCTAACTCCAGACATAATTGGTGTTGGTAATGAAATTTTAAAAGTAGAGATAGCATTATAAAAACGATGTATATAATTCATTCGAACATTTTTTGGATATTTAGAAAATAAACATGCAGATATTAAAATATATAAAAATTGTGCACTTTCATAGATTTTTCCACTGATACGATTTTGTATTAAATATTTTCCTTCTAACTGTTTTACAGCTGCATATGAAAAATTCATATCTCTCCAATGATCAATAAAAGAATTCATCTGTATAAATTCTTTGTGAGAATAGTTTTTCAGTAGATTTTTATCATACTTTCCTAACACAACCATGTTTTTTACATGATCATATAGTTGAGGTGGTTCAAATTGACCATAAGCTTTTTTTCTAAGATGAAAAATAGATAATCTTGCAGCCATATATTGATAGTCTGGTGTATCTTGTGAAATAAGATCTGCAGCTGCTTTTATAATAGTTTCATGAATATTAATAGTAGTAATATTATCATAAAATTGAATTCGAGAGCATAACTCAACTTGTGATACAGATACGTCATCTAGTCCTTCTGATGCCCAATTTAACACTTTATGAATTTTATCTAAATTTATTTTTTCTTTTCTTCCATCACGCTTAGTAACAAACAGACTATTTTTCATAATGAATTTAACTTATTATCAAGAGTACAAAAAATTTTTATTTTTTTTATTTAATAATTAATATTAGGTGTTTATTGTAGATAAATATATTTTTTATATTGGTTCTACAATTTTTTGTAAAGCAACAACTTTTTCATTTTTCGATGTCCTGATTAATATTACACCTTGTGTATTTCTTCCTAATACTCCTACTTCCGAAACTCTAATTCTAACTAATGTTCCTGCATTAGTAATCATCATAATTTGATCTTTTTCTACAACTTGTATTGCTCCGATGATTCTTCCATTTTTTTTTGTAATTTTAATAGATATAACACCTTGAGTAGCACGTGATTTTATAGGAAAATCAGTAATTTTTGTACGTTTTCCATACCCATTTTTTGTTGCTATTAAAATACTACCTCTATTTTTTGGAACGATTAAAGAGACAACTTTATCATTTTTTTTAATTTTAATACCTCTAACTCCAGATGCAGTTCTGCCCATAGTTCGAACACTATTTTCTAGAAATTGGACTACTTTACCATTTTGCGTAAATAACATAATGTTATTATTACCATCAGTCAAAGATACTCCAATTAGTTCGTCATTTGCATGTAAACTAATAGCTATGATTCCTGCAATTCTAGGTTTTTTGAATTGATTTAAAGAACTTTTTTTTACTATTCCATGCGCGGTAGTCATAAAAATATTCAGATTATCTTTATATTCATGTACTGGTAATATAGCTGTAATTCTTTCTTTAGGACTTAAAGGTAATAAATTAACTATAGGTCTTCCTCTTGCATGTCTACTAGACTCGGGTAATTGATAAACTTTCATCCAATATAGAATACCTCGACTAGAAAAGCATAATATAGTATCATGTGTATTTGCTATTACTAAACTTTCTATAAAATCTTCTTCTTTTATTTTTGCAGCTGACTTTCCTTTTCCACCTCTTCTTTGAGCATTATAATCTGAAAGAGGTTGATATTTTACATATCCTGAATGAGATAATGTAACTACTACGTCCTCTTGATTAATCAAATCTTCAAGATTAATATCGGTATGATTATTAGTAATTTCTGTTCTTCTTTTATCACTAAAGCTATCTTTTATTAATAATAATTCTGATTTTATTACGTCAAACATACGACTTGGATTGTCTAATATTTCTTGTAATTCTTTAGTTTTTTTTATTAAATCATTATGTTCTATAATAATTTTTTTTTGCTCTAAATTAGTTAATTTATGCAAACGTAAATCTAATATTGCTTGTACTTGTTGTTCAGTGAAATAATATCCAGTTTTTTTAGATTGACAATTTTTTGCTTGTAAATAATCAGATTCTTTTATTTTATCAGATATCCACTTTTTTTTAATTATCAAATTTTTTGCGTTTATTGAATTTCCTGAACTTTTAATCATTTCAATAATCATATTAATATTTATTAAGGCAGTGTTTAATCCTTCAAGAATGTGGATACGATTGCGCATCTTGTTTAATTCAAAAATACTTCTTCTTATAATTATTTCTTGTCTATGAGATAAAAAATGTTTTAATATTTCTTTTAAAGATAACGTTTTTGGTTGTCCTTGAGACAAAGCAACCATATTAATTCCGAAAGATACTTGTAATTGAGTCAAAGAATACAGTTGATTCAAAATGATTTCAGATATTGCTTCTTTTTTAATTTCTACAACAATTCTCATACCATCTTTATCAGATTCATCACGTAAAGCAGTAATTCCATCAATTCTTTTATCTTTTACTAGTTCAGCTATTTTTTCAATTAAACGTGATTTATTTACTTGATAAGGTATTTCATTAAATATTATTGATTCTTTTTTATTCTTTGTATTTTTTTCAATTTGATTTCGTGCACGAATATAAATTTTTCCTTTTCCTGTACGATATGCTTCTTCGATTCCTGCTTTTCCATTAATTATTCCAGCTGTTGGAAAATCTGGTCCTGGAATATATTTGATTAGCTCTTGTAGAGTAATATCATTATTATCAATATAAGCTAAACATCCATCAATTACTTCATGTAAGTTATGAGGTGGAATGTTTGTAGCCATACCGACAGCTATACCTGATGAACCATTTATTAACAGATTAGGTATTTTTGACGGCAATATTTCTGGTATATATTCAGTTCCATCATAGTTTGGCAAAAACTCAACAGTATTTTTTTCTAAGTCATTTAATAATTCATGAGCTATTTTAGACATTCGAACTTCTGTGTATCGCATTGCTGCGGCAGAATCTCCATCTACAGATCCAAAATTTCCTTGACCATCTATAAGCATATATCGTAATGAAAACTTTTGAGCCATACGGACTATAGCGTCATATACAGCAGAATCTCCATGTGGATGATATTTTCCTATAACATCACCTACTACTCGAGCAGATTTTTTGTATGCTTTATTCCAATCATTATTTAACACATACATTGCAAACAGTATTCTGCGGTGAACAGGTTTTAAACCATCTCTCACATCTGGCAAAGCGCGGCCAACTATTACAGACATAGAATAGTCTAAATAAGAGCTTTTTAACTCTTCTTCAATATTGACCTGTATGATTTCTCGTGCAGGGTCTTTCATAGAACTTTTATCTCTTTAATTAAAAACAATCAAATTAAGTAGAAAAGTATAACATAATTAAACTATTAGATGCATATAAAGAAAATGATTCTTTAAGATAGATAATTTTTTATAGTAAAAAATATTTTTTTATATTGTTTATTTGACACGAAAGTATTATTATAAAAAAAATTGTAATTTCATATTAAAAGTGTTAAAACGCACTGATTTATAAAAGTTTATTAATTTGATTATAAAATGAGATATTATTATGAAAGATGAAGAAAAAAAATTAATAAAAAATTTATTTGATCGTTTAAAGAATATTGAATTAAATTCTTCCGAAAGAGATATGGAAGCAGATAATTTAATTCAAAATTTAGTAACAAAACAACCTGCTTCTTCTTATTATATGACTCAAACAATATTGATTCACGAAACAGCTATAAAAAAAATGAGCATAAAAATTGAGGAATTAAAAACAAAAATAAAAGCATTAGAAGTAGAGGAATTAGATAAAAAACCAAGTTTTTTATCTAGTTTTTTTAAAAAAGATACTTCCTCTCAAATAGCATCCAATAATAATATATGGAAAAAAAAGAATGAGCCTTCACCACCTAATTATTCTAACATAACTAGTTCACCAATAACTCAATCATTTCCAGTGTCAACAAATAGTAGTAAAAGTAGTAATTTTCTTGGTAGTGCATTACAAACAGCAACTGGTGTAGCAGGTGGTATGATTTTAGGTAATATGCTAATGAATGTTTTTAGTCATACAAAACCAGAAGAAGATATATTTGATACTGTTAATACATCATCTTTAGACCAACATGCAGAAGATAATTTTTTAAATCATAATTCTAATAATGATTTAATAAATTATGAATATAATGAATCACATATTAATGGGAATGAATTAAATTCAGAGAATATAAATAATGATATTTATGATACAGATGACATTGATATTGATGACGATAATTTGATTTAAAAACATGTATTGTAATTACTATAAATATAAAAATTTTTATAAAAACACTTCATAATATATCTATGAGATTAAAAAATAAAGCCAGCATAAAATATTTTTTTTGCTGACTTTAGGTTTGATTAAGAGTATTTACTTAAATATTTAGAAGCTCCTTCTGAAGAGGCCTCCATACCTTTTTCTCCCTTCTTCCAATTAGCAGGGCATACTTCTCCAAATTTATTATGAAAATCTATAGCATCTACCATGCGTATCATTTCTTCTATATTGCGTCCAAATGGAAGATCGTTTACAACTTGATGACGTATAATCCAATTAGAATCAATTAAAAATGAAGCTCTTAATGCTATACCAAGATTTGGGTGTTCAATTCCATAAGATTTTTGAATACTATGTGTTATATCAGATACCATAGGAAAGTTTATTTTTCCAATACCGCCATTTTTAGGTAGTGTGTTTTGCCAAGCTTGATGAACAAAAACACTATCAATTGATATTCCTACGACTTTTACATTTCTTTTTTTAAATTCTGAATAGAGTATATTAAATTCTATAATTTCAGATGGACATACAAAAGTAAAATCCATCGGCCAGAAAAATAGCACAATCGATTGACCGTTAGAATGCTTTTTAAGGTCAAATTGTTCAACAATCTGATTATTTTTTAAAATTGCTGGAGCTATGAAATTAGGTGCGTTTTGTGTTACTAGAACCATTTTTTTTCCTATAATATTACACTAGCAAAAGAAAGTTATTGTTAAATTTTTATTAAAAATGGAACTGAAAAATGAATAAGATTTTATCTTGGAAAGATGTTTTGTCTCAAGAAAAAAAAAAGATATTTTATTAACATAATGAAATTTCTTAGACAAGAACGCTTAAATAAAATAATTTATCCAGATGCAAAAGATATCTTTAATGCTTTTGTTTTAACTAATTTTAATGATATCAAAGTTGTTATTCTTGGACAAGATCCATATTATTCTAAGAATCAAGCACATGGTTTGTCATTTTCTGTTCCCAAAGATTTGACTATACCACCTTCTTTAAAGAATATATATAAAGAATTAAATAGTGATTTCAAAAAAAAACATAGATTTAATCATGGATATCTTGAAAACTGGGCTTATCAAGGCGTTTTTTTATTGAATACTATTTTAACAGTTGAATCAGATAAACCAAAATCACATAGTAATATAGGATGGACTATTTTTACCGATAAAGTAATTTCTGCAATTAATCTGTATAGAAATTCTATTGTTTTTTTATTGTGGGGTAACGATGCGAAAAAAAAATGTAATTTAATTGATAAAAAAAATCATTATATATTAAAAGCATCTCATCCTTCTCCATTATCAGCATATCGAGGGTTTTTTGGATGTAAACATTTTACTTTGACTAATAAAATATTGATTCAAAACAAAAAAAAACCGATTAATTGGTTTTTAATTTAGAAAAAATATCTTACTTTTTTAATATTAATAAAATTAGTTTTTAGCCACTATGACCATTGCTTTTCTTAACAATATTTTATTAAAAGTAAATCCCTGTTTTTTAGTAGTAATAATATGATTAGGTAGTGTATTATCGGATGATTCTGTTGAAATTAATGTGTGAATTTTAGGATCAAAAAGTTCATTTTTTTGACCTTCGTTTTGCACTCCTGATTTATATAATATATTCAATAAAGATTGTAATGTCAGTTTAATTCCTTCTATTAAAGGTTTATCTTTTAAATGTAATGTATTAGACAAGGTTAATATGTCTTCTAAAGAATCTATTACTGGAATTATTGTTTTTAAAAATCTTTCAACTTCTGTTTGTTTTATTTTTTTGATTTTTTCTTTAGTATTTTTTTTGATATTTTCTATATTTGCTAATTTTCGCAATTCAATATCGTTTATTTTTTTTTGATTCTGAATTAGTTCTAATTTTAAATCGTCTATTTTTTTATTTTGAAGAGAAATCATATCAATTGTATTTTCTTTATTTATTTTTGTTTCTTTATTATCCATAAAAGTTACCATTTATAATGTTAATAATTAGGCTATTATAAACTTTATAATTAATCTTTCAAGACTGTTTTCTATTATAATATAATACACATTATTTTTTTAGGAGTTTTTATGTAATGAATCAACATTTCACTTGTATAGGTATTGTTGGGCGTCCACGTCATGCGAGTGCATTAATAACACATAAGACTCTTTATAAGTGGTTAATAAAAAATGGTTATACAGTTTTTATTGAACACACTGTTGCTAAAGAATTAAAATTAAACAATCCTAATACTGCTACATTAATTGAAATTGGTCAATCTTGTGATTTAGCAGTAGTTATAGGGGGAGATGGTAATTTATTATGTGCAGCGCGTGTTTTGTCATTTTATAATATTAAAATTATTGGAATTAATCGAGGTAATTTGGGTTTTCTTGCTGATTTGAATCCCGATACTGGTTTAAAAAAATTATCAGAGGTATTATCTGGAAATTATCTATTAGAAAATCGGTTTTTGTTAGATGCTCAAATTTGCCAAAAAGAAATAATTTCAAAATCTAGCATAGCTATTAACGAAGTCGTTTTACATACAAAAAATTTAGCTCATATGATAGAATTTGAAGTTTATATTGATAATAAATTTTCATTTTCTCAACGTGCAGATGGATTAATTGTTTCAACTCCTACAGGTTCTACTGGTTACTCCCTTTCAGCTGGCGGGCCAATTATAGCGACATCTTTAGATGCTATTGTATTGGTTCCAATGTTTCCACATACTTTATCTGCTCGTCCCTTAGTAATTCATAGTAACAGTATAATTTGTTTAAAATTTTCTAATATGCAGAATAATTTAAAAATAAGTTGTGATAGTCAAATTATTTTAACAATCAAAAAAGGTGAATGTGTATTTATTCGTCGAAGTTGTTATTATTTAAATCTTATTCATCCTAAAAGTTATGATTATTTCAAAACTTTAACTTCTAAGTTAAGTTGGTCTAAAAAATTTTTTAAATAATCTAGAATAAGATATTATATATTTAATAAAATATTTTTTTAAATACTTAATATTTGTTATTCATATAAAAAGTTATAAGATGCTAATAAAAAAGTGTTAATGATTTTCATGTGAACTATAATAGGATATTATGATGAATAATTATGTCAAAATACTATTGATAGTGATTTTTTTATCTAGTTGTTCAACTGTAGATCCAAGTAAATATAGTCTTAATTTTTTAGAAAAGATACATCTAAATCAGCATATCTTAAATAAAAATTATTTTGGTATGACAAAAAATCAGATAGTTTATATTTTTGGAATACCCATTATTTCTGATTCTTTTAGTGATGTATATCATTATTGTTTATACGATTCAAAAAATGATGATTTTTTTCAAAAAAAAATGTTAAATTTATATTTTAAAGACAATAAGGTTTTAAAATTCACCATCACATAGCTTTTATAAAATTTTTTAAACAATATATAAATTTTTTTGGAGCTGGCGGGATTTGAACCCGCGTCCAAAATTTCTACGAATAAAGTACTACATGCTTAGTTTTATCTTTGTTAGATTCATTACCTAATTTGGAAAAACTCATTTTAGGTCTATAGCTTGAAAAGTAATTCCGTGTCATCGTCAAGCTTGATGTTCACGCTGTTCTCTTTTTATGACCTTCCTGTTTTCTCGTCCTAAGAGAGAAGGCTGAGAAGGAAGGGCTTTATATAGTTTTTTAAGCTGCTAAAGCGTAGTTTTGTTTATTATTTGCAATTATTTTTTTACGGCTTTTATCGAGGCAAACCGTTCCTCGGCATGCACTTTACTTTGTTGATAACTTTGTCGAATCCAAAAACAGCCCCGTATTTATTCTACAACGTAGTATTACAAAAAAACATAAGTTTGTCTATTAATTATTTTATACTGTTTTAAGAAAATTTTTATATAAATAATTGATATATATTATAAATTTTAAAAATGGAAATTAATATGAATGTTATAAAAAAAATAAAAAAACAAATTAAAGATAATATTATTTTAATTTATATGAAAGGTACTCCTGAGTCTCCTAGTTGTGGTTTTTCTGCGCAAGCAGTAAAAGCTCTGTCAGTTTGTGGTGAAAAATTTGCTTATATAGATGTTTTAGAAAATCCGGAGATTAGAAGTAAATTACCAGAATATGCAAATTGGCCGACATTTCCTCAATTATGGATAGATGGCGAATTAATTGGTGGTTGTAGTATTATACTTGAAATGTTGCAAAATGGTCAATTGAAAGAACTAATATTAAAGGCTGTAAAAAAATATAAAATATAATTTTCAAGACAATATAAATATAAATAATCTATATAAAAAATGAGATATGACACTAAATAAAAATAGCAAGGTTTCATTTTTATTGCTAATGTCATATCTTTTTCTTATTAAAAAATTATTAATATATAACATAGTTATATTATTATTTGTTATACTGTTAAATTTTTTTTTCTGAATAAATAGGCCATCCACCTAAACGCTTCCAACGATTTACTAATTCACAAAAAAGATCAGCAGTTTGTAAGGTATCATAAAGTGCAGAATGAGCTTGTTGGTTATCAAATGATAAACCAATAGCTTTACATGCTTTAGATAATACTGTTTGACCAACTACTAATCCACTTAATGCTGCTGTATCAAATGTTACAAATGGATGAAAGGGATTGTTTTTTATTTTGACTCTTTGAATTGCTGCCATTAAAAAATTATGATCAAAATTAGCATTATGTGCTACAACAATCCCCCGATTACATCCTTCTATCTTGATCCCTTTTCGAACCATTTTTAATATAGATTGAATGGCTACTTTTTCACTAATAGCACCACGTAATGGATTAAATGGATCAATTTTATTAAAAGCTATTGCTTCAGCATTTATTATAGATCCTTTAAATGGTTTTATATGAAAATGTAATGTATTTTCTTTATGCAACCATCCTAATTTATCCATTTTTAATGTTATCATAGCAATTTCTAATACTGCATCAGTATTTGCATTAAATCCAGCTGTTTCAATATCGATAACAACAGGGTAAAATTTTCGAAATCGATTGCTTAATAAATTGAATTCTTGAGTTGTAGACATCAAAATCTCATTTTTTAAAATATTTTTGTTTAATATAGTCAATCTTTTATATTTTTATTATTTTAATTCTGGATACTTTAAAAATATGTATTATGATTCTTGTGAATAATTTAATAAGTGTACTATACTTTATAAGAATATTTAAGATTAAAGTATTAACTTAATATTATTAAAAAATAATTCCGATATTTTATTACAATTACCTCTAGGAAAATAAAATGAGTTACGTTCTTCCTTCTTTACCTTATTCGTACAATGCGTTAGAACCATTTTTTGATGAGCAAACTATGCGAATTCATCATACTAAACACCATCAAAATTATATCAACAATACTAATTCTATTTTAGAAAATACAAATTTTTCTTCATTATCTATTGATGAATTAATCTCTATTTTAAATGAGATTACTTTAGAAAATAAAAATATATTACGTAATAACGCAGGTGGCCATATAAATCATAGTTTTTTTTGGAAAAGTTTAAAATTAGGAACTGTTTTAACTAATGATCTAAAAATAGAAATAGAAAAAAAATTTAGTACTATTGATCATTTTAAAGAAAAATTTGAATCAGTAGCACTCAATCATTTTGGATCTGGTTGGGTATGGTTAGTTAATCAAAACGGTGTTTTATCTATTGTTTCTACTACTAATCAAGATAACCCTTTAATGGGTAAATTAATATCTAATACACATGGTTATCCTATAATTGGTTTAGATATTTGGGAACATGCTTACTATTTAAAATATCAAAATAGACGATTAGATTATATTAAAGCTTTTTGGAATGTTGTTAATTGGGAAGAAGCTTCTGATCGTTTACAGAAATAATTTATTAATACTATTAAACTAGTATTGTTTATAAGATCAGATTTGATTGATTTAATTGCAAATTTCATCATGTAATCTATAAAAAGCATATAATAATATATTATATGTTTTTTAATATATTTTATCAGATACTAAAACAATTATTTTAATATAAAAGGGTATTTTTTGAACACTATTAAAATGATAGTCGGACTATCTAATCCAAAAAAAGAATATCATAATACGCGTCATAATGTAGGTTCTTGGTATGTTTATGCTTTAGCAGAGAGTTATTTAAAAAATTTAAAAATAGAAAAAAAATTTCTTGGTTTTGCTACTTCTTTTAGTATAAATTTAAATTATACTCGATTACTTGTACCTAATATATTTATGAATATTAATGGTCAGTCAGTGTTAAAAATGGCATCATTTTATAATATTAATCTAAGTGACATATTAGTAGTTCATGATGATTTAGAGCTTGCACCTGGTATCTTAAAAGTAAAATATAGTTATGGACATAATGGACATAATGGATTAAGAAATATTATTAATGTATTCAATAAAAAAATTAATTTTTTTCGATTTAGAATTGGTATTGGTCGTCCAGAATATTGCGATCAAATAGCTTCTTTTGTATTATCAAGTCCTACAAAACAAGAGAAAACATTAATTCGAAGATCAATTTTACATGCAATAGAAGAAAATTTGATTTCAAACATTTTGAAATTTTAATTAGATAAAAATATCTTCTATTTTTTCAAGGTGCGATAAAATATGGGTTTTAAATGTGGTATTATAGGGTTGCCTAATGTTGGTAAATCTACTTTATTTAATCTTTTGACTAAAGGAAATTCAGCAGTTGCTAATTTTCCATTTTGCACTATTAAACCAAATATAGGTATCGTTTCAGTTTTTGATGAACGTATTAATCATCTTGTTAAAATTGTTTCTCCTCAAAAAATAGTTAATACATTTATAGAATTTATAGATATTGCAGGTTTGGTTAAGGGAGCATCTAATGGTGAAGGATTAGGTAATCAATTTTTAGCCAATATACGAGAGACAGATGCTATAGCACATGTTGTTCGATGTTTTAAAAATGATAATATTACTCATGTTTATAATAAAATTCAACCTGATAAAGATATAGATATTATTAATACTGAACTTATATTATCTGATTTTGATCTTTGTGAAAAGACTTTAGCACAATTACAAAAAAAAGCAGTATTACAAGATAGTATAATACTAAAGAAAATCAATGTTTTGAAAAAATGCATTAATCATTTAACACAATTTTTAATGCTAAAAACTCTTGATTTAAATCAAGATGAAAGAAATCTGATTAGTTATTTACGTTTTTTGACTTTAAAACCAACGATGTACATTGCTAATATTAATGACGAAAAAGAATCTTATTATTTTTTAGATGAATTAAATAAGATAGCTGAGAAAGAAGGGTCTATAGTTATTCCGATTCATGCAAATTTGGAGTTGGATTTAGTTAGAATGCATAATGAAGAACAAAAATCGTTTATGCAAGCATTTAATATAAAAAATTTAGGTTTGAATAATATTGTATCTGCTGGGTATAAACTTTTAAATTTGATAACTTTTTTTACTGTGGGGAAAAAAGAAATTCGTGCCTGGGAAATTCTTGATGGAAGTACTAGTATTCAAGCCGCACATAAAATACATAGTGATTTCAGCAAAGGTTTTATTAGAGCACAAATTATTAAATATATAGATTTTATAAAATATAAAAGTGAATCCAAAGTTAAAGAAATGGGAAAATTTAGAATAGAAGGAAAACAATATTATATTCAAGATGGTGATATTATTCATTTTTTATTTAATGTATAAAGATGATTAATTTTTAAATTTTATATATATATGTATGTAATTTTTTTAGAGAGGAAAAAATGTTTATCCTCTCTAGTATAATTTTTATTTTTCTAATAAAAATGTTTTTAATTTACTAAAAATAGGATTAATATTATAAGATAATAATGGAAGATTGATTCTATTTTTTAGTTCATTAGGAAGTATAACTTTATTTTGTAATATTTTTTCCACAGTATTTTTAAATTTAGCTGGATGTGCAGTTCCTAGAAATAAACCAAATTCATCTTCTTTTAATTGATCCCGTAATAATCGATATGCTATTGCAGCATGAGGTTCAGAAACATAACCTAACTGAAACAATTCTTTTAATGATTCTTCAGTGGTAAGATCTGATACACTGCCAAATCTAAGTTCTTTTAAATCCCATTTTTTTCGATAAAATAATTCTTCAATTCGAGTCCAATTATTAGGTTGACTAATATCCATAGCATTAGAAATGGTAGATACAGTATTTTTTGGATTCCATATCCCATGATCAAGAAATCTTGGTACTGTATCGTTAGCATTGGTGCATGCTATAAATGATTTAATTGGTAAGCCAAGAGATTTAGATAATAATCCAGCAGTTAGATTCCCAAAATTTCCACATGGAACTGCTATAACTAAGTTTTTTCTTTGTTGCTCTGAAATTAAAGAGAAAGCTTCAAAATAATAACAAATTTGTGCTAATAATCTACTTATATTAATAGAATTAGCTGAATTTAATCCAATTGATTCTTTTAATTTTTTATCGTTAAAAGCTTCTTTTACTAATTTTTGACAATCATCAAAACTACCATTAATTGATATGGTTTTTATGTTTTTCCCTAATGTGCAAAATAATTTTTCTTGTAATTCACTAATCTTCCCTTTAGGGTATAAGATAATCACACGTACATTTTTCATTCCGTAGAATGCATGTGCTACCGCTGCACCTGTATCGCCTGATGTTGCAGTTAAGATAGTAACTGATTCATTTTTTTTATTTAGTGATAGTATCATCTGAGCCATAAAACGTGCTCCAAAATCTTTAAATGCTAATGTTGGTCCATGAAATAGCTCAAAACAATGTATATCTTCTGTAATCTTTATTTTTAATGGATTTCTAAATGAAAATGCTTGTTTAACATGTTCATATAATTTTTTTTTAGATATCTCATGATAAATAAATTTAGAAAGTATTTCAGTACTACGAGTAATGAAATCCATTTTTAATATTTTTGATAATTCGATAGGCGTAATAATAGGTAGTTCTACTGGAAAAAATAATCCTTGTTGTCGTCCTAATCCTAGTTTTACAGCTGTTTCAAAATTTACTTGTTCGCTATGATCTTTTAAATTATACAGTTTCATTTTTCATCCTATTTTACGTACACCTTTTGAATCTAAAAAACAAATATGAACAAATCCTGTTTTATTCTGTAAATAATTTTCTGTTAACCATAAAGATATGTTTTGAGCTATCTGTATATTATCAGAAATAGAAAAAATCGCGGGTCCTGAACCAGATATCCCACAACTTATAGCTCCGATTTTTTTGATTTTTTCTTTAGTTTTTAAAAAATTAGGTAGTAATTTAATACGATATGGTTCTGCTATAAAATCTTGCATTAATCGTGCTGCTAAAAACGGTTGTTGACTATATGAAGCATGAATAAAACCAGATAAGTAACGACTATTTTTAATACATATTTCTCTTTTATATTTTTTTGGTAATATTTCTCTTGCTTCTGAAGTAGAGATTTTTATTCCTGGCCAAGCTATTATCCAAAACCAATTTTTAAAACTTGGTATTGTTTGACTTATTATTTCAGAATCTTCTAATATGAGCTGTAGTCCTCCAAGATAAGATGGAGCAACATTATCATAGTGTATGCTACCTGATATTTCACCTTCTATTTCTCCCATAAGAAGTAATAATTCTTTTGAACTTAAAGGTTTATTACAAATTTCATTCATGGCAACCAAAGTAGCTACTACCGAACATGCGCTAGAACCTAATCCTGATCCAATAGGCATATTCTTTTCCAATATAATAGAAACTGGAATATTTTTTTTTATAACACTACAAAATTTTAACCAGCATTTCCAAACAATATTTTGTTCAGTGTTTTTAGGTAATTTATCAGAAAACATACCTTTATTAATTAAGTTAAATTTTTTTGATAATTTTACTGTTACAAAATCACCTAATAACGCACCATTGATAGGTATAATTGCTGCACCTAAAATATCAAATCCTACTCCAACATTACCAATAGAAGCTGGTGCATAAATTTTAATCATTACTATGTCCTGACGTTTATTATAGTGTACGTAGTAAGTCGGAAAATACTCCAGACGCTGTAACACTATTACCAGCACCGTAACCTCTTAGTACTAGAGGAATTGGTTGATAATAATTTGTATAAAATGCTAGTGCATTTTCACCGTTTTTTATTTTGTATAATGGATCATTAATGTTGACTTCTTCAAGTTTTATAAAAAATTTTTTATTTTGTTCTATTGTCGCAACAAATCGAAGTACATTTCCTACATTGCGTGCTTGATTAATTTTTTTTAGAAAATAAGAATCTAATTCTTTTAATTTTAATAGAAATTTGTCGACATCTTCATATTTTTTAAAGATATCCGGTAATAAAGGTTCAATTTTAATATCTTTTAGTTCTATATTACATCCAGATTCACGTGCTAAAATTAGTAACTTTCTCGCAACATCAATTCCTGATAAATCATCACATGGATTCGGTTCGGTAAAACCTAATTCTTTTGCTTCTTTAGTAGCGTGTGATAATGAAACACCTTCTTCTAATCTTCCAAAAATAAAAGATAATGACCCAGATAATATACCTTTAAAACGAATTAAAGTATCACCTGTTTTAAATAGATTTTGAATAGTTTCTATTACTGGTAATCCTGATCCAACATTGGTTTCGTATAAAAATTTTTTATTTGTTTCAGCAGTAGCATGTCTTATTTTTTTATAGTAAGTCAATGCACTAGTATTTGCTTTTTTATTTGAAGTAACTACATGAAAATCATTATAAATAAAATTTACATATTGTTCTGCTAACAATTGATTAGATGTACAATCAACAATTACTGAATTTGAAAAATTATTATTCTTTACTAAATTATTTAATATTTCTAAAGTAAATTTTTTAGTGGATTTTTTAAAATCATTTTTCCAATTAGATAGATTACTTGGTTCATCTAAAAATAATATTTTTTTAGAATTGGCAATAGTACAAATTTTAATTTCTATATTTCTTTCATTTAAAAACTGTTTTTGTTTGAGTATTTGATTCAATAATGTGCTACCAATTCCACCTATTCCTATTAAAAAAACATGAATAATTTTTTTATTACAAAATAATATATTATGAACATTTTGAACGGCTTGTAAAATATGTTCTTTTTGAATTACTAATGAAATAGAATGTTCTGAAGAACCTTGTGCAATTGCAAGGATATTAATTTTTGAGGCACCTAAGGTAGAAAATATTTTTGATGCAATATCATGTTTTTTATAAATATTTGATCCCACTACTGAAAGAATAGATAAATTTTTTTTTATTTTAAAAGGATTCAATAATTTATTTTTTAATTCTAGTTGAAATTCTTTATTTAATGAGTATAGAACTTTATCAATACCAGATTCAAAAATACAAAAATTCATTTTATATTCCGAAGATGATTGTGTAATTAATAATATTTTAATATTATTTCTAGATATTACAGTAAAAATACGTGGAATTACATTTCTTATATTTTTTATATGAGGTCCAGATATATTAAACATTGCTATTTCATCAAGATGAGTTACACCTTTTAGAAAATCTTTTTCAGAATAATTTTTTTGACAAATTAAAGTTCCCATAGAGTCTTTATTAGCAGTATTTTTAATAAAACATGGAATTTTAAATTGAGCAATTGGTTCAATAGTGCGAGGATGTAATACCTTAGCACCAAAATAAGATAATTCCATTGCCTCTTGATATGATATTGATTTTAATAAATAAGTATTTAAAACTTTTCTTGGATCAGAAGTAAAAACGCCATCCACATCGGTCCAAATTTCACAACAATTCGCATCTAAACAAGCCGCTAAAACTGCGGCAGAATAATCAGATCCATTTCTTCCTAATACTACTAACTCTTTATTTTGATTACCTGAAATAAAACCAGCCATTAAAATAATATCATTTTTATGAATGTTTATATTATGAATGCGTTTTTTAGATTTAGATATATCAACAGTTGAATCTAAGTAGTTATTTCCTAAAGATATAAAGTTTTCAACTGGGTTAATAATAGTTACATTATGATTTTTAGATTGTAATATACCTTTCATTATAAAAACTGAAAGTATTTCTCCACGAGAAATAATAGTTGCGCGAATATTATCTGGACACTGTTTTAATAATACTATTCCATGTATTATTTTTTTTAATTTATCAAATTCTTTTTTTATAACTTTTTCTACTTGATTATAAGGAAAATTAGATTGTATTTTTAAAATATTATTTATTAATTCTAAAAATATATTTTCTGCAAGATGTATTGTTTCTAAAATATTATTATTAGTGATATTTTCTATACTTTTAACTAAATAGTTAGTTACTTTAGCTGGTGCTGAAAGAACTACTGCAATTTGATCTATTTTAATATTTTCTTCTATAATACTAGATACGCATAAAAATTTTTCTGCATTAGCAAGTGAAGTGCCACCAAATTTTAATAACTTCATATTTTTTAGTTCCTTGTATTTATGTCGTAAAAAAACCTGCCTTTAGTATGGGCAGGTTTTTTAAAAGATTATCTGAGCCCACATCATGACTAGTTATAAGAATTAGAACAGCTATTCTAGTGAAGAGGCTATAAATAGATATTAATATTTTTTTATGAATGCGCAAAGTTTTTTAATCAATTGTATTAAGCAATATTTTTTAATATAATTTATATTGTTGATGAAAAATATTTTTATTTATTTAGAATGCTGTAAAAGCAGTATTTTTTGATTTTATCATAAATTAGATGTATTTATGTTTATAGAAAAATATTACAACAAAAAATTATTTCTTTTACACTAAAAATATTTTGTAATTTTTTTGAAATTTAACATTTTCTTTCATAAAATATTATTTTTTATAATTAAATATAAAATATAACATAAATCACATTTTGATATAGATAGAATATGTGTTTTTTAATTACTTTAATTTTTATAACATAATGATCATTATTAGTGCAATAGTTTAAAAAATAAATATTTTATTTTTCATTGTATATTAGAAATTTATTTGTTCAATATATTGTATATTTTCAATAAACTACCAGTGTATTATTGTAAATTTTTAATATGATTCAATTCACACTAACTATTTAGTTAACATTATGAAACATACCATTCAAGTTATCATTTCCGAGAAAGAACTGGATATTCGTGTACGCGAACTAGGTCAAGAAATTACTAAAAAATATAGAAACAGTAAAAATAAAATGATACTAATAGCACTACTACGTGGTTCTTTTGTATTTATAGCAGATTTATGTCGTAGAATTCATATTAAACATGAAGTAGATTTTATGACAACTTCTAGTTATGGACGGGGGATGCTATCTAGTGGAGATGTTAAAATTATAAAAGATTTAGATGAAGATATTTACAATAAACATGTTTTAATTGTAGAAGATATTATTGATTCAGGCAAAACTTTAAGTAAAGTATTGGGTATTTTAAAACTTAGAAACCCAAAATCATTATCAATTTGCACCCTTTTAGATAAACCAGAGTGTCGAGAGGTAGATATTAGTGTTGATTTTATAGGTTTTTCTATTTTAGAAAACTTTTTTATAGTAGGCTATGGTATTGATTATGCTCAATCTTATCGTTATCTACCATACATAGGAAAAGTAGTTTTTAAAAAATTAAATTAAATCAAATTAAATTAATATTGTCATATTTTATAAATTACAATATTAAATATATCAACAGAAAATCTTGTTTTAATTAAAAATTGTTTAAATGAGCGAATAAATTTTTTCTAGTATAACTGTTTTTTTTACAATTATTTCAAATTTTTTTCTTTTAATATTATATTAACTGGCGATCTTTTTCTTAAGAAAACAATTCGATTATGCGAAATTAAATAATCTTAGAAATTATTATCTTGATTGCTTTAAAATATCTCGTCTATATTTATCTTTATAAGAATTTAAAGTATCATAGAATCTTTACAAGTTTTTTATTTTATATAATGTTTTGGATAAATTTCACTCATATAGGAAAAAACAACATCTATATTTTTTAATATTTCACAATCTATTTTAAAGGTTTGATGGTAATTTGAAGATTTAATAAAGTATTCAATTGAATAGATTAATAAAAATACTTAATAATATTATCTATATGTTTTTTAATGATATTAGTGCTATATCTCTATTTTTTAAATGATTTATGGTAGAAATCAATCGTATGTTTTATATATATACAATATAATATTATATCTTTCAAAACTATATTTTATGCTGAGATAAATATCTTTTTTAACTTCACACATATATTTTATAATTTCTTTTTAAATTCTGTTATTTTACAGAAATAAAATTTTCTATAAAACTGATTTTTTCCCTTTAGTAATTCTTAATCAATTATATATTATAAGAATTTCTCTATTAGTATATTTACTCTATCTTATATCGATAACTAAAATAGGTAAGTTTTTAGTTATTTTTGCTGTTAATTTTTTAAATCACATTCTACTAAAAGTAATTTAATTTCAGATAATTTTGATAAAAAAGATTCGTCTATTAATTTATTTTTGTTATTTTTTCTTTTCTTGGAGTTTTATATTTATCTGAATAGTTGAAAGATTGGGTGTTAAATTTGTATAACTATATGCTAATATTGATTTATGAGCTGTTAGATACTCCTTTAATAATTTTTACTAACTATTTTCCTTTGGTATTATTTTAATTAGATTTGTACTAGAGCTGATAATTATTTTTATTTTTGCAACAGCTTGTTTAATTTTATCATAAGACACAAAATACAGGTCGAATAATTATTATACAATAATTTAGTAAATTAAAAGTCCTAGTTTGTAACATCTGATAATTTTGTTTTATTATTTTCTGGTTTATTAATTGAGAATTTATAATACGTTTCATATTTACTTCAATGAATTACAGTATAATAATATGTTCCAAACTACAAGGGGATATTCGAATATATTTTTCAAACTGTTCGAATATCCTTATTATAAATTTTTAATCTATAAAACTAACCAGTCATTTGTTTTTCTCTAATTTCTTCTAATGTTTTACAATCAATGCAAAGATTGGCAGTAGGTCTAGCTTCTAAACGACGAATTCCAATTTCAATACCACAAGAATTACAATAACCAAAATCTTTTTCTTGAATTTTTTTTAAAGTTGTTTCTATTTTTTTAATCAATTTTCGACTGCGATCACGATTTCGTAAATCTAAACTAAATTCTTCTTCTTGTGTAGCTCGATCAATAGGGTCTGGAAAATTTGTAGCTTTATCTTGTATATAGAGTAGAGTATGGTTGATTTCATCTTTTAATTGATTTTTCCATGTCTCAAGAATTGTATAAAAGTGTAACATTTGATCTTCATTCATGTATTGTTCATCTATTTTTTTTTGATAAGGTTGTAAACCTGCAATAGAAAGAACGTTTAAAGATGATGTTTTTTTGTTTTTTTCTTTTTCCATAGCTCTCTCCGAGATAATATTTTTACTAAATATGCAACATAAGGAATATTGTGAACACAATATTTATTGTATTATTTTGATAAATTTCAATTTAGAAAATATGTTTTTGAGATATTAAATATATAATCTTTTCTTATTTTTTTTATATAAATAAATCATTATAATAAATTATGTTAACATAAACTATAATTAAATATATTTTTTATACTATTAGCTTTATTTTTAAAGAAATAGATAATTTTTTATGAAAATAACAAGTTATTATTTTTATTAATATTTGTGATAGGATTCTTTTTAAATGGTACAAGATAATATCAAAAGATTTGCTTTAGGAGTTGAATATGATGGGAGTTTATACCATGGATGGCAACGTCAAAAAAGCGTGTTTAGCATTCAAGAAGAAATCGAAACAGCTTTGTCTATAATTGCTAATCATAAGATAGATGTTATATGTGCAGGTCGAACTGATGCTGGAGTTCATAGTATAGGACAAGTTGTACATTTCAGCACCACAGCTGTTCGAAAAAAATCATCTTGGTCAATAGGAGTAAATAGTTACCTATCTAAAAATGTTTCTATCGTTTGGATAAAAGAAGTTCCAGAAAATTTTCATGCTCGTTATAGTGCTATTACACGTTCTTATCGTTATATAATATATAACTATAGTCTTCGTTCTGCTATTTTTCAAAATAAATCATATCATATTTATAGAAAATTAAATGTAAAAAAAATGTACTCTGAAGCTCAATTTTTATTAGGAGAACACGATTTTACATCTTTTAGAGCTCTAAGTTGTCAGTCATGTTCTCCTTGGAGAAAAATTACCAAATTAAATGTTTTTCGTTTTCATGATTGGGTAATAATTGATATTACAGCCAATTCTTTTTTACATCATATGGTTCGGAATATTGTGGGTTCTTTGATTGAAATTGGGATGTCTAAAAAAAAAGACTTTTGGATGAAAGAATTATTACAAAAAAAAGATAGAAATTATGCGGGAGTTACTGCACCAGCTAAAGGTTTATATTTAGTATATGTACAATATCCTCTACATTTTAATCTTCCGAAATTAGAATATACTTCTATATTCTTTAAATGAAAAATGTTAAATTATTTTTTTTGATTATTTTCTATAAATTGTATTTATATACTAAGATAGATTAATTAATTCAAAGAAAAGTATAGAGTTTTCCGAATTCAATATATAGATGTATCGTTAATTTGAAACTAGGTGCTTAATCTTCTCAACAAGAGATATTAAATCTTTTAAGAAGTAAAACGTATAAAAAAGTAGATTCAGTTATGTCTCTTAGAGAATACAGTATAAAAAATAATACATAGAATCTATATAATGTCCTTTTGAATTCCCTATTGTCAAGGAAATCGAATTTCATACACGTTTATTTTTCAATAAAAATACTTTCATAGAAATTAAAAATATTAATAATAATTGTAATTTTATTTTTTTCGTTTAGCACCTAAATTAATTTCTATGTTAATATTTCCTAAAAAAAAGAAACGTATATTTTTTTTGTAATAAATATCTAGATATTTTAATTAAAACACTATTAAGAATTGAAGATAAATATTTTTATAAAAATGAATAATATTCACATATCTTCTATAGGATAAACTAGGATAAACTAGGATAAACTTTTTAGTAAACGCGATAGTTAGTCGTACAATATAAGTTAGACGTACTTTAAGTTAAAAGTTAATAAAAATCTGTTTCTAACAAATATTTGTTTAATATCAAGAAAGATAAATGAAATGTATATAAATTTGATTATAAATGGTTTTTTATACACCAAATCGAATTTTTAGAACTATATTTAATGAATTGTATTTAGGATAAGATGATAAAACAATTCAAATATTTCCTCTTGTTAGTATTTACTATTTTAGTTGAATAATACATGAGTTAACTTTAAAACAATATGTTTTATTAGTGAGAATAGTAAAAGAGGTATCTTTATATAAGTCTTGTACTTACTCTAAATCTGCGTTAAAAAGAAGAAATGTATTCTGATTTTTATAATATCAAAAAAATATGTTATAAAAAATCTTTATAAGAATTTATGTAAACGTTCTTTAAATATCCAACCTAAGAGAGATATTATTTTTTCTCATCTTTCTTTTGCAAAACTGGTATGTTAAGAATTTACAATAAAAGTTAGTAATTCAATTAAAAATTTTTAAGAATAAAGATATTTACAACTCTTGATTACATTTCATAAAACGCAGTAGGAAAAGATAAAAAAATAGAAATTCTTATATTGCAAAGCAAAAAAAGATTAGAAGATTTAAAAGTTGTTATTTGTAATTATTAATAGGTTTTCTGCAAAAGTTCAATCGCTTATTGGAAGTTTTAAATCAAAATTGCATAGTTATAATTTCGTTTTAAAAGTTCGTCGTTCTATTAGTTTTTGATCTAAACTAATAACATATTTCACTGCTTTATTATAATCAAATAAATACAATTGAAATACGTGAATTCTTAATCATCTCATTTTAATTAAATTAGATAATGGTAAGTATTGGAAACCAAAAAATAATATTTTTTTAATTAAAGGGTAATGTTATTAGATGTTTTAATTCACTCAATTAATATTCTTACAGTGCATTTCAGTATAGTTATAGGATTAAAAAAATTAGTTGGTAGTTGTTTATACTTGAAGTATTTCTAGCAATTAGATTTTCCCTTTCCATCAACATCTTTAGAGGCTATTGACTTAACACCTATTGAAACAGTACAAATATTTTTAATAATTGCAATTGGTGGTTATAAGTTATTATTATCATCAGTCAGATCAATTGTTGCTGATGATAGTAAAGTTTTTTATCAAACTTTTCCTTAATTAAAACATATGACTTCTTCTAAAGCTTCTTATTTGACATTATATGCTATATATCAAGTAGATAATACTGGAGTAGTAAAGTCATTGGGAGTAATTTTTAAAAAATTTTTTATCTGGAAAAACTGGTACTACAAACAATTTAGTTGATAATTAGTTTATAGGTATTGATAGAAAACAAATTGCAATTACCTAGATAGAAAGAGATAATAATCAAACAACAAAATTATATAGTGCTTCTACGACAATGAAAGTTTATAGAGATATCTTCAATATCAATGTCTAATACCATTACTATTAAAACTTTTAAAAAATATTAATATGTTTTATATAGATAATTTAAGAAAATGATTTTGTCAAAAAAACGATAAGTATAATTGAAGTGTACTAGTTTACTCTTCAAAAAATGAAAAAATTTGTATCATTATGAATTATCAAAAATATTTTTTAATATAAAAAATTTTTTGTTTTGTTTGAACAGTTGATTTTAAAATAAAATAAAAATTTTTTTAAAGAAAGTATAGTTTTAATCTGCATTAAAACTTTAATGTAATTTTACTGTATATTATTAATATTAATTTTAGAGTATTTTACTCATAATAATTTTTTATTTATATTTTATATATACTGAGTAACATAATTAATTATATTACTTCAAGAATAATAAAAATTTTTAACTGTTATTTTATCTAAAAATTTTAAATATGAGAACATATAATATGTTAATTAAATTTTTAACTAAAATATTTAGTAATCGTAATAATCGTATTTTAAAAAAGTTTAAAAAAATAGTATTATCTATTAATAAACTAGAAAAACATTTTGAAAATTTGTCAGATAAGAAATTAAAAGAACAAACAAAACTATTTCGTTTTCGATTAAGTAGTGGTGCAACTTTAGACGATATATTACCAGAAGCTTATGCTACAGTTCGAGAAGCGAGTAAACGTGTTTTTAGCATGCGTCACTTTGATGTGCAAATCCTTGGAGGAATAGTTTTAAATAAACAATGTATTGCAGAAATGCGAACAGGTGAAGGAAAGACTTTAACATCAACCTTGCCAGCTTATTTAAATGCATTAAGTGGAAAAGGCGTACATATCGTAACCATGAATGATTATTTAGCTCGAAGAGATGCTGAAAAAAACACTTTATTATTTGAATTTCTTGGTTTAACAGTAGGTTTAAATTCATCTGAAATATCTTTTTTTTCTAAAAAAAAAGCGTATTTATCTGATATTACTTATGGAACGAATCATGAATATGGATTTGATTATTTACGTGATAATATGGTTTTTACTTCTGAGGAAAGAGTACAAAGAGAATTACATTATGCATTAATAGATGAAGTAGATTCAATTTTGATAGACGAAGCTAGAACACCTTTAATTATTTCAGGACCATCAGAAGAAAGTTCTGAATTATATAAAGAAATCAATACAATTGTTCCTTTCTTAGTTCCTCAAATACAAGAAGATTCAGATATTTTTCATGGAACAGGGCATTTTTCTATTGATGAAAAATCAAAACAAGTATATTTAACAGAAAGAGGACTAATTAAAATTGAAAAAATATTGTTTGATAAGAAACTAATGAATAGAGGAGAATCATTATATTCTTCGAATAACATAATATTAATGCACCATGTTTTATCTGCACTTCGTGCTCATAAATTGTTTATTCGAGATATTGATTATCTTGTTAAAGATAATAGTGTAATTATTGTAGATGAACATACAGGTCGTACTATGCCAGGAAGAAGATGGTCTGATGGATTGCATCAAGCAATTGAAGCAAAAGAAAATGTTCCTATAAAAAATGAAAACCAAACTCTAGCATCTATCACTTTTCAAAATTATTTTCGTTTATATAAAAAAATAGCGGGTATGACTGGAACTGCTGAAACTGAATCTTTTGAGTTTAGTTCTATTTACAATCTTGATACTATTGTAATACCAACAAATAGAGAAATGATACGAAAAGATTTACCTGATTTAGTATATATTACGAAAAAAGAAAAAATTAATGCAATTATTCAAGATATACAAGAATGTATAAAATTAAATAAACCTGTATTAGTTGGTACAGTTTCCATTGAGAAATCAGAGATTATTTCTAAGAAGTTATTAAAATTAAATATTAATCATAATGTTTTAAATGCTAAATTTCACGCTAAAGAGGCTGAAATTATAGCACAAGCTGGTAAGCCTAAATCAATTACGATTGCTACTAATATGGCTGGTAGAGGTACAGATATAGTTCTTGGTGGTAATTTAGAAGTTGAATTAAATCATCATGTAAACATCACTGAACATGAAGCTGATAAAATTAAAAAACAATGGAAACAAGAACATGATTTAGTTGTTTCTTCTGGGGGATTACATATTATTGGTACTGAACGTCATGAATCACGCCGAATTGATAATCAATTAAGAGGACGTTCTGGTCGTCAAGGAGATAGTGGTTCTTCACGTTTTTACCTTTCTATGGAAGATTCCTTAATGCGAATTTTTGCATCTGATAAAATCGTTTATATGATGCGAAAATTAGGATTATCTTCTAATGAAGCTATTGAACATCCTTGGGTAACAAAAGCTATAGAAAATGCTCAAAAAAAAGTAGAAAGCCGAAATTTTGATATTAGAAAACAGTTATTAGAATATGATGATGTGATTAACGAACAGCGTAGTGCAATTTATTCCCAACGTAATAAATTAATTGATGTGAAAGATATAAAAATAATAATTTATGATATTTTAAACGATGTTTTAAAAAAAAATATTATTTTATATATACCTAAAAATACAATCCGAGATAAATGGAATATTGCTGATTTAGAACAGAAATTAAAGATTGATTTTCATTTAAATATACCAATTTTAGATTGGCTTACTGTAGAACCTAATTTAACAGATAAAACAATTATAAAAAAAATCATTGATTTTGCGAATATTAATTATGAAAATAAAGAGAAATTAATTGGTACGGAAAATATGCGTATGATAGAAAAAATTATCATGTTACAAACATTAGATTCACTTTGGAAAGAACATTTATCAGCTATAGATTATCTACGACAAGGTATTCATTTGCGTAGTTATGCTCAAAAAGATCCTAAACAAGAATATAAACGAGAATCTTTTAATATGTTTTCTAGCATGTTAGAATTATTAAAATATGAAGTAGTATCATTTCTTAGTAAGATTAATCTGTCTTATGCAAAAAAATATATAGATTTAAATACAAACTTAACATTAAATCCTAATAATATGAAAATTAGTCGCAATGCACTCTGTTTATGTGGTTCAGGAAAAAAATATAAGTATTGTCATGGTAGTTTATAAAATTGTTTTTGCTACAAAATAAGTTATATTTTTATTAAGGATATATTTAATGAAATATATAGAAGCAGTAATTGGTATTATTATAAACAAAAAAAAAAGTTTATGTAACTAGAGGAAAATATAAAAAAAATATATGGGAATTTCCAGGTGGTAAGATAAAAAAAAATGAAAATATAATACATGCATTAAAAAGAGAGTTATTAGAAGAAGTTGGAATTATTACATTAGACATTATTTTTTTTCAATATATAGAGTACATGAATTGTAAAAAAAAATTAAAACTATATTTTTTTTTAATAAAAAAATGGACAGGAAAACCTTATAGTATTGAGGGATATCCTTATAATTGGAAATGTTTATATAATTTAAGATCTTTTGATTTTCCACGTGCGAATCACAATATTATAACTTCCCTTAAAAATCAATATTAATATATTGATATCTTTTTATAATAAATATTTATATTTCAAGAATTATTGAAAATAAAAAAGTTAAAAAATATATATAATATATTAATAAAATTTTGTTAAATAATTTTTTTTAATTTCTATTATTCTTTTATTGTGATTTTTTGATAGAAATGAATAAAACAAATTAAAATAATAAATATGTGCATTTATTTTTTTGATATCTTTTTTATTTAAAATAATATCATCTGATACAGAAATTCTTTCTTTTCTAGTAGCTTGTAATGCAATAATTTTTTTAGCTTCTAGAAGATTAATCTTATCTCTTTTCATTATACGTTTTATTTGTTCTTTTACTGGTGTATCAACTAAAAGAATCCTATGAGCTTGTTTTTCTAATTTTTTTTCAATTAGCAATGGTACAACCCATAGACACCAATTTGATTGTGCAAGTCGTATTTGATGCTTAGTTTCTTGATAAATTTTAGGATGTAATAGATTTTCTAACCATAAACGATGGTTTTTATCATTAAAAATATACTTTCTAAGTAGAGATCGATTAATCGAATTATCTATATTCAATATTTTTTTTCCAAATTTTTTTTTAATAGAAAATGATATTTTTATATTATATTCTATTATATTTTTTGCAATGATATCTGTATCAATAATTTTAATACCTATTTTTTTAAAACCATTAGAGATGGTAGTTTTTCCGCTACCAATACCTCCAGTAAGTGCTACAATATAAGTCATAATATTTTAAATTTTTATTATTAGTATTGTACATTTAAATTAGGATAATAATTGTATGAGAATTGAAGAAGATATTAAACTGGGGTTTAAAGATGTATTAATTAGACCAAAACGTTCTATACTAAAAAGTCGTGCTCAAGTTGATCTTGTTCGTTGTTTTTCCTTTAAATATTCCCCTAATGTTTGGTCTGGAATCCCTATTATTGCAGCAAATATGGATACTATAGGTACATTTGACATGGTAAGATCTTTATCAAATTTTAATATACTAACAGCAGTTCATAAATATTACTCTTTTGAAGAATGGAAAATTTTTATTGATTCATCTTCTAAAGAAATATTAAACCATGTAATTGTATCAATGGGAATTTCTAATGTAGATTTTTTAAAAATAAAAAAAATTTTTTTATTATCATCGGAGTTAAAATATATTTGTATTGATGTTGCTAATGGTTATTCTGAACATGTTGTTTGTTTTTTAAAATTAGTAAGAGATTATTTTCCAGATAAAATTATTTGTGCTGGAAATGTTGTGACTGGAGAAATGGTCGAAGAGTTAATATTATCTGGAGCAGATATAGTGAAAGTTGGTATCGGTCCAGGTTCAGTATGTACTACACGTGTGAAAACTGGAGTCGGTTATCCTCAACTTTCAGCTATTATAGAATGTGCCGATGCAGCGCATGGATTAAATGGACAAATTATTAGTGATGGAGGATGTGCTGTTTCTGGAGATATTGCTAAAGCTTTTGGAGGCGGTGCAGATTTTGTTATGTTGGGAGGAATGCTTTCAGGTCATGAGGAGTGCTCAGGAAATATACTTGAAGAAGAATCAAAAAAATATATGCTTTTTTATGGTATGAGTTCTATTTCTGCAATGAAGCGTTATGAAGGTAAAATTGCAAGATATCGTGCGTCTGAAGGTAAGACAGTTAAAATACCTTATCGTGGAAGTGTCGATAATACTATACGTGATATTTTAGGGGGATTACGTTCTTCTTGTACTTATGTTGGTGCAGAGAAATTAAAAGAATTAACAAAAAGAACTACATTTATACGGGTTACTGAACAAGAAAATTGTGTTTTTAATATTTTTAAAGAATGAACAATATTTATTTTGAATTTTTTTTATATTTTAAAATTAATAAAATTAAGTGTGTGTATAAATATAGTTAATTTTATTGATTTTTTTAAAGATTTATAATGAATTTTTCATTTTATTATTAAATATATAATGTATAAGGAATTTATACCATGTCAGAACGCTTATATAATGACGTGGATCCAATTGAAACTAGTGATTGGGTGCAAGCTATTGAATCTGTTATTCGACAAGAAGGGCGTAAAAGAGCTCATTTTTTAATTGAACAAGTTTTAAAAACATCTAAAATTAATAGAGTAGAATTTTTTAGATCTTTTTTTACTAGTGACTATATCAATACTATTTGCAGTGAAGATGAATTTGAGTATCCTGGGAACCTTGTTTTAGAAAAGCGCATTCGTTCAGCAATTCGTTGGAATGCTATCATGATGGTATTACGTGCATCAAAAAAAAATTTAGAATTAGGCGGTCATTTATCATCTTTTCAGTCTTCAGCTACAATATACGAAGTATGTTTTAATCATTTTTTTCGAGCGAAAAACGATAATGATGGAGGAGATTTAGTTTATTTTCAAGGACATATTGCTCCAGGTATTTATGCTCGTTCTTTTTTAGAAGGACGTCTTTCAGAAGAGCAAATTAATAATTTCAGACAAGAAGTTGATGGAATAGGACTATCTTCTTATCCACATCCTAAATTAATGCCAAATTTTTGGCAATTTCCTACTGTATCTATGGGTTTAGGACCTCTTTGTGCTATTTATCAAGCAAAGTTTTTAAAATATTTACAACATCGAGAATTAAAAAATACTTCAAAACAAACAGTTTATGCTTTTTTAGGTGATGGTGAAATGGATGAACCGGAATCTAAAGGTGCTATTTCTATAGCTGTACGTGAAAAGTTAGATAATTTAATATTCATAATCAACTGCAATTTACAAAGATTAGATGGTCCAGTAGTAGGAAATGGAAAAATTGTAAATGAATTAGAAAGTTTTTTTTATGGAGCAGGATGGAAAGTTATAAAAGTTATATGGGGAAACAGATGGGATTGTTTATTAAAAAAAGATACAAGTGGAAAATTGATTCAATTAATGAATGAAACAATCGATGGAGACTATCAAACTTTTAAATCTAAAGATGGCGCGTATGTTCGTAAAAATTTTTTTGGTAAATATAAAGAAACATATGAATTAGTTAAAGATATGACTGACGAAGAAATATGGCAGTTAAATAGGGGAGGACATGATCCAAAAAAAATGTTTAATGCATTAAAAAAAGCAAAGGAAACAAAATATAAACCAACAGTGATTCTAGCACATACTGTGAAAGGATATGGAATGGGAGTAACTGCAGAAGGTAAAAACATTGCTCATCAAATAAAAAAAATAGATATAAATGGCATAATGCATATTCGAGATCGTTTTAATATTCCTATATCAAATGATAATATAAAAAAATTACCATATGTGACTTTTGCAAAAAATTCTGAAGAATATTATTATATACATTTACAACGAAAAAAATTAGGTGGTTATATTCCTTTTCGTTTATCTAATTTTACTAATAAATTAGTTTTACCAGATCTAGTAGATTTTCAGTCATTATTAGAAGAACAAAAAAAAGATATTTCTACAACTATAGCCTTTATACGTGTTTTAAATATTATTTTAAAAAATAATTTTATAAAACATCTAATAGTACCAATTATTGCTGACGAAGCACGAACTTTTGGTATGGAAGGATTGTTTCGGAAAATTGGTATTTATAGTTCTAGTGGTCAAAAGTACATTCCTCAAGATCGAGAACAATTAGCGTACTATAAAGAGGAAAAAAAAGGTCAAATATTGCAGGAGGGGATAAATGAATTAGGTGCAGCTTCATCTTGGTTGGCTGCTGCTACTTCTTATAGTACTAATAATTTTCCTATGATTCCTTTTTATATTTATTATTCAATTTTTGGTTTTCAAAGAATAGGAGATTTATTTTGGGCTGCTGGCGATCAGCAAGCAAGAGGTTTTTTAATTGGTGGAACTTCAGGGAGAACTACTTTAAATGGTGAAGGATTACAACATGAAGACGGACATAGTCATATACAATCTTTAACAATTCCTAATTGTATATCTTATGATCCTTCTTTTGCTTATGAGGTTGCTGTAATTATACAAGATGGATTAAGACGTATGTATGGTCCTTCTCAAGAAAATATATATTATTATATTACTACAATTAATGAAAATTATTATATGCCTGCTATGCCTACAGGAGTAGAAGAAGGTATTTGTAAAGGAATTTATAAATTAAAAACTTTACATGGCACTGCATCAAAAGTACAGTTAATAGGTTCTGGTGCTATTTTACGCTCTGTTTGTGAAGCCGCAGAAATTTTGTTAAAAGACTATTCTATTACAACAGATATATATAGTGTTACTTCTTTTACAGAATTAGCTAGAAATGGAGAAGATTGTGAACGATGGAATATGCTACATCCTAATGAAAAAAATAAAATAGCATATGTTAAACAAGTTATGAATAAAAATCCGACTGTTGCAGCTACTGATTATATGAAACTATTTGCTGAGCAAATTCGTCATTACATACCTTCACAAGAATATCATGTTTTAGGGACAGATGGATTTGGTCGTTCAGATAGTCGTGATAAATTACGTAATCATTTTGAGGTAAATGCTCATTATATTGTTGTAGCTGCTTTAAGTTTATTGGCTAATATAAATAATATTAAGAAAAAAGTAGTAGAAGATGCAATTGTTAAATTTAATATTAATACTGATAAAATTAATCCGCGTTTAGCTTAAGAGGTAAAAAACAGTGGATATAGAAGTAAAAATACCTGATATTGGTTTCGATGAAGTAGAAGTGATCGAAATATTAGTCAATGTTAATGAAAAAGTAGAACTTGAACAAGGATTAATAACTGTAGAAGGAGATAAAACCTCTATGGAGATACCATCACCGATGTCAGGAGTAGTAAAAAATATTTATATAAAAATTGGTGAAAAAATTAAAACTAATTCTCTTATCATGATGTTTGAAGTTGATGATATCAATTCTTATATAAAGAAAAAAGAAGCAAACTATTTAGATCAAGATATCGATTTCAATCATAAAAAAAAAATAAAAAAAGACTTATATTTTCATGCAACTCCAGTTATAAGACGTTTAGCACGTCATTTAAATATTGATTTATGTAGTGTTATTGGTACTGGACCTAAGAAACGGATTTTAAAAGAAGATATAGAATTATATCAAAATAATATAAAAAAGAATATTTTAGAAGAAAAAAAAATCATTAAACCTAATGAGTATAATACATTAAAAATAGAAGAATCTGAATTAAGCAGTGTTCAAAAAACAATTGGTAAAAATTTACATCAGAATTGGATTAATATACCCCATGTCACACAATTTGATGAAGTTAATATTACTATCCTAGAAAACTTTCGTAAAAAATACAACATCGAAAAAAAAGTACAAAAAAATACTAGTGATAATGTTACAATATTGGTTTTTATAATGAAAGTAGTTGCACATGCATTAGAAAAATTTCCTATTTTTAATAGTTCTCTTACTTTAGATCATAAAAAAATTATTTTAAAAAAATATATTAATATCGGATTTGCTATAGATGTTAATAATGATTTATTTGTTCCTGTATTAAAAGATGTTAATAAAAAAAATATTGAACAGCTATCTTCTGAATTAATTTTACTATCAGAAAAAGCACGTAAAAGAAAACTAAATATTTCAGATATGACAGAAGGATGTTTTACAATCTCTAATTTAGGAGGAATCGGAGGTAGTTGGTTTTCTCCAATTATCAACGCACCTGAAGTAGCAATTCTTGGAGTTTCAAAATCTCAGGTTAAACCGTTATGGAATGGAAAAGAATTTATTCCATCTTTAATGCTACCATTATCGTTATCTTATGATCATCGTGTCATCAACGGAGTTTACGCGGCTCGTTTTATCACATTAATTAATAAACTATTATCTGATGTACATTTTTTAATTATGTAGTTTTCATATATTTAATATTATGTAAATAATACATTGTTTTTTTTTATTTATAAGAGGTTATAATGCATCAAAAAATTTATGCACAAGTTGTAATTATCGGATCCGGACCATCAGGTTACTCTGCAGCTTTTCGTTGTGCAGATCTAGGTTTAGATACTGTATTAATAGAACGTTATAATAAATTAGGAGGCGTTTGTTTAAACGTTGGCTGCATTCCTTCGAAAACGTTATTACATATAGCTAAAGTGATTGGAGAAGCAAAAGAATTATCTAAAACAGGTGTTTTTTTTAGTGATCCAGTAATTAATATTGAAAAAATTAAAAATTGGAAAGAAAATATTATAAATAAACTAACTAGTGGTTTATCTAATATGAGAAAAACAAGAAAAATAAGAATTTTTCAAGGACATGCTGTTTTTAATACTGATAAAAGTATTATTGTCACTAGTAAAGAAGATGAGTTTACTATTTTTTTTGATAATGCAATTATTGCAACAGGTTCTAGACCAATTAAAATTGCTTCTATGCCTAATAATGATATAAGAATTTGGGACTCAACTGATGCCTTATTATTGAAAACTATTCCAAATCGTTTTTTAATTATAGGTGGTGGAATTATTGGTTTAGAAATGGCTACAATATATAGTGCATTAGGTTCAACTGTTGATGTTATTGATCGATTTAATCATTTTCTTCCTTCAGTAGATAAAGATATCAGTGATACATATATAAAATCGATTAATCAAAGGTTTAATTTGATGTTAAATACTCATATAGATAAAGTTGAGCTAAAAAAAATCGGATTAACAGTAGATATAGTGCAAGAAAATATTACCAAAAAAAATATATTTTATGATGCTGTATTAGTAGCAATAGGAAGAACTCCTAATATTGATACATTAAAATTAGAAAAAATAGGACTGAAAATAAACAGTTTTGGTTTTATTGAAGTAGATAAACAGTTAAAAACAAATATACCACATATTTATGCTATTGGCGATGTAACTGGAATACCTATGTTGGCTCATAAAGGTGTACATGAGGGTCATATTGCAGCAGAAGTAATTTTTGGTAAAAAACATTATTTTGAACCTAAGGTAATTCCATCAATAGCTTATACTGATCCCGAGATTGCTTGGGTAGGATTAAACGAAACACAAGCTAAAAAAGAAAAAATAGATTATGGGATTGCAAATTTTCCTTGGAGTGCATCAGGTAGAGCTATTTCTTCAAACTGTAGTATAGGTATGACAAAATTAATTTTTAATAAAGAAAATAATAAAATTATTGGTGGTTCTATAGTAGGTACAAATGCTGGTGAATTAATTGGTGAAGTCGGACTCGCTATTGAAATGGGATGTGATGCCGAAGATATAGCATTAACTATTCACGCTCATCCGACTTTATATGAATCAATAGGTGTAGCTGCAGAAGTTTTTCAAGGTACAGCAACAGATGTATTAAACTATCAATTGAATAAATAATTGTTAATTTTTTAAAAAATTCTATTTTGTTTAAATTAATAAATTCGTTTGCAAAAAGCAAAGATTATAGAAATTAAGCTTCTATAATCTTTTCTTTTTTAAAATACTTTATCTTATTCGAAATAATTATTAAATATTTTGAATTAATTTTTTGAAATGTGTTTTTTATATAAAATATTTTTCACATTCAATCTATTCTAGATATATTTCTTCCATAATAAATTTCGCGCATTTCTCTCCATAGTAAGTTCACAATATAAGAATGTTCTTTTTTGTTTAGATCGTCTAAATTAATGTTAAATAAGTAGTTTTTTAAATTAAATTCTCTTAATAACATTCGAGTATGAAAAATATTTTCTTGATACATATTAACATCAACCATATCATACATAGATTTTATATTATTAGACATAAAATTTTGAATGGAATTGATTTTATGGTCGATAAAGTGTTTTATACCATGTATGTCTCTAGTAAATCCTCGAACACGATATTCAATTGTAACAATATCTGACTCTAATTGATGTATAAGATAATTTAATGCGTTCAGAGGCGATATGATTCCACATGTTGAAACTTCGATATCAGCTCGAAAAGTACAAATCCCACTTTGCGGATGACTTTCAGGATACGTATGTACACAAATATGACTTTTATCTAAATGAGCAAGTACAGAGGATGATATAATATTTTTATTTAAAACATTAATTTTCTCTATATTAATTGGTTCTTCACACACTAAGATAGTGACACTTGCACCTTGAGGTTCATAATCTTGATGAAATATATTCAAAACGTTAGCACCAATAATTGAACACGTTTCTTTTAAAATTTTAGTTAATCGAATAGCATTGTATTGTTCATCAATATAAGAAATATAACTATTACGTGAATCGTTAGTATTCGCATAGCAAATATCATAGATACAAAAACTTAGGCTTTTAGTAAGATTATTAAAGCCATATAATTTTAGTTTTTGCAATTTAATTACTCTCCTATGAAAGGATTTTTAACTTTCATTTAATGCATTAAGAATATATTGAGGTAAATGAAAACTACTTATATGAATTTTATCATTATAGTAATTAAAAGATAATTTTGTATATTTTATTCGTGATTGTATTTTTTTTAAACTATTTTTACGCAGTTCTATATTATCAGAACCCCATGCAAACATCATGATTCCACCATAATAAGTAGGAATGTTCGCTTGATAAAATCTTACATCATAAAAATATTTTTTTAAATTTTTATAAGTAAGAATAGTTTCATTTTTTTGAAGAAAGAAAACACCGTTTTGTGATACAAAAAGACCATTTTTGTTAAGACAATTTTTACAATTAAAATAAAATTCTGATAGAAATAAATTTTTTCCGCAACCAATAGGGTCTGTAGAATCTGATATGATTAAATCAAATTTTTCTTGTGTTTTTTTTGTAAAATTTAAACCATCATCAATGATTAATTTTAAACGAGAATCTTGATAAGCATTATTACTATGATTTGGGAAATATTTTTTACATAAATCAATAATATTAATATCAATTTCAACCATAGTGATACTGTCAATAGTTTTATGTCTACATACTTCACGAAGTATACCACCATCACCTCCTCCTATGATTAATACATTCTTTATTGAACCATGAGCAAATATAGGTATATGAGTTAGTATTTCATGATATATGAATTCATCACGTTCAGTTGTTTGAACAATATCATCTATGACCATGATTTTACCAAATATAGAATTTTTAAAGATGATTACTTTGTGATGAGGAGTTTTTTTTTTATATAGCAATTTTTCAATTGAAAAATATTGTCCAAAATGACAATAAAGTTTTTCATGCCATATTTTGTTTTGATCCATAGTTATATTTATATATCCTATAAAATGTAATGTTATAGATTATTTTGAGGTTAATAAACAATTACGAGTACTATGAAATAGTAGATTTTATTTTCGGAATTTTTAAAAGAAGGATAATAATTCTTACAAAAATAACTTGCTTTTTAAAAATAATTTTATCATTTATATTAAAATTTTTTACAAAAATAAAAATTATGAAAAAATTATCTTAATAGAGGTTATCAAAAATAATATAAGAATGCTATTGTTTATTAAATAGATCACATGATATTTATATATTGACTAAATTTTCTAAAATAATTTTTACAAATTCAGAAAACTTAAAAGATGCAAGTGAAATATTTTCTTTAAAACTAACAGTAGCATGATTATCAGATAAATCAGAAATAGATTTTATCACAATAAGAGGAATATTAAATTTATAACAAACTTGAGCTATTGCAGTGGATTCCATTTCAACAGCTATTGCAGAAGGAAATTGATTTTTTAAAATTTTTATATATGAGTTATCTCGAATAAATGAATCACCACTAATAATAAGTCCTTGTATAAATTTTAATTGATACCGGGCAGAATTTTTTTTACAAAAATTATATATTGTTTTGTTAATTATAAATGTTTTTGGATACTTAGGTATTTGTCCTCGAGTATATCCAAAATTTGTTAAGTCTACGTCATAATAACATGTTTGTTCAGGAATAATAATGTCGCCAATTTTTAATAATGAATGTAAACTTCCAGCAGAACCACTATTAATAATAATATCTGGTTGACATAAATTAATCAGAATCATAGTGGAAATGCTAGCAGACACTTTTCCTATTCCTGATTTTATTAAAAAAACATCGTTATTTTTAAATGTTCCTATATAAATTTTACAATTTCCAATTATTTTTTTTATATATGGATATATAATTTTTTGTAGTATTTTAGTTTCTTGACTAATAGCAGCTATTATTCCGATTTTCATTTTAATATAATATATGTTTAATCATTGAAAATTATACAAGATAATAAATATATCTTATTGTTGTTTTTAAATGCTGAACGATGAACCGCATCCACATGTATTTTTTGCATTTGGATTAGAAACTACAAACTTAGAACCTTCTAAATTTTCTAGATAATCTATTTGACCACCATATAAATACTGTAAACTAATAGGATCAATAATTAATGATATATTTGATTGAACAATGATAATATCATCTTTATTTATTGCCGTATCAAAAACAAACTGATACTGAAAACCACTACATCCACCACCGTTTATATAAATCCTTAATTTTGTATTATGATTGTTTTGTATTTCAATAAGATGTTTTATTTTTTTTATTGCTTTTTCAGTAAATGTAAGATAATCTTTATAAGATTTTTCCATTTTTATTTTATTCTCACAATTTCTTAAATTTATATATTTTGCATAAGTATTTTATTATGATTTTATCACAAATAAATATTTTTTAAATATTTTATATATGTGTTTTTAATTTAAAACACGTCCATGCGCCGATAGAGAATTTATTCATTATTGGCGCAGGTTATTAAAAAATAATAATATTATTAATCAGTATTTAATTTAGATATTTTTAGAGAGACATATATAATCTTACAAAAATTAATCCGCTCTTTTACGCAGAAAAGATGGAATATCTAAATATTCTGGTTCTTTGTTAATTTTCTCTTTAGAATTCTTTATTTCTTTTTTTGTAATTTGTTTATTTATTTTTGTTGGAGATGTATTTAAATATTGATAACGATAATCCATTAATGTTTCTCTAGAAGATTTATTTTTTGTTGAATTAATATCTAAATCTTTTTCCATTCCTATTCCAGTAGCAACAACTGTTACACGAAGAGAATCGTTCATATCAGGATCTAAAGAAGTACCGATGACAACTGTTGCATTATCTGAAGCAAAAGATCTAATAGTATTTCCGACTGTTTCAAATTCATCTAATTTTAAATCAAAACCAGCAGTAATATTGACTAATACACCGCGTGCACCAGATAAATCTATATCTTCTAGTAAAGGACTAGATATAGCTATTTCTGCAGCTTCTTCTGCACGATTTTCTCCAGAAGAGATCCCAGTACCCATCATTGCATATCCCATTTCTACCATCACAGTACGTACATCAGCAAAATCTACGTTCATCAAACCAGGTCTTGTGATCAATTCAGCAATACCTTGTACAGCTCCTTTTAGAACATTGTTAGCAGCACTAAAAGCATCAAGTAAAGAAATACCCCGACTCAGAACTTTCAATAATTTATCATTGGGGATTGTAATCAAGGAGTCTACATATTTTGATAGTTCAATGATACCCTGCTCTGCTACAATCATTCTTTTCTTTCCTTCAAAATTGAAGGGCTTTGTTACTACGGCGACAGTTAGAATACTTAATTCTTTTGCAATCTCTGCTACTACAGGAGCAGCTCCAGTTCCAGTTCCTCCCCCCATTCCAGCTGCTATAAAAACCATATCGGAACCGTCTAGTGCAGATTTTAATAGTTCTTTATCTTCTTCTGCTGAAGTGCGTCCAATTTCTGGATTAGCTCCTGCACCTAATCCTTTTGTTATATTGTTTCCTATTTGTATAGTTTGTCCTACTTCTATTTTTCTTAGAGCTTGAGCATCAGTATTAATTGCAAAAAATTCAACACCTTCAATACGTTCTCGTACCATATGTTCTACCGCATTTCCACCTCCACCTCCGACACCAATGACTTTAATTATTGCGTTATTACTCAACTCTGCAGGTTCAAACATGATTAATTTCCATTATATATCTATATTTTTTAAATTTTTAAGTGCAATATGTTTTTAAAACTCTGTTTTAAACCAATTATTAATTCGTTTAAAAATTTTTTCGAGAAAAAAATTTTCTTTTTTTTTCTTATCGATATTTACATCAGATTCTTTTCCATAATATAACAAACCAATTACTGTTGAGTAATATGGTTCAGTTATTTTTTCTATTAATCCAGAAATGTTGAAAGGTTTAGCAATCCGTATTTTTTGATGGAAGACTTTTTCCGCACAGTCAGTTAGATCGGCAATATTTGCTCCACCTCCAGTAAGCACTATGCCACTTAATAATTCATATTTCTCTCCTTTTTTATAAAGTTTTTTTTGCATCTGAATAATTTTATCTTGTACTAAAGATAATAATTCAATATATCTTGATTCAATTACTTCTATTAATGCATCTTGTTGTAAAGTTTTTTGAAAATGATTGCTTGTATCAGAAAAATCAATATTCTTTGATGTTCCCAAAGATGGTTTTTTAGTAGAACCATATTTAATTTTCATATTTTCTGCATCATGGTGAGAAGTACTAAAAGCATATGAGATATCACTAGTTACAATGTTTCCAGCATATGGTATAACTTGGCTATATTGTATAGATCCATTAATATAAATAGTAAAGTCTATTGTCCCTCCTCCTATATCTATCATACACACACCAAGATTACATTCATCTTCAGTTAAAACTGCTTTACTTGAAGCAAGACCTGAGAAAATAACTTGATCAACTTGTATATTACATTTTTCTACAGCCTTAATAATATTTTTAGCCATATTTTGATGACAAGTAATTAAATGTACTTTTACTTGCATACGTACTCCAGATAAACCTATAGGGTTTTTTATACCAGATTGTTGATCAATTGAGTACTCTTGAGGTATTACATGTATAATATGATGTTCATTAGGAATTTGAACGGATTGTGCAATGTGTATTGCGTTTTCTAGATCTTCTTTGGTCACTTCATCTTCAGAAATTGGAATCATACCTATTTCATTTTGACAATTGATATATTTATTAGATAAAGATAAATATACAGAAGTAATTTGACAATCTGCCATAATTTCAGCTTGATTGATAGACTCTCGTATGCATGACACTATAGATTCTAAATCATTAATTCTTCCTCTATCTATTCCTCTAGACGAACAGGTTCCGAATCCAATAATTTTAATCGTATCATCTATTAGTACTTCTCCTACCAAAGTTACAACTTTAGTAGTACCAATTTCTAATCCTACTACTAATTTTCTGTCTTTCGATATGATCATTTATTTTTTAGCCTGTACTTTATTTCTTTGGTTATTTCTTTTTTTTCGATAAACTAATTTTTGATTTTGTTACATTTATGTTACAATAAAATTTAATTTAAAAAATCTATTGTTCTATTTTTTATCTGTAAACAATACATCAAACAATATTAATATTTTTAAAAAAATATAGAAAATTCTATTTGATATTAGATTCAAATAAATTTTAATTATTCATGTTTAAATTCAATAATACTAGTTCATCAAATGATATTCCTATTTCTTTTGCAGATATGGGCACCAAACTTCTATTTGTCATTCCAGGTATAGTATTTACTTCTAATAACCAAAATTTATTCTCTTTATCTAATATAACATCAATTCTTCCACATCCACTGCATCCCAGTATATTCCATGCTAATTTTGCTATTTTTTTTAGTTTTGTTTCTTGGATTGTATTTAATCCACTAGGACACAAGTATTTAGTAGAAGAAGATATATATTTAGCATTATAATCATAAAAATTATTCTTTGTATCAATATAAATAGAAGGGAGTACTTTTTTACCTAGAATAGATACTGTATATTCTTTTCCTTGTATAAATTTTTCAATCAGAATATTATTATCGTAATTAAAAGCTATATTTATAGCATTCTTAAGTTGATCAAGATGAGATACGATTGTTATACCTATACTTGATCCTTGATTATTTGGCTTGACTAAAACAGGAAATCCTAATTTTAATGTTTTTTTTTCTATAATGTTATATAAAAATGCAATGTTTTTTTTTTTGAAATATAAAAATCAGGTGCTGTTAACAGACCGCAAGATTTCCATAATAGTTTAGTTCTAAATTTATCTATGGAGATTGAAGAAGCCATAATTCCACTACCTGTGTAAGGAATATTTAAATATTCAAGAACTCCTTGAATACTACCGTCTTCACCACCCTTCCCATGTAATGAAATGTATGCTTTATCAAAATCTTCTTGTCGTAATTGTGTTATAGAATAATCACGTGTATCAATTGGATATGCATTAAGTCCAGATTTTAATAGACTTTTAAGAACAGCATATCCTGATTTTATTGAAATTTTTCTTTCAGAAGATATCCCACCTAATAAAACTGCTATTTTTTTATTCATACTGTCACTTTTTTATTTTTTTAATTAATGTTTCATGTATGATCGTATCTATATTTCCAGCTCCTTGTATTAAAATAATATCATTTCCATTTAATTTAGACACAATAGTTTCTAATATTGTATTATGATCAGAAATTAAAATTACATCAGTTTTTCCTAATTTTTTTATATCATTAAAAAGTGAAAGACTATCTGCTCCAACAATAAATTGTTCGTTTGCAGAGTATACATTTAATATTAAGAGAAGATCAACCTGAGACAAAATTTGAATAAAATCATGATATAAATTATATGTTCTTGTATATCGATGTGGCTGAAATATCATGATTAAGTTTTTATGTGGCCAACTAATTCGTACTGTGTGAATAGTTTCATATAATGCTGTAGGATGATGCCCATAATCGTCTATTAACATACAATTTATACTATTATTAATATGTTTCTCCATTGAAAGAAATCCAAGAAATTCAAATCTTCTACAAGTGCCCTGAAATTTTTCTAATGATAAAATAATATTATGATTTTTTACACCCTGGTTTATTGCAAGGGCAATAGCTGCAGCTGCATTTAATGCATTATGTTTACCAGGTATATTTAATGTTATATTTAATTTTTTTTTATTTTTAACAATTATTTGAAAATTCCCAAAAAAATAATTTTGTTCGTAGCAAAAAATTCGGACATCAGCATTTTTATTAAAGCCATATGTAATTACCTTACATTTTATATTAGGTAAAATATTACAAATAGCGCTATTATCTATACATACTATAGCAGTTCCATGCAATGGAATTTTATTCAAAAAAACTAGAAAAGTGCATTTCAATTGTTTAAAATCATTATTATAATAATCCATATGATCAGGTTCAATATTAGTTACAATCACTATCTTGGGATTTAAATATAAAAAAGAAGCATCACTTTCATCTGCTTCTACAATAAAATAATCAGAAGAGCCTAATTGTGCATAAGAATCAATTGATTTTATTAATCCTCCATTAATTAAAGTCGGCCGTAGACCACTTTCGATAAAAATATCTGAAATCATTGATGTAGTAGTAGTTTTTCCATGTGTACCAGAAATTGCTATTCCAAATTTAAAACTCATCAATATTGCAAGCATTTCTGCTCTTAATAATATAGGAATATTATATTTTTTAGCAGCAATAATTTCTTTATTTTTTGATGAGATAGAACTAGATTTAATAATAAAATCAACATTTTTAATGTTTTTTGTAGAATGTTGAAAATATATAATTGCGCCTAAACTAATTAATTTTTTTGTAATTACACTTTCTAACAAATCAGATCCGCTGATTTTATATCCTAATTTTAATAGAATTAAAGCAATCCCTACCATCCCGGAACCACCGATTCCAATAAGATGGATGTTTTTATTTTTTTTTTCTGAAATAAAAAAATTAATTTTTTTTATATCTTTTATATTCATACTTTTTATCTTAATTTATTTAAATATGTGATATTTATATTTTTTTAACAATCTTATTGATAACATTAAAAACGTTTAACATTGCATTACGAGTACCGAGAGTAAACGCTTTTTCTGCCATAATTAAAAGTTGATCTCTATTTAGGGAATCAAGTATATTAACTATTAATGTAGTATTAAAATTTGATTGATCAATTATTTTTGCAGCACCAATTAATTCTAAATCTTCTGCATTTCGATGTTGCTGTTTATCTTTATGTGGATATGGTATAAAGATAGCAGCTATTCCTACAATAGATATTTCACTTACAGTCAACGCTCCAGAACGACAAATAATTATATCGGCCCATTCATATGCAGCAGCGATATTTTTTATAAAGCAAGTAGTTATGCATTTATTTAATTGGAATTCTTGATATTTTTTTTTTGTTTTTTCTAATTCATAACTCCCTGTTTGATGCCAGAGAATAATTTTTTCTTTTAATAAAAAAGCTACTTCAGGTAATATACAATTTAAAATTGAAGATCCTTGACTGCCACCAATAACTAATACTCGTAAAAGACCTTCTCTATTTGCAAAACGATCAACAGGAGGAGGAATGTTGATAATACTTTTACAAACTGGATTTCCAACTACTTCTGCATTTTTTAAAACACCAGGATACGCTTGCATATTTTTTATAGATATTTTAGATAACCATTGATTGGTTATTCCTGCAATTTTATTTTGTTCATGTAAAATAAATGGAATTTTACAACTCCAAGCAGCGATTCCTCCTGGACCAGATACATATCCTCCCATTCCTAATATGATGTCTGGAGACCATTTTTTTATTATTTTTTTAACATCGTAATAAGCACGTAATATATATATTGGTGCAATAATTATATTTTTTAAGCTAGCATTACGTAATCCTTTAATTTTTATATAATGAATTTTAATACCAGATTTAGGTATAATTTTAGATTCTATGCTATTTTTTATTCCTATCCAATTAACACGCCATCCTTTTTGAATTAAATAACGTGCTATAGTTAGTCCTGGAAAAACATGGCCACCACTTCCTCCGGCCATAATTATTATTTTTTTAGGAATCATTTAGGTCCTCTAGGAAATGCTTGATATGTTCTTAATCTTGTTTCAAAATCGATTCTTAATAAAAAAAAAATAGCTATTGAATTTATAATCAAACTTGATCCACCATAACTAATAAATGGTAAAGTTAATCCTTTAGTTGGTAAAATACCAGTAACAGCACCCACATTAATTAATGTTTGAAAGCTAAACCAAATACCAATAGAACATGCTAAAAATCCTGGAAAAATTTGTTTTTGTTCTAATGCTTTCTGTCCAATATACATAGCACGCAAAGAAAGCGTGAAAATTATTAATAATATTAAAAAAGAACCAAGATAACCTAACTCTTCGCCTATAATAGAAAATATAAAATCACTATGTGCGTCAGGTAAATAATTTAGTTTTTGTATTGAATTACCTAATCCCTGTCCTAGAAAATTTCCACGACCTAATGCCATTAATGATTGTGTTAATTGATATCCATTCCCAAATGGATCTTCCCAAGGATTCCAAAAAGATAAGACTCTTTTCATACGATAAGGTTCTAATAATATTAATAAAATTACTATTAATAAGCTAACAGTAATAATTATAAAAAATTGACCTATTTTAGCACCAGAAAGAAATAAAATTGATAATGTAGTAAAAAATAGAACAACAACACTTCCTAAATCAGGTTCTGCTAATAGAAGTATTGATTGTATTATAATAATACTCATAGGTTTAAAAAAACCCCAGAAATTATTACGTACTTCATTAAATTTTCGTGATAAATAACTAGATATATAACAAAAAGAAGAAATTTTACATATTTCAGAAGGTTGTATATGTAAGAAACCTATATTGATCCATCGAAAAGATCCATGTATTGAATGACCTACTAGCAATACAAAAATTAATAACGCAATTGAAACTATTAATATTATATTACTGTTTTTTTCCCAAAAAATAATTGGTGTACGTAAAAAAATAAAAGATAATAAAAATATTAAAAAAAAATAAAAAATTTCTCTTTTTATAAAAAAAAATGGATTATGATATATATTTTGACTTATAGGAATTGATGCAGATATAACCATAATTAAACCAATAGAAAATAAACTTAAAGTTAACCATACTAATATACGATCATACAATATAAAAAAAGAATCTTTTTTATCATCGACTATTTCTATATTGTTTTTGTTTTTTACATGTTTTTTTTCTAAATATATCAAGTGATTTTTTTGGTTAATCTTATAAAAAGATCACCCCTCTCCTCAAAGTTAGAAAACTGATCTAAACTACTACAACCAGGAGATAAAAGTACTGTATCACCTGACTTAACTTGTTTTGCAATCAATATCATTGCTCTTTTTAAATCTTTAACATAAATAGATTTTTTTCTACATATTTTTGATAATTTAATTCCATCTTTTCCAAAACAGTAAATTTTTATTTTGAGCTTATGAAAATATATTTTCAACATATTAAAATTTGCAGATTTGCTATCTCCACCTAGTAATAATCGTATTGTCCCGGTCGTTTTTATAGAATTCAAAGCCGCTTTGGTACTATTTACATTTGTAGATTTAGAATCATTTATCCAATCTATCCCTTTTTTGCTTGTTATTATTTGACATCGATGTGGTAAGTTTGAAAAGTTTTTCAGTGTATTTATTGAGTCATTTCTAGAAAATTTCATTGCATCCGAAATAGCGATCGAGACTAATATATTGTTATAATTATGATTACCAGATAACAATATTTCATTAGTATTTAATATTTTGTTATTTTTATAACACAAAATAGTATCGTTATTTTTAGAAGAAATATAATAATCACTTTTTTTTGTGCCAAAACTAATCCAATTTTGTCCTTTATTATGAATAGTGTTGTTTAATTTATCTTTTGAATTGATTATGCAAATTTCTGCTTGACTATATATAGATGTTTTAGTTTTTTTATACTGTTGGAATCCTTGTGGATATCGATTAATATGATCTTCACTAATATTAAGAATAACCGCTATTTTTGATTTTAAAGTAAAAGTATTTTCTAGTTGAAAACTAGATAGTTCTATGATGTATAAATCAGATTGTTTATCAAGCATTTTTAATACAGGAAAACCAATGTTTCCACCTAAAGAAATTTTATAACCTGCATTTTTTGCAATTTTTGCAATCATTGTAGCTACAGTGCTTTTTCCATTAGTTCCTGTAATTGAAATAACCGGAGAAGTTACTTCTCTAGCAAATAATTCAATATCGCTAATAATTTCAATTCCTAGTAAACGTGCCTTAATTAAAATAGGTCGAAATGAAGAAATTCCTGGGCTTATTATAATTAAATCTGATTCTAAAATCCATGTATGTTCTAAACTTCCTAAACTATATTCAATGTTTTTAGGAATTTGTATCAAATGTATAGGATATTTAGACTCATCAATGATTTTAGGTCTAATGCCTTTTTTTAAAAAGAAATTAAGACACGATATTCCTGTTAACCCCATACCCAAGATTAATATTTTTTTACCAAAATAATTATATGACATTAACATACCTGTAAAGAAATAAGACCTATTAATAGTAATATTAATGATACAATCCAGAACCTTATAACAATTAAAGGTTCTAGTATTCCTTTAAGTTCATAATGGTGATGAATTGGCGCCATTTTTAAAATTCTTTTTTTTCTAATTTTAAATGATATAATTTGTAAAATAACAGATATTGTTTCAAAAACAAAAATACCACCCATAATAATTAGCAATAACTCTTGATGCAATAATATTGCTATAGTTCCTAAAGCTCCACCTAGTGAAAGGGAACCAACATCTCCCATAAACACCTTAGCTGGATAGCTATTAAACCATAAAAAACCTAATCCTGAACCAATAATTGCCATACATAATATAGCTAGCTCTCCTGAATTTTCTACATAATGAACATGTAGAAAATTAGAACTGTTTATATTTCCACTAAATAAAGATATTAATGTAAAACCAATAGTTAAAAAAATAACAGGCATAATCGATAAACCATCTAATCCATCTGTTAGATTAACTGCATTACTGGTACCAACTATTACAAAATAAGCAAGAAATATATATAGATAATTTATTTCAAAAGAATTTTTTATATAAAAAGGAATAATTAATTCAGTAGAAATAATATTTTTATTATAAATATTTATTAAATAAATAAGTCCAAAAGCAAGAATAGATAACCAAAAATATTTCCATTTTAATGTTAATCCTTTAGAATTTTTATATTTAATTTTTTTGTAGTCATCTATTATACCTATTCCACCATATCCTATTAAAACACTAATAACATACCAAATATAAATATTAGATAAATTACAATATAAAATTGTTGAAACAAATATAGAAAAAATTATAAAAATTCCACCCATAGTAGGTATATTATTTTTTAAATGGTGTGTTCTTGGTCCATTTTTTCGTATTATTTGATATTTTTGTAATTTTTTAAGGTAATATATAAAATATGGGCCAATATATAAATTAATAAAAAAAGAAGTTAATAAACTCAATATTGCACGATACGGAATATAAGAAATAGTATTTAAATTACAATTGAAGTATTTATTGCAAAAAATTAACATTTTTTTTACTCTCTTTGACAAGTTTTTCTACTACTTCTTCCATTTTTGTACTACGAGATCCTTTCACTAATATTGTTATTTTTTTTTTCTTTAAAAAAAAATTTTTTAAATGCTCAATTAAGTTGTTTTTATTGTAAAAATGTTTTCCATTATTAAAAATTTGGGTAATTTCTTTACTTATATTACCAATGCTAAAAATTTTATTAATTTTAGATAAATTAGCAGTATTTCCTATCATTTTGTGATACAAAATACTTTTCTCTCCCAATTCTGCCATATCTCCAGTAACTAATATTTTATAACCAGGCATTTTTTCTAATACTTTTATTGCTGAAATCATAGATGAAACATTAGAATTATAAGTATCATCAATTAAAATTTTATTAGGTTCTAATATAATAGATTCTAATCTTTTTGAGATAATAGGAGTTTGTAATAGTCCTGCTTTTATTTTTTTTAAAGGTATTTTAATTGAAAAAGCAAGAGCACTGGCTGCTAATGCATTAGATATATTTTGATAACCTAAAAATGGAAATGAAATATTTATTTTTCCACATGGTGTATGCATCGTAAAAGACGTGCCATATAGATGGATTTTAATATTGCTACAAAAAAAATTACTATATTTTTTTTTTTAACAGAAAAATATAAAACATCGTTTTTTTGTATATCTTTCTTCCATTGTGAAAGATGATGACTATCTAAATTAATAATAACTATTCCATCAGGTTTCAAACCAGAGAATATTTCTGATTTTGCTTTAGATACTCCTAATAATGATTTAAATCCTTGTAAATGAGCACAGTGAATATTGTTAATTAGTACAATTTCTGGTTTACTGATATTACTGGTATAAGAAATTTCACCTGGTTTATTTGCTCCCAATTCAATAACAGCATATTTATGCTTTTTTGTAATTTGCAATAAAGTCATTGCTACACCAATATTGTTATTTGAATTATCAATAGTAGATATTGTATTTCCATTTTGTCTAAGTATTGATGCTGTCATTTCTTTTACTGAAGTTTTACCACAAGAACCTGTAATAGCCAATACCTTGACATTTGTTTTTTTACGAACCCAACTAGAAATTTGCCCTAAAGCAATAGATGTATTTTGTACTACAATATATGATACATAAGAATTTATATCTTTTTGTGTGATAAAAGCAACACATCCTTTTTTAATGGCATCGTTTATGAAAATATGTGCATCAAAATTTTTTCCTATTAAAGCAATAAAAAGACATCCTGGAATAATTTTTTTCGTATCAATAATAATCTCGTTTATCAATAGATCTATTCCATGTAGCTTTCCATTAGTAATAGAAGCAATTTTTTTTAACGATAAAGAAATCATATTTTTTCTTCCAATAAGTTTAAAACTATTTTTTTATCTGAATACTTAATATATCTATTTTGAATTATTTGTTTTTCTTCATGTCCTTTCCCGGATATTAAAATTATATGATTATATTTTGCTTTAAAATAAGCGTAAGATATTGCTTGTTTTCTGTTTGGAATAATTAGTATTCTTTTTTTATTTTGACAACCATTTAAAATATCTTCAATAATTTTCTTTTCTTTTTCATTTCTTGGATTGTCATTAGTAATAATAACTTTATCTGACATTTTTTCTGCAATAGCACCCATGATAGGACGTTTTTTTTGATCTCTTTCTCCTCCACATCCAAATATACACCATATATATCTTTGATAGTGCAAGCGAATTGCATCTAGTGTTTTTTTTAATGCATCAGGTGTATGAGCATAGTCAATAATAAAAGTTGGTTTTTTGATAAGAGTAAATGTTTCCATTCGACCAGATACAGGCATTATTTTTTGAGATGTATTAATTAAATTAGATAAACTATGACCTAGTTCTAAAAGACAAGCTAATGATAACAAGAGATTTGTTACGTTAAAATGGCCAATGAGACTAGATAATATTTCACCTTTCCCCCAACTTGATTCAAATACTATACAAACAAAATTATTAGCATATTTAATATCAGTAGCATTTATCCATTTTGTAGCATATTTTTTTTGTGCAGAATTTTTAATAGTAACTGCTATTGTATAGTAATTAAGTAGTTTTTTTAGCCATATTTTTCCATATGGATCATCAGCATTTAATATAATTTTTTTAACTTTATGTGTGCTAAACAATAACCATTTTGCTGATTCATATTTTTCCATATTTTGATGATAATCTAGATGATCTTGTGTTAGATTTGTAAAGATTGCAATATAAAAAGGAACAGCTTTGACACGATGCTGTATCAAACCATGTGAAGAAACTTCCATCGTAACTAATTTAGCTTTTTTTTCTAATGCTATAGATAAAAATAAGTGAATAAAAATGGCAGAAGATGTTGTATTTTTCGTAGATTGTAAAGAGTCATAGAAACCATTTCCTAAAGTTCCCATGGTTGCATTTTTATCGCCTAAAATTTTACTCCATTGATTGATTAATTGTGTTACGGTAGTTTTTCCATTAGTTCCAGTTATGCCAATTATTTTTAATTTGTTTCCTGGTTCTTTGTAGAAACGACTGGCTAGCATCGATATATTTTCAGATAGTTTAAAAAAATATATTATAAGAACATTGTTAATATATTTAAATGTTCCATGATTTTCTTTTTTTTTAGTTTCATATAGAATAGCTGCTGATTTTTTATAAATAGCTTCGAAAACAAAATTACGTCCATCTTGTTTTATTCCTGGAACAGCTATAAATAAATCGCCTTTATTTACAGTTCTACTATCTATATTTAAATTTAAAATATATTTATTTGGAATATCTTTAATCCACGGTGCAAGCAGATATTTTAAGCAAGTTTTATTCATTCAATTTCTGTCGATTTGATTGTAAAATAGTATTTTAATTCAATAAATTATCTGGTTTGATATTCATTTTTTTTAATACTAATGTCATTATACTGCTAAAAACTGGAGCAGAAACTGCACCTCCATAATATTTTTTTCCCTTAGGATTATCGATTACAATGATTAATGAAAATCTTGGATCGCTAGCTGGAGCGATTCCTGCAGTATACGCTGTGTATTTTTTAATATAACGTCCATGAATGCCTACTTTTTTTGCAGTTCCTGTTTTAATAGCAACACGATATCCTTTGACTGCGGCTTGAATACCTCCTCCTCCTGGTTTGGCAACACTTTCCATCATATTAATTACTTTTTGCACATATTGTTTTGGAAAAATTCTTTTTTCATCTATTGGACTATTAATTTTTATAATTGAAAGTGGACGATATATTCCATAACTTCCGATAGTAGCATATAATCGTGCTAGCTGAAGAGGGGTGACCATGAGACCATATCCAAAAGAGAAAGTAGCTTTATCTAAATCAGCCCATTTTTTTTTTTTAGGGAAAAAACCGCTTTTTTCACCAATGAGTCCTAGTTGAGTTGGTTGTCCTAATCCAAAATTAATATAACTATCAAGTAATTTTAAAATTGGCATAGATAGTGCAATTTTTGATACTCCTACATTACTTGATTTTTGCAATATACCAGTTATAGTAAGTTGATCATGATAAGAAACATCTTTTATTTGATGTCTTTTAATGAAAAAAGGTTTAGTGTCAATTATTGATTTTTCTTGAATAATTCCAAGTTTTAACGCTTCCATAATTACTATTGGCTTTACTGTTGAACCTGGTTCAAAAATATCTGTAATGGCTCTATTACGAATATTTTTTTTTATGATATGTCGCATATTATTAGGATTATATGAAGGACTGTTTGCCATAGCTAAAACTTCCCCTGTTTTAATATCAATTAAAACTGCAGTTCCAGAATCAGCCTTATTTTTCTCTACTGCTTCGTATAATTTATGATATACAATACTTTGTAATTGAGCATTAATACTAAGTGTTAAGTTATTAGATGGACTCTCTTCAACTAAAGATGTATTTTCAACAATTTCTCCCTTGTTATCTTTTCTAATTTTTCTTTTTCCTGGTTTTCCTGTTAGTAGTGTGTTAAAACTTTTTTCTACACCTTCAATTCCGATACCATCTATGTTAGTTATACCTATAAGTTGAGCTGCAATTTTTCCAAAAGGATAATATCTTTTTGATTCTTCTAATAAAAAAATACCAGGTAACTGTAATTTTTTAATATACTTTGCAATCTCAGGATTGATTTGACGCGCTAAATAAATAAATTTTGATTTCTTATGAGCATTTATATGTAAAAATATGTTTTTTAATGGGATTGAAAGAACTTCTGACAAAGCGTCCCAACGTTTATTATGTTCAATATTTTTTTTGTTAAGAACTTCTGATGGATCTGCACAGATAGCGTTGACTGATACAGTCACTGCTAGCGGATATCCGTCTCGATCATTAATATTTCCTCGTGTACTAAGTAAAGATTGCATTCTTAATGTTCTACGATCTCCTTCTATTATGAGTAGATTAGAATTGATTATTTGTAAAAAAATTATGCGTAATGTTAAAGTCATTAAGGATAGAAAAATAAAACTACATAATATAAAAAATCGCCAATTTATATAGTTTATTTTTTTTATATTTTTTTCTTTAAAAAAATTAATTTTTTCTTTTTTGTACATTTTTTAAATGATATCCATCAATTTACATCTTTTTTATCAAATAAAAATTATTTTTTTTGAACTGTAGAGTAAAGAGATAAAGAATTTTTTTCAATTATTAAATTTCTCCATTCGTTATTTTTTTCTTTTTTTTTAGAATAAGATTTTCTTCTTGAGTAATTAATAATCGGGTTTTATGAACTGTTATGACAACAAAGCTAGCAGATAATATAATAGAAATTAATAAAATTAAATGAGTTTTTCCATATACAAGAAAATCATTTTTGATTATTGTCGGTAAATCATAACGTTGAATTTTCATATTTATTCTCGTATTTCTGCCACACGAAGTATAGAGCTACGAGCTCTAGGATTATTATTTATTTCACTTGCAGTTGGTGATATTCGATTGATAATTTTTAACTTGCAGATTTTTAAATTATTTAATTGTTTTTCTGTGATAGCCATGCCATATGGAACAACTGCTTTTGCACTGTTTTGTATCATAAAATTTTTTACTATTCTATCTTCTAAAGAATGAAAACTAAGAACTGATATACGTCCTCCTGGTTTTAATATTTTTAGCGTACTTTTCAAAGCTTGTTGAATTTCTTCTAATTCTTGATTGATATAAATTCTAATAGCTTGAAAGCTTCTTCTTGCGGGATGTTTAAATTTATTTCTTATTGGTATAGCTCTTTTAATAATATCAGCTAATTCTAAAGTTCGGGTTATTTTTTTTATTTGATTGACGTGTTTGATTGCATGAGCTATTTTTTTTGAAAAACGCTCTTCTCCAAAATTTTTTAATACAAAAGCAATTTCATGGACATTGCTTTTAAAAAGCCATTCTGAAGCAGAAATACCATAGTTGGGATTCATTCTCATGTCTAAAGGACCATCTTTTTTAAATGAAAAACCTCTTTCATGGTTGTCAATTTGTAATGAAGATACTCCTAAATCAAATATAATTCCATTAACCTTCCCTATAATCTCTTGGTTTTTTGCATAATCTAGTAATTTTGAAAAATTTTGATTGATTATATGAAAGCGTGAATCTTGAATATTATGACCTATAGAAACAGCAATTGGATCTCTATCAATAGAATATAATTTTCCATCTTTTCCTAATCTTTTTAAAATTTCATTTGAATGTCCACCTGTTCCAAATGTACCGTCAATATAAATACCATTTTTTTTTATTTTTAAAGAATGAATTAATTCTTGTTTCATTACTGGAATATGTGTAAGTGTGCGATTCATTATAAAATATGTATGATATAAAGTAAGAATATGGTACATGGTCATTTTAATCAAAATGACCATGTTTGATATATTTTTTTAGAAAAATTACCATTTAAAATGTTATTAACTCGAATTGAAAAAATTGATAAATACATTAAAAGTTATTAGTGAGTACGAATCATGATGTATAAAATATTTTCCGTTTTTTTATATAAAAAATTCATCCCCGAGACATACCAACAATTCCGGAACGAGTGACTTCAATAACTTCTGATATGTTACGTATTATTTTTAGAAAAGAATCGATTTTTTTTGTAGTACCAGACAACTGTAATATATATGTTGTAGATGTTATATCTACAATTTGTCCTCGAAATATTTCAGTAATATGTTTAATATCATCTCTTCTATAGTTATTTATCTGCACTTTTAATAATATAATTTCACGTTCTATATGAGAAGATTGTTTAATTTGTACAACTCTTAACACATCTATTAATTTATGAAGTTGTTTTTCAATTTGTTCAATTGCTTTTTCATTCCCTACTGTTTGTATAGTCATTTTTGATAAAGTAGGATCTTCAGTAGGTGCTAATGTAACAGTTTCTATATTATATCCTCTTTGTGAAAATAGTCCTATTACTCGTGATAACGCACCTGATTCGTTTTCTAATAAAATAGATAAAATTCTTCGCATATTTTAGGAAACCTCTTTTTTCCTTAACCACATTTCGTTCATGCCTCCACCTTGAATTTGCATAGGATAAACGTGCTCGGAATTATCTATTTGGACGTCTACAAATACTAAATGACCATGAGATAATTTTTTCAACGCTAGCTTTAATTTTTCTTCTAATTCTATAGGATTAGTAATTTTTATACCAAAGTGTCCATAAGATTCTGACAATTTTACAAAATCTGGAAGTGAATCCATATAAGAATGAGAATGTCGTCCAGAATAAATCATGTCTTGCCACTGCTTAACCATTCCTAAAGAAGAATTGTTAAGATTTAATATTAAAATTGCTAAGTTATATTGTCGTGCTGTAGATAATTCTTGAATGTTCATTTGAATACTACCATCTCCAGTGATACAGATGACAGTTTCTTTAGGTAAAGCTAATTTAACTCCTAACGCTGCAGGTAGTCCAAATCCCATAGTGCCTAGACCGCCTGAGTTGATCCAATGTCTAGGTTTATTAAATGGATAATATAACGCAGTAAACATTTGATGTTGTCCAACGTCTGAAGCAATATAAGATGTACCTGCTGTAAGTTTAAACAGGGTTTCAATAACTGTTTGGGGTTTTATCTTATCACCTATTTTATTATATTCAAGACTATTAACTTTCTTCCATTTTTTAATGGTATTCCACCAATCCTCTAAAAATAAAATTTTCTTTCTTTTTTTTAGTAATTCTATCATTTTTTGTAAGACATGTTTTGCATCTCCAACAATTGGGATATTGGCTGGAACAGTTTTAGAAATAGAAGTAGGATCAATGTCAATATGTAAAATGATAGCGTTTGGACAGTATTTATTTAAGTTATTTGTTGTTCGATCATCAAATCTAACTCCGATTGCAAAAATTACATCAGCGTGATGCATTGTCATGTTAGCTTCATAAGTACCATGCATTCCTAACATAGAAATGTTTTGATCATGAGTACCTGGAAACGCACCTAATCCCATTAAAGACGTGGTAACTGGACAGTTGATTTTTTCTGCAAAAATTCGTAATTCTTCGCTGCTGTTTGAGCTAATTATTCCACCGCCTGCATAAATGACAGGTCTTTTAGATTTTAATAATGTATCTAGTGCTTTTTGAATTTGTCCTATATGACCTTTAGTTGTTGGATTATATGAGCGTATATTAATATTATCTGGCCATTTATAACAAAATTTATTTTCTTTTTTTAAAATATCTTTTGGCAAATCAATTACTACGGGTCCTGGACGTCCACTTGATGCTAACCAAAAAGCTTTTTTAAAGATAATTGGTATGTCTTCAGTCTTTTTGACTAAAAAACTATATTTTACTACTGGGCGAGAAATACCAATCATATCGCATTCTTGAAAAGCATCGTAACCGATTAGCGAAGAAGCAACTTGACCCGATATCACCACCATAGGAATAGAGTCCATATATGCTGTAGCAATACCAGTAATAGCATTAGTTGCACCTGGTCCGGAAGTAACTAAGACCACTCCTATTTTTCCGGTGGAACGAGAATATCCATCAGCCATATGAGTTGCAGCTTGTTCGTGTCTTACTAAAATGTGTTCAATTCCGCCAACAGTTTTTAGGGCATCATAAATATCTAGTACAGCACCACCAGGATAACCAAATATATGCTGTATTCCCTGATCAATTAATGATCGAACGACCATTTCAGCTCCTGATAACATTTCCATTTTTTCCTCCAGGAAACTAATTTATTAGGTTTTATTTCCTAGTTCGCTATTTATCAGTTTATCCTGTAGTTTATCTATATAAAATTAGCGCTATTTAGTTTGAAAAGTTTGTTTTTTTAATCATTAATTTTTGTTGATAAAAACATAAATTGTTTAAAAAATAATTTAATTCTCGCATTGATCTTAAATAAAGAATTTATGTTGATTTTTATTATTACAAATATATCAGAGATTATCAATTAATAGAAAGTATTAAGTATAATTAATATGATTTATTTTTTATATGTCAAATTAATAGAAATTATTTTTTTTTTACTAAAAATTTTTTGAATTTAGGAGATAGCCAAGTTGAAAAAATATTTCTTTTTTTAGTAATAAGACAGACTGCTAATTGTTCTTTTAATGCTAATTTTTTAGCTTTCTTAAAGCCTAATATTAATAATCCTGTATCCCAACTATCAGCTTCTAAAGCTGTTGAAGAAATAACACTAACTGAAATTAAATTATGATTTACAGGTTTTCCGCTAGTAGGATCAATTAAGTGTGAAATATATTTTCCTTGAAGGTAATAGTAATTACGATAACTACCTGCTGTACTAATTGAGCTGTTTTTTAGATGTACTAATAAATGTATTGATTTTTTTTCATCAATTGGTTTTTGAATAGCAATAATTTTAGAATTTTTTTTATGGTTTTCTGTTTGAACTAATACAGTTCCGCCAACTGAGATAGTGTAATTTTTTAGTCTTTTTTTTTTAGTATATATGCTAAATGATCTACGGCAAATCCTTCACCAAGAGTAGAAAGATTAATCTCGATTCCATTCATATCTTTTTCTAAAAACATACCAAAAGAATTTTTAATCAGTTTTAAGTGTTGACTACCCGAAAGATGAATTTTTTCCTTTATTTTTTTTTTAGAAGGATAGGTAGTTGGTTTTTTTTTAGTACCAAATCCCCATATATTAATTAATGGACTAATTGTGATATCTAATTTTCCATGAGTTTTTTTGTTTATCTTTAAAGCTATTGAAATAATGTTAAAAAAATCTTTATTAATTTTTTGCAGTTGGTTTTTTTTTCGTTTATTAAATTCAGACACTATGGAATTTTTTTTCCAAGATGAAAGCATTGTTTCATCTTGATCTAAATATTTTTGTATTAAATTTTTTATATATGCTTTATTTTTTAAATTAGGAACCTTAACTTGCCAATATGTTCCCATAGTTTTTCCTGTTAACATTATAATGTTTTGTTTTTCTTTTTTTGAAGGTTTACTATAAAAATTGACTATTATAAATATAATACAAATAAAAATACTACAAATGATATTAAAAAACATAAAGAATATTGTTCTCCTAATTAATTTAAATAAATTTTAGCAATAAAATTAAAAAAATAATATTATAAATATTTTTTTAGATAATAATTATTAGTTATTATTTTTTTATTTTTCGAATATGAAAATTTACTATTTTGTAGTCTTTTTTATAATTGTTATATTAGTATCAATTTTTATATTATAGATATTAATGAGCAATGGAGTTAAATATCGATCGAGTGTATAATAAACATTTATTCCATTTTGTAATCGATTATAATAATGTTTTTATTTAGAGATTAGATTGTAATTATGAGAAAGAAATAATGAAAAAGTTAGCCATAGTATTAAGCGAAGCAATACTTATTTTAACGCTATTACTAAATTTTGGAATGTCTTGGAACGATGTTGCTCCTGTTATTAAAGACAATACTGTTTCGAGAGAAGTATCTCCTAGTTTAGCACCCATGTTAGAAAAAGTTATGCCCTCAGTAATTAGTATTAATATTGAAGGAAGTACTAGTGTACGTACTTCTCGTTTACCTCATCAATTTCAACCATTTTTTGGTGACAATTCGCCTTTTTGTCAGGGTAATTCGCCATTTCGAAATTCTCCTTTTTGTCGAGTTAATCCTGATTCTGATAGTACAAATAAAAAATTTCGTGCGTTAGGTTCTGGTGTAATTATTAATGCTGATAAAGGATACGCAGTAACAAATAATCATGTTGTTGAAAATGCAAATAAAATTCAAGTGCAATTAAGTGATGGACGTCGTTATGAAGCTCAGATAATTGGAAAGGATTCTCGTTCTGATATTGCTTTAATACAATTAAAAAATGCAAAAAATTTAAGTGCTATAAAGATTGCTGATTCTGATGCTTTACGAGTAGGAGATTATACTGTAGCTATTGGAAATCCGTATGGTCTTGGAGAAACTGTCACTTCAGGTATTATTTCTGCTTTAGGACGAAGTGGTTTAAACATCGAGCATTATGAAAATTTTATTCAAACTGATGCAGCGATTAATAGAGGTAATTCTGGTGGAGCATTAGTTAATTTAAATGGTGAATTAATAGGTATTAATACTGCTATTTTAGCACCAGATGGTGGAAACATTGGAATAGGATTTGCAATTCCTGGAAACATGGTAAAAAATTTAACTGCACAAATGGTCCAATTTGGACAAGTAAGACGTGGAGAGTTAGGAATAATAGGAATAGAATTAAATTCAGATTTAGCACAAATCATGAAGATAAACGCACAAAAAGGAACCTTTGTTAGTCGAGTTTTACCGAATTCTTCTGCATTTGAAGCAGGAATTAAGGCTGGTGATATTATAATTTCTTTAAATAAAAAACCTATTTCTAGTTTTTCAGCATTGCGTGCTGAAATAGGTTCTCTTCCAGTTACTACTAAAATGGAATTAGGAATATTCCGAGAAGGAAAAATACACAACGTCACTGTTGAATTAAAACATTCTACAAAAAACAATTTAAATTCAGAGAATATTTATATAGGAATTGAAGGTGTAGATTTAAGTGATGATGTATCTACTCAACAAAAAGGTGTAAAAGTAGAAAATGTAAAATTGAATACTCCTGCATCTAAAATTGGTTTTAAAAAAGATGATATTATTACTGGAGTTAATCAAAAATCAATAAGCAACTTAGAAGAATTAAAAAACATTTTAGATGCCAAACCTAAAATATTAGTGTTTAGTGTAAAAAGAGGTAATGATAGCATATATCTAGTAAGTGAATAATTGTTATACGGTTCCGCCCGAAAAAATACGGGCGGATTTTTATTTTTTCATCATATTATATTTCTTAATAATTGATTAATCTCTGTTTTTTTCAATGTTTTTAAATCAACTTTTTTTACAATAATAGCGGCATAAAGATTATAATTTCCATTTTTAGATGGCAAACTTCCAGACACTACGACAGAATGAGCTGGTACTCTTCCATAAAAAATTTTTCCATTTTCTCTATCATAGATTTTAGTGCTTTGTCCAATAAAAACACCCATAGAAATTACGCATCCTTTTTCTATTATAACTCCTTCTACAACTTCGGAACGAGCACCAATAAAACAATCATCTTCAATAATTGTAGGATTATTTTGTAGAGGTTCTAGAACACCTCCAATACCTACACCTCCAGATATATGTACATTTTTACCGATTTGAGCACAAGATCCTACGGTCGCCCAAGTATCTACCATAGTTCCTTCATCAATATATGCGCCTATATTTATATAAGAGGGCATGATAACTGTGTTGTAATTAATAAATGCACCATATCTTATTGTTGCCGGAGGGACTATTCGTACTTTTTCTTTTTTAAATTTTTTTTCATCATATTTTTTATATTTTAATGGAATTTTGTCGTAATAATTAGTATAATTACCTTTTGTTAAACTATTTTTTCTGATGTATATATATAGTAGAACCGCTTTTTTTAACCATTCATGTGTAATCCAAATATCGTCTTTTTTTTCTGAAATTCTAATAACGCCATTATTTAATAATTTAATAACATGAAAAACAGTTTTAATAGTATCATCATTAACATTACTGATGTTAATCATATTCTTATTTTCATAAGCTTCTTCAACTATTTTTTTTAATTCTTGCATATTTTTTATTTAACCTAATTTATGATTAATGAATAAAAAAAATTTTTATTTTAAAAAATTTAAAGAAAATTTAATTTTTATTAAATAATTTTGGAGGAATTTTTTCATCTTTTTGCCATGTTAAAATATCACATCCATACTCTGTTACTAATACAGTATGTTCATATTGAGCTGATAAAGAATGATCTCTAGTTTTTACAGTCCAGCCATCTTTCATACACTTTACTTCAGGGTTTCCAGAGTTAATCATGGGTTCAATAGTAAAAATCATTCCTTGTTTTAAAATAATATTATTTTCTTGGTTTTTATAATGTAATACATGTGGTTCTTCATGAAAATTACGACCAATTCCATGACCACAATATTCTTTTACAACAGAAAAATTATTACTTTCAACATAATTTTGAATGATTTCGCCAATTTTATATAAATGAATACCTGGTTTAACTAGTTTTAAAGATAGATAAAGGCTTTCTTGTGCGACTTGACATAAACGTTGAGATAAAATACTAGTTTTACCTATAAAAAACATTTTTGAAGTATCACCATGATAGTTATCTTTCATGATTGCAACATCTATATTGACTATATCTCCTTCTTTAAGTAATTGATTTTTATTTGGAATTCCGTGACATACTACATCATTGATAGAAATACAGATCGATTTTGGAAATCCATGATATCCCAAACATGCGGCAATCGCTTTTTTTTCGTAAACAATATACTCATGACAAATTTGGTTAATATCTTCTGTACTTATTTTTGGATGAAGGTATTTTTCTATCATTTCTAGTACTTCAGCCGCTAATTTTCCAGACATTCGCATTTTTTTAATTTCTGATTCTGTTTTAATTATACAACTCATAATATTTAGCCATTTTTTATATCAATTTTCGTAATTTAAGATATATTTAAATTATACTGTAAAATATATATTTTTTTTTAAAATTATATAAAAATATGAATAATTATTCGTTTATTAATAATAAAAATATGATATATGTTTTATATTTAGTATATAAAATAAAAAATAAAAATTAATATATTAATCTTTATTTTTGTTTAATATAATACTTATAACGTATTTAATCTTTTAAAGTCAGAGGTAATCATGGAAATAGTATCAATGCGTGATATGTTAAAAGCAGGAGTTCATTTTGGTCACCAAACACGTTATTGGAATCCAAAAATGAAATCTTTTATTTTTGGAACCCGTAATAGAGTGCATATTATTAATTTAGAAAAGACGCTTCCAATGTTTAATTTTGCTCTTTCTGAATTAAAAAAAATCTCATTACGAAAAGGTAAGATATTATTTGTAGGTACGAAAAAAGCTGCAAGTAAAGGAATCAAAGAAGCGGCTATTAATTGCGAACAATTTTATGTCAATCATCGTTGGTTAGGTGGGATGCTAACAAATTGGAAAACGGTTAGACAATCTATAAAACGCTTAAAAGATTTAGAGATAGAATCTAAAGATGGCACATTTTCTAAGTTAACTAAAAAAGAAGCTTTAATAAGAACACGGGAATTATGTAAGTTAGAAAATAGTTTAGGCGGTATTAAAAATATGGGAGGATTGCCTGATTGTTTATTTGTCATTGATGCTGCACATGAAAATATTGCAATAAAAGAAGCTAATAATTTAGGCATCCCAGTATTTGCTATCGTTGATACTAATTCCAATCCTGATGGTGTAGATTACATTATACCTGGTAACGATGATGCTATTCGATCAGTAAACTTATACTTAAAATCTGTAGTTCTTATTATTTCTAAAACAAATAAAAAAAATTTGCTAGATAAGATTTTAAGCGATTCTAAAAAGAATTTAAATATTGAATAGAAAATATTCACTAAAAATTTTGTAGAAACTTCATTGAAATAATTTATAAAAAGGAAACTAATGTGATAAATACTAACATTATTAATACTTGTCTTATTAAAGAATTAAGATCGCGTACAGGCGTAGGTTTTTTAGAATGTAAACGAGCATTATTAGAAGAAAATGGAGATATTGAGTCAGCAATTGATAATTTACGAAAGTCAGGAGAGCTAATTGCCGAAAGAAAAATAAATAATATTACTAATCAAGGTATGATTTTTTCAAAAATTAAAAATAATATTGGTGTGATGCTTGAATTAAACTGTGAAACTGATTTTGTATCTAAAGATAATTCATTTATTTCTTTAGGAGAAGATATTTTACTAGAAGCATTGGAAAAAAAAATAAAAGATATCAATCAATTAAAAGAAATTTTTGAATCAAAGAGAACAGATTTAGTGTTAAAAGTAGGTGAAAATATTAATATACGTCGTTTTCATTTTCTCGAAGGTGAAAATATTTGCTCCTATCTTCATGGAATTCGAATTGGGGTTTTAGTTAGTGCAGGTTCCTTAGATAAAACAATATTAAAAAATATTGCAATGCATATAGCTGCAAGTAAACCAACATATTTACATCCAAGAAATGTATCTAGTAAAGTTTTTGAAAGGGAATATGCAATACAATTAGACTTAACAAGTCATCTTAAAAAACCAGCGAATTTATTAAAAAAAATCATAGATGGAAAAATGAATAAATTTATTAATAGTATCTCTTTAATAGGTCAGAGTTTTGTTATAGACCCGACAAAAACAGTAGGAGATATTTTATATGAAAATGATTCATATATTAAATCATTTATTAGATTTGAACTAGGTGAGACTATATTTGAATAAATTATAAATTTAAAAACATGTTAATATAAAATATATTTAGGTTGAGAAATATGTCTACAAATAAGCAATTTATATATCGACGTATTTTATTGAAAATAAGTGGAGAAGTATTACAAGGAGCTAACAAATTTGGTATTGATATAAATTCTTTAAAAAGAATAGCAAAAGAAATTGATTCTATAGTAAAAATTGGTATTCAAGTAGGGTTAGTTATTGGAAGTGGTAATTTATTTCGTGGTGCAAAATTATCAAAGTTAGGTCTTAATCGAGTAGCTGCTGATCATATTGGCATATTATCAACAGTTATTAATAGTTTGGCTATGAGAGATACAATTAATTCAATTTCTTCTGCGAAAACGTGTTTAATGTCTGCAATACCATTAAATGGTATTTGTGAAATATATAGTTGCGAACGAGCAATAAATTTATTGTCTAATCATTTTATTATTATTTTTGCTGCTGGAACAGGTAATCCTTTTTTTACAACTGATTCAGCTGCTTGTTTACGTGGTATTGAGACAGAATCTGATATCATTTTAAAAGGTACTAAAGTTGATGGAGTATATTCAAAAGATCCAAAAAAAGATCATCGTGCTGTTCTGTATAGAACATTAACATATAAAGACGTTCTTAAAAAAGAATTAAAAGTAATGGATTTAGCTGCTTTTACACTTGCTCGAGATTATCATTTACCTATCCGAGTTTTTAACATAAACAATCCTGGGTCTTTATATCGTATTATGATAGGAAACAACGAAGGTACTCTTATTACTGAATAGACGTTTAACAAATTTAATAATATTTATTACATAAAAAAAGTATTTTATTCCATTAAGAATATATTGTATAGGTAATCATGTGATTAATCAGATTAATATAAAAACTCGTGAGCGCATGGAGACATGTATTCAAATGTTTCATAAAAATATTAATAACATTAAAACTGGTCGCGCCTCACCAACATTACTTCATAGTATTTATATTGAATATTTTGGCTCTAAAACTTCTCTACGTCAAGTATCTAGTATAATTCTTGAAGATGCCCATACTCTTAAAATTAATGTTTTTGATAATTCTATTACATCTTTAATTAGAAAAGCTATTTTAAATTCCAATCTTGATTTAAATCCAATTTTACAAGGGAAAGATATATTAATACCAATCCCTCCATTAACAGAAGAAAGAAGAAAGAGATTAATTAAATTCATTCGTAGTGAAGCCGAAAGTAGTCGTGTTATTATTCGTAATATTCGTAGAGATTCAAATGATAAAGTTAAGAGACTTCTTAAAAATAAAATTATTAGTGAAGATGCCGAACGTGCTTCTCAAATTAAGATACAAATTATGACAGATGAATGTATTAAAAAAATAGATTCTATTTTATCTGAAAAAGAAATAGAACTAATGAAGTTTTAAGGTTTTTATTGTTAAAACATATATCATATAATAAAGTATAAATTAAAAAAATTTATGTAAAAAAATTATTAATTTTTTATAATGTAAGAACATTTATGAAAAAAATCACTATTTTAGGATCAACTGGTTCTGTTGGCATTAGCGCATTATCGATTATTAAAAAAAATCCGAATTTATTTAAAGTAATTGCTTTAGTAGCTAATACAAATATTACTACTATGTTACAGCAATGTGAGTTATTTTCTCCTGATTGGGCAGCAATGAGAGATGAAAAATCTGCAAATATATTAAGAAAAAAATTAAAACGTAAAAAAATAAGAACTGAAGTTCTTTTTAAAGAAAAAGATATTTGTAGATTAGCTTCATTACAAGAAATAGATCAAGTAATATCTGCAATTGTTGGAATAGCAGGTTTATTACCAACATTATCCGCAATATATGCTGGAAAAACAGTGTTATTAGCTAATAAAGAATCTTTAATTACATGTGGTTCTTTATTCATGAAAGCACTTGCTTCAAGTGGTGCCAAAATTCTTCCTATTGATAGTGAACACAACGCTATTTTTCAAGTTCTACCTTTAGAAGTTCAAAAAAATTTAGGTATGTCTAATTTAAAAAGAAATAATATTAAGCATCTTGTTTTAACTGGTTCAGGAGGACCGTTTTATAAATTTTCTTCATCTGATTTATCTAGTGTAACTCCGAATCAAGCATGTTCTCATCCAAATTGGTTAATGGGACGAAAAATTTCTGTAGATTCAGCTACTATGATGAATAAAGGTTTAGAATATGCTGAAGCAAGATGGTTATTTAATGCATTAGAATCGGAAATTCAAATTTTGATTCATCCTGAATCAATCATTCATTCTATGGTCCAATATTCTGATGGTGCTTTATTAGCACAATTATCAGTTCCTGATATTAGAATTTCTATTTCATATGCTATGTCTTGGCCCGATCGTATTTATTCAGGAGTTAATTGTGTAAATTTTTCTAAAATAAATAACCTATCGTTTTTTGAACCGAACTTCATTCAATTTCCATGCTTAAAATTAGCAATTGATTCTTTCTCTCAAGGTCAATCCGCTATGATTGTTTTAAATGCTGCCAATGAAATTGCCGTGTCAGCTTTTCTTGATTCTAAAATTTCTTTTACTAAAATTTATGAAATAAATAGTGAAACACTAACGTTTTCCTGTTTTTCAGAACCTGATTGTATTGAAGATGTTTTAGAGATTGATAGACAAGCTAGAATATTGGCTAAAAATAAAGTGTTGTCTTTGATTTTTTAACAATACATTTTTTTAATGTATTAATCATTTAATTTAGAATATTTTAATAAAATTCTATTTTTCAAGAGAAATATATATATTCTATGCAGTATAAATATTTATTAGAACATAACGAAAAACATCATAAACACAATCCTCGTCATGTCGCAATTATTATGGATGGAAATGGACGTTGGGCTAATAAACAAGGTAAAATGCGTATTTTAGGGCATAAAGAAGGTTTTAAAGCAGTTAAGAGAGCAATAAGATTTTCTATTATAAATAATTTAAAAATATTAACATTATACGCTTTTAGTAGTGAGAATTGGAATCGTCCGTTATCTGAAATTAAATCATTAATGGAATTATTTTCTTATGCATTAGATAGTGAAATCAAAAATTTAAAAAAATATAATATTAGATTAAAGGTTATCGGCGACATAACATATTTTAATAAAAAATTACAAAGTAGTATTTATAATGCAGAAAAAATAAGTTTACAGAATAGTGGTTTAATATTAAATATAGCTGCAAATTATGGTGGAAGATGGGATATCATTCAAGGTATCAAGAAAATTATTAATAAAGTTCAACAAGGCGTTTTAAATATAAATGACATTAAAGAAAACACTTTTTCTCAATATTTATCTACTAGTCAACTGCTTCCAGTAGATCTCGTTATTAGGACAGGAGGAGAAAAAAGAATTAGTAATTTTTTATTATGGCAAATAGCTTATTCTGAGTTATATTTTACTGATGTTTTGTGGCCTGATTTTAATCAATGTGTTTTTCAGCATGCTATAGATTCTTTTATATCTCGTGAACGTCGTTTTGGAGGATTTAAAATATATGAGAAATAGTATATTTTTATATCATTAAAGTTCTTAGGAAAATCAAATTTGTATTCATATTAAATAATGACGCTTTTAATTTTTTTTAAAAAAATATTTTTTGATGAGTAATGACATGAAAATATAAAAAAAGTGTCTTTTAAATTTTTTTTTACTTCATAATTTCTAATAAATTTAAATTTTTTTAATAAATTTTACGAAAGAAGAAATCTATTGTAGGAAAAATTATAATAATAATGTTCATTAAAAATTTTTTTATAGCTTTTTTAATGTTTTTTAGCCTAATAGTTTGTGCAAAAAATACATTCCTTGTTAAAGATATTCAGTTTAAAGGATTGAAAAATTTTTCACAAAATGAAGCCTTAAAAAGTATTGTTTTTAGCATCGGAAATCAAATATCTCAATATGATGTACAAAATAGCATTAAATCTTTATTTAAAACAGGAAAATTTGAAGATATTAAAGTAGTTCTTTCAGACAAAACTGTGATCTTTAATGTGAGAGAAAGACCCATTATTTCTAATGTTGCTATTTCTGGTAATCATATTATTAATAATTCTATTTTAGATAAATATTTAGCACAATTAAATATTGAAAAAAGCAAGCCATTTAATGATTTTTTCACTGATATATTTGTTAAAGAAATAGGAGATGCTTATCATGATTTCGGAAGATATAAATCAAATGTAAAAATATTAAAAATTTTTTCTGAAAGTAATACTGTTAATTTAAAAATATTAATTAATGAAGGTATACCTATAAAAATTAATAGTATTAATATACTTGGCATTCAAAATTTTTCTAAAGAAGAAATTTTTTCATTGTTAAAATCAAAAGATCATCATTCTTGGTGGAATATTTTAAGTAAATGTATTTATTCTTCAAAAGAATTAAACAATGATTTAGAACGTTTAAAATATTTCTATTTGAGTCATGGATATTTTTATTTTCATGTAAATTCTAAAAAAATAGATTTTATTCAAGATCAAAATAAGATAAATATCACAATAAATATTTCTGAAGGTAAAAAATATAATATTTCAAATTTTTTTATTAATGGAAATGTATTTCCATATCAAGATGTAATTTCAAATTTTATCAACATTAATCATTATGAACTTTACAATCAGGAAAAAATTGACATTATAGTAAATAAGATAAGAAGATTTTTACATGAAAACGGATATATTAATGCTCAGGTTATAGTTATTCCAAAAGTTAATCATGAAAAAAAAACAATAGTACTAGACTTTGATATTGATATTAAACAACGTTTTTTTGTCAACAGAATTCATTTTTCAGGGAATGAAGTAACTCAAGATAAAGTTTTACGTCGTGAAATCAAACAAGTAGAAGGTAAATATTTTAATATAAAATTACTAGAATTAGGTAAAACATTGTTAGAAAAAACTCATTATTTTAGTGACGTTGAAATAATTACAAAAATAAATCCTCATAAATCTAATCAAGTTGATATTACGTATAAAGTAAAAGAACAACCTACTGGTTCTATAAATTTTGGTCTGGGATATGGAGTAGATAGTGGCATAAGCTTTAATATGTCTTTTTCTCAAGAAAATATATTTGGTTCTGGAAATTCTTTAAAAGCTAATATTATTAAAAATGAAAATCAAAAATATGCTGATATATCAATGAGTTATCCATATTTTTTTTCTAACAGTATAGATTTAAACACCAGAGTTTTTTATAATGATTTGAAATATCATTTTAATAATATCTCAAATCTTCTAAAAAAAACTTATGGTTTTGAAAGTAATTTAGGTTTTTCAATTAATGATACTAATAAACTAAACTTTGGATTTGGATTTACCCATAATGGTATTAATAATCAAGAAAAAAAGATTGATTCTTCTCTATTAATTAAAAAATCGTTAAATACCATATTTCTAAAAAATGATTTTGTAGATGATTTTACTATAAATTATTCGTGGATATATTCTAATTTAGAATATCTTTATTTTCCTGTCTCTGGAAATCAAATACATATTAGTGGAAAAAATACTCTTCCTGGTTCCGATAATAGTTTTTATAAAATAATGTTGGATAGTGAGAACTTTATTCCATTAGATAAAGAGAAGAGTTTTATATTTTTAAGTCACATCTATATGGGAGTAGGAAACATTTTTAATAAAGAAAAATTGCCTTTTTATGAGAATTTCTATACTAGTAGTGTGAATAATATTCGTGGTTTTCGTATAAACACTATCGGTCCTAAATCAACGTATGAAAATACTAATTCAGAAGACTGTATTGGATATGAAAATAATAATTTCTGTGAATCCATTGATTCTATCGGTGGAAATTTAACCTTTTCTTCTAATTTAGAGCTTATTGTACCTTTTCCCTTGATAGATCAAAAATACTCTAAATTTCTTCGTGCGTCTTTATTTTTAGATGTTGGTAATATTTGGGATATACAATACAAGAATCCTAGAAATGTTAATTTTTTTTCATTTGTAAAAGATAATATATTAGATGATGTTTATTCATCAGTTGGTTGTTCGTTACAATGGTTTTCCCCAATTGGTCCATTAGTTTTTTCTTATGCAATTCCTATTACAAAAAATAAAAATTATCAATTGGAACCATTTCAATTTAACATTGGCAAAAATTGGTAACTATAATATAAATTAAGAAAAAATTATTTGATGTATATAATTATGAAAATATAAAAATATTTCATTTGTTAAAATTACATAAGCAATACAATCTTTCTTTAATCTATATTTTAAAATATGATATTGATTTTAATAAAACATTTAAAATAAGGTAAATATTTTGAATTTGATAAATAATATATTACATATCAAAAAAATTTTACAAATTTTACCTCATCGCTATCCTTTTTTACTAATTGATCGAGTTTTAAATTTTGAAATATTTAAATCTTTACAAGCAATCAAAAACTGCACTATAAATGAACCGTATTTTCAAGGACATTTTTTAAATGAACCAATTTTTCCTGGTGTATTAATTGTTGAAGCTATGGCTCAAGCAGCAAGTATTTTAATATATATTAGTACAGGTGAATTAAACATCAATAAATTATATCATTTTGTAGGAATAGATAATACTCGTTTTAAAAAAACAGTTATTCCTGGGGATCAAATGTTTATAGAAGTAACTATTTTAAAATCCAATAAAAATATTTTAGTTTTTAAAAATATAGCTGTAGTAAACAATAATATCATTTGTAAATCTAATATTATTTTTGCTAAAAAATATTTATCTTAAAAATATGTATTTATCTAATAAATTTCGGAAAATATATGAATGAACCAAAATTTATTCATCTTCATGTACATAGCGATTACTCAATTATTGATGGATTATCAAAACCTGAGGAATTAGTTAAAAAAGCGGCATTGTTAAATATGCCAGCTATTGCTATAACTGATTACAACAATTTACACGGTGTAATTAAATTTTATAATATGGCTCATAAGTTAGGTTTGAAACCTATTATTGGTGTGACAGTACAATTTTTTTCTAATTTAATAAATAATAAACTAACAAAATTAACTTTATTAGCTTCTACTCAAGAAGGATATAAAAATTTAATCTTATTAATTTCTCGCTCTTATCAAAAAGGATACACTAATAATAGTGATGTCACTATTGAAAAAAAATGGTTATTAGAAATTAATAAGGGATTAATACTACTTTCTGGTGGTTCTCAAGGTGAACTAGGAAAAATTTTACTTAATGGTCAAACATCATTGATATCTACTTGTTTATCATTTTATCAGAAATATTTTCCTGATTCTTACTATTTAGAATTATTTCGTACAAATCGAGATAATGAAGAAACATATTTACACTTGGCTATAGATTTATCTTTATCTACAGGTGTTCCTGTTGTTGCTACTAATGATGTGTGTTTTTTAAATGAAGAAGATTTTAAAATTCATAAAATTAGAATTGCTATTAATGAAGGTGAAATATTACAGAATTCAAAAATTCAAAATAATTATAGTGATCAACAGTTTTTAAAAACTGAAAAAGAAATGTCTGATCTTTTTTCAGATATTCCAGAAGCGCTTATAAATAGTGTAGAAATTGCAAAACGTTGTAATGTTTTTATACATTCTGGAAGATATTTTTTACCTCAGTTTTCAACTGGAAAAATCAGTGTTGAAAATTACTTAATTACACAAGCATATAAAGGTATAAAAAACCGTTTAAGTCTTTTGGATGTCAATAATAAAAAATATAAACATATTTATAATCAATATAAAAATCGTTTAGATATGGAACTAAATGTCATTAATAAAATGGGTTTTCCTGGATATTTTTTAATCGTTATGGAATTTATACAATGGTCAAAAGATAATAATATACCAGTAGGTCCAGGACGAGGTTCTGGCGCCGGTTCTCTTGTAGCATATGCTTTAAATATTACGGAAGTGAATCCATTATCTTTTGATCTTTTATTTGAAAGATTTTTAAATCCAGAACGTGTTTCAATGCCTGATTTTGATATTGATTTTTGCATGGAAAAACGTGATAAAGTAATTGATCATGTTTCAAATATATATGGTAGAAACGCAGTAGCACAAATTATTACTTTTGGAACATTAACAGCAAAAGCTGTTATTAGAGACGTAGGTCGTGTTTTAGGATATCCATATGGATTTATTAATAAATTATCTAAGTTAGTACCTTTAGACCCCGGAATAACTTTGAACGAAGCTTTTTCTAAAGAATCTGAACTATCTAATCTTTATAAAAACAATGAAGACGTAAAAAAAATAATTGATATTGCTAAAAAATTAGAAGGAATCAATAGAAATGTTGGAAAACATGCAGGAGGAGTAGTTATTTCACCTACTAAAATTACTGATTTTTGTCCATTATATTGTGATGAAAAAGGGAATAATCCAGTAACGCAATTTGATAAAAATGATATAGAATATATCGGATTAGTAAAGTTTGATTTTCTTGGTTTACGTACATTAACTATTATTAATTATACAGTAGAAATGATTAATATGAAACTTAAGTTTCATAAAAAGAAATTAATAAATATTAATTCGATCCCTCTTGATGATATAAAATGTTTTAATGTATTAAAAAAATCTGAAACTACTGGTGTATTCCAATTAGAATCTTATGGTATGAAAGATTTAATTAAAAGATTACAACCTGATTGTTTTGAAGATATAATTGCTTTAGTAGCACTATTTAGACCTGGTCCCTTACAATCTGGTATGGTCGATAACTTTATTAATCGAAAACATGGACGTGAGAAAATTTCATACCCTGATCATAAATGGCAACATATACTATTAAAACCTATATTGGAATCAACATATGGAATCATATTATATCAAGAACAAGTAATGCAGATAGCACAAGTTTTAGCAGGTTATACACTAGGAAGTGCAGATATTTTAAGACGAGCAATGAGTAAAAAAAATTTAAAAGATATGTCAAAACAACGTGCTATATTTGAAGCAGGAGCTTTAAAAAATGGCATTAATAAAAAATTATCAGTAAAAATTTTTGATTTATTAGAAAAATTTGCAGGATATGGATTTAATAAATCTCATTCTGTAGCTTATGCTTTAGTCTCTTATCAAACTTTATGGTTAAAATCACACTATCCTGCTGAATTTATGGCTGCAGCTATGACATCTGATATAGACAATACAGAAAAAATTATTGTTTTAGTTAATGAATCGTTAAATATAGGATTAAAAATTATACCTCCAAATATTAATTTAAGTAAATATGAATTTTATGTAAATGATTTAAATAATATAGTTTATGGTATTGGTGCTATTAAGGGTATAGGAGAAAATTCAGTACGAAATCTTATTGAAGAACGTGAAAAAAATGGATTTTTTTACGATTTGTTTGATCTTTGTATGAGAATTGATTCTAATAAGATAACTCGTAGAGTACTAGAAAAATTGATAATGTCTGGAAGTTGCGATTGTTTTAATCAAAGTAGAAATTACTTACTTAAATCGATTGATGATGCTATAAATGCATCAAAAGAATCTCTTAGAACAAAATTTTTTCAACAGGAAAGTCTTTTCGGTGTTTTTAAAAATGAGTTAAAACAAGTAAAAAAAAATAATTTTAATAAATTAATTTATTCTGAAAAAAATAAATTAGAAAACGAATATCAAGTACTAGGATTTTATCTTACAGGACATCCTATTGATCAATATAAACAAGAATTAAAACACTATGTTAATGGAATAAAATTATCACAATTAAAATTTTTTGAAAAAAATAGAAAAGTTTTAGTCGCAGGAATTATAGTTTCCATTAAAATTAAAATAACTAAAAGTAAAAACCGTATAGCTATTTTAATATTAGATGATAATACTAGTCGTTTAGAAGTTATAATTTTTACAGTTTTATTAGATTTACATGAATCTATTTTAAAAATCAATACACTATTATTTGTAAGAGGAGTTTTAAACCTTAGTTTTGTTAGTAAAAATATTAAAATGACAGCTTATGATCTTATAGATTTAAGCATCATGAGAAAAAAACATATATACAGATTAATAATTATATTAAATGAAGAAAAAACTGAGATGTTTTTTTTAAATAAATTGTATGAATGTTTAGATAAACAATCTAAAGGAAATATTCCTGTTTGTATTTCTTACTATAAAAAAAGCTCATATTTAAATTTGTCATTAAATAAAAAATGGTTTGTTACAATTAGTGATGATTTATTAAATGAATTAAAATTATTAGTAGGATCAGAAAAAATAAAATTAGACTATATTTAGAAAGATATTGATCTTTATAAATAACATTGTAATTAATAATTTTAGTTTATAAGTTTTTTCACAATAAATTTTGTTATATCTTGTATATTGACTAGAATATTTTTCTTGTTTTTTCTTGCGCAATATTCAACATTATTATTATTAATAGAGCGTGTACTAATAATAATTTGATGAGGAATACCAATTAAATCCATTTCGTTAAACATGACTCCTGGTCGTTCATTTCGATCATATAAGATCACATCCACTCCTATTTTTTTAAAATTTTGATATAAAACGTGTGCTATTTTTTTAATTTCATTATCTTTATTCATATTTACAGGCAAAATAACTACTTCAAAAGGTGCAATAGAATTTGGCCAAATAATACCATTACTGTCATGATTTTGTTCAATAATAGCTGCTGCAATACGTGTTATTCCTATTCCATAACATCCCATATATAAATTTTCTTGATGACCATTTTTTGTTTTGATAGACTTATTCATTATTCTAGAATATTTTTGTTCAAGTTGAAATATATGACCAATTTCAATACTTTTTTTAATATTTAAATGGCCTGTTCCATTAGGACTTAAATCATTTTTTGTTACTTTTCTAATATCTTTAATTATTGGAATAGGTAAATCAATATTCCAGTTTACATTAATAAAAAAATGTTTATTAATGTTTGAACCAATAGTAAAATCTTTCATTTTGTAAGTAGAAATATCAGCAATAACAGGAATTTTTAATCCTAAAGGACCTAAGAATTTTTTTTTCACTCCTATCAATAAAATAATTTCTTTTTCACTAAGAAATACTAAAGGTTTTTTTAAAATTTCAATTTTTTCTATTTTAAATAAATTTAATTCATGATCGCCTCGTATTAATAATGCAGCTATTGAAGTAATATTATCTGTTTTTATCTGAACTAAAAAAGTTTTAATTTGATTTTCTAATGGTGTATTTAATTTTTCAGAAATTACTATAGACTTTTTTGTTTTTGTTTTTTTTTGAAGAATCTTGTATGAATCTTTTTTTTTAAAAAAATTAATTGTTTCGATAGATTTAGCCATATTTATATTTGAAGAATATGATCTATCGTTAGAAAAAACTATTTCATCTTCTCCATTTTCAGAAAACGCTTGAAATTCATGAGAAATATTTCCTCCCATCGAACCTGAATCAGCTTTTACTACACAAAAATCTAACTTCATTTTTTTAAATATATTTATATAACTATTATGGAATTTATTATAAGTATTTTCCAGACAATCTTGATTTATATGAAAAGAGTAAGCATCTTTCATAGTAAATTCGCGCGTTCTAATTATTCCAAAACGAGGTCGTATTTCATCTCTAAATTTTGTTTGTATTTGATATACTATTAATGGTAGTTCTTTATATGAATGTATCTCAGAACTGATAAAATTAGTAACAACTTCTTCATTAGTAGGTCCTAAAATAAACTGATTTTTACGACGATCGGAGAATTTTAATAATTCTTCTCCATATACACTTAATCGTTCGCTTTCTTTCCATAAATATTCAGGTTGGATAATAGGCATTGATATTTCTAATGCATTGATTTTTTCCATCTCTTTTTTAATAATTTTTTTTATTTTTTTTAGTACTCTAATCCCAGTTGGAAGCCAGATATATAAACCTGAAGATGTTTTTCTAATCATACCACTTCGCAACATTAGTTGATGGCTAATAATTTTTGCGTCAGAGGGTATATTTTTTAAAGTTGATAATAAATATTGACTTATAAGCATTTATTAAGGTCTCAAAAATAAAATTTTTTATGAAAAATAGAGTGGTTTTGTTGGGAAAAATTTATTTTTAACAGTGGATGTAATTTTATTATATAATAACATTATATTTTAAATAGTTTATTTTAAATTTATATATTTTAAAATTAAAAACATAGATAATTGTAATATGAATTTAAAACATTATATACATTTGAAGATTAAATATAAATATATATTATATTGATTTTGAAAAAAATAGATATGATCTATTTATATCATAAATAAAATTAGCTTGTTTTTTTTTAAATACAGAGGTTTAATGAACTTTTTACGTATAAAAATAGTGGTTAAAAATATTTATAATGAATCAGAATATGAATGAAGAAAAGACAGAAAATCCCACCGAGCATCGTATTAGAAAATTTCGAAAAAAAGGACAAACAAAATATTCTAGAGAACTTAATTCTTTATTAATTTTATTAGTTGGATTTATAAATTTATGGTGGTATAGAGATTTAATTATTTTTAATTTGACTACAGTGATGTCGAATAGTTTTTGTTTTGATAAAATTGATCTTCTAAATCAAAATAATATTTTATTAAATATATTTTTATATTTAAAAAATATATTATTTGTTTTTTTTCCATTTTTAATATCTTTGTTAATTGTAAGCACGATACCTCCTATATTGTTTAGTGGTATTAAATTGAATTTTAAATCATTAAAATTCAATTTTATAAAATTAAATCCTCTTGAGGGTTTCAAAAGAATATTTTCTTTTCAAATAATAATAGAGTTGTTAAAAATTATATTAAAATTATTTATAGTTAGCGGTATATCTTTTTGGTATTTATGGGTTTCTTTTTCTAAAATATTATTTTTGAATAATAAGAATTACATATCTTCATTATTAGGTGGATGTAATATAATTGCTGTTTGTTGTTTTTTAGTCATACTAGGACTAGTTCCTATCGTGTTTTTTGATGTTATTTGGCAACAATTTAACTACTATAAAAAATTAAAAATGACTCGTCAAGAAATTAAAGATGAATTAAGAGAAAAAGAAGGAAATCCAAATATTAAAATACGGATTCGTCAAGAAATGAAAGCTGCTATGCGTAGAAGAATGATTTCTGATATTCCTAAAGCCGATGTAGTGATAACTAATCCTATACATTATTCAGTTGCACTGAAATATGATGTAAATAAAATGAATGCACCTAAGGTAATAGCTAAAGGTATAGGTGAAATAGCTATTAAAATACAAAATTTAGCTATCAAAAATAATATCTCTATTATTTCTGCACCATCATTAGCTCGTTCATTATACCGTTATTCTGAAATAGGACAATATATTCCTGGTCCTCTTTACAAAGCTGTTGCAGAGGTTTTAGCATGGGTTTGGAAGGTGCGAAAATGGAAAAAAGAAGGGGGAATTTTCCCTGAAAAACCTAGAAATATATTAGTTCCATCAGAATTAACTTTTACAGGAGAACAGAAACCTAATGATTAATTTATCTTCTTTTTTTCGTATCGTAAAAAGTTTGAAAACAACGCAATGGCAAATACTTGCTGGTCCAGTACTTATTTTAATGATTTTATCAATGATGGTTTTGCCATTAGCACCCTTCGTCTTGGATATTTTTTTTACTTTTAATATTGCTTTATCAATAATTATTTTACTTGTTTCTATGTTTACTCGTCATACTTTAGAGTTTACTGCTTTTCCAACAATTTTGCTCTTCTCTACACTATTACGTTTGGCATTAAACGTAGCTTCTACACGTATTATTTTTTTAAGAGGTCATACTGGAACTGATTCAGCAGGAAGAGTTATTGAATCATTTGGTCATTTTTTAGTTGGTGGAAATTTTGCTATCGGGATAGTTGTATTTGTAATTTTAGTTATTATTAATTTTATTGTGATTACAAAAGGTGCTAGTAGAATTGCAGAAGTTGGTGCACGATTTATATTAGATGCTATGCCAGGAAAACAAATGGCAATTGATGCAGATTTAAATGCAGGTTTAATTGGTGAAGAAAAAGCTAAAAAACGTCGTATAAATATAACACAAGAAGCTGATTTTTACGGTTCTATGGATGGTGCTAGCAAGTTTGTACGAGGAGATGCAATTGCTGGAATTTTAATCATGATAATTAATATTGTTGGAGGTTTAATTATTGGTCTGATACAACATCATATGTTGTTAAATAAAGCTGTAGAAGTCTATACATTATTAACTATTGGAGATGGTTTAGTAGCACAAATTCCAGCTTTAGTTATTTCTACTGCGGCAGGTGTTATTGTAACGCGTGTTAGTAGCAATCAAAATGTTGGAGAACAAATGGTTAGTCAATTATTTTATAATCCTCAAGTTATTTTATTAAGTGCAATAGTATTAGGTGTTTTTGGTTTAGTTCCAGGTATGCCAAATATTATATTTTTAGTATTTACAATTTTATTGTTTATTCTTTCTTGGTGGTTATATGAAAAAAAATATGACTTGGATAATAATTTTTTAAGTTCTGATAAAAAATATAAAGTAATACATGATTCTATTTCAGAAGCATCTTGGAACGATGTTGAATTAGAAGATCCGATTAGAATAGAAATAGGTTATAAATTAACACCTATGACTGATGTCAATCAAAAAGGTGATTTATTAGATAGAATTCGTGTAGTTCGTAAAAAAATAGCTCAAGAAATTGGATTTTTGCCTCCATTAATACGTGTAAAAAATAATATGAATTTATCAGGAAATATTTATCGTATTTTTATTAAAGGAGTAGAAGTAGGTCAAGGAAAATGCTTTTATGAACGTTTTATGGCTATTCATTCAGGAAGAGCAATCGAACCCTTGCCTTTTGAAAAAATCTATGAACCTACTTTTGGTTTATCTGGTTATTGGATTGATGAAGAATTTAAAAATACTGCTCAAAAAAAAGGTTATTCTGTTATAGAATCTAGTGTCGTAATTTCCACGCATTTAAATTTTTTGATTACTAATCATATTGATGAATTATTTGGTCGTCAAGAAACCCAACAATTATTAGAACGTGTTAGCATAGAAATGCCTAAATTAACTGAGGATTTAATTCCAAATGTAATTAATTTAACAGTTCTTCATAAAGTTCTGAAAAATTTATTGTTAGAACATGTTCCAATACGTGATATGAGAACTATTTTAGAAACGTTGTCAGAATGTGCAGATACTCAAAAAGATCCAAATGAATTAACTAGTATTGTGCGTATTTCCTTAAAAAAAGTTTTAATGCAAAAATTATTTGGTCATAATAGCATTATCGAAATAATAGGATTAGAATCAAATTTAGAACAATTGTTATTAAATAGTTTACAATCAGGAACTAATACTCTAGAGCCTACTTTGTCTGAAAGTTTATTAATAAAAACAAAAGAAGCTATTAAAAAACAATTATCAATAGGTTCTCCTCTTGTGTTATTAGTCAGTCATCCTATTAGATATTTTTTATCTCGATTTTTACGTCAAAGTTTTCCAGAATTAACTGTTTTATCTCAATTTGAGATTATAGATATAAAAAAAATAAAAATGACTAATATCATTGGTTCTTAATATAAATAAAATTATTTTATCCGTATTTTAATATAGGCTGGTGTGGTAGTAAGTAGTATTTTTTCGTACTATATTATTTCCTCACCTTGCTAATTTTTTAAAATTAATAATAATAATAATAAATTATATTTTACATTTTCTTAACTGTTTTGATACCAAGCATATTAAGTCCTTTTTTCAACGTTTTAGCTGTTAAAATAGATAATTTAATCCTACTTTTACAAATTTTTATTTTTTTAGAAAAAAGTATAGAACAATTTTCATAAAAATTAGAAAAACTTGTTGCAAGCTGATAAAGATATTTACATAAGATATGAGGTGTTCCCTTTTGAGAAATGAGTAGGATAATTTCTTCAAATTCTAATATTTTAATGGCTAAATTAATTTCGCTTTCTTTTGTTAGAATTATTTTTTCTTTTAATTTCTTTATAGGGATAATAGATTTATTTAAAATGGAAATGATTCTTGTATAAGCATATTGAATATAGGGCGCTGTATTGCCTTCAAAATTTAGCATTTCGTCCCAATCAAATATATAATTTGTATTTCTATTTTTAGATAAATCTGAATATTTTACTGCGCTAATACCTATTATATTAGCTAATTGGGTTAGTTTTTTTTTAGATAAATTAGGTTTTTTGTTTTTAATCAAAGATATCGCTCTTTCTGTAGCTTCATTAAGAAGTGCAGAAAGTTTTATGGTATTACCATCACGAGTTTTAAATGGACGCTTATTTTTTGATAACATCATTCCAAATGTATGATGTTCTAACAGTAGATCTTGAGATATATATTTAGCTTTTTTAGCAATAGTCCATGCTTGCATTAAATGCTGATGTTGACGAGCATCAGTATAATAAATAATACGATTAGCATGTAATACTTGATATCTATATTTAAAACAAGCAATATCAGTACTAGAATATAAAAATGCTTTGTCTTTTTTTTGAATGACAACACCCATAGATTCTCCTAATCTATTCTTGAATTCTTTTAAAAAAACAATTATAGAGCCGTTTTTTTTAATTGCTATTTTTTTATTTATAAGATCGTGAATAATATCAGGAAGCATTTTATTGTATACACTTTCTCCCATAGTATGACTTTCTTTTAAAGTGACATTTAGTCTTTTATATATTCTATAATTTTCTGACATTGTAATAGATACTAATTTTTTCCAAATAGAGTGACAATATTTGTCTCTATTTTGTAACTTTACTACGTATTCTCTAGATTTTTCTGCGAATAATTGATCAATGTCATATTTTTTTTTTGCTTTACAATAAAATTCTTCTAATTGCATAAGAGATAAATTGTAATATTTTATTTTTTTATCTTCTAAATATGCAATTAACATGCCAAATTGTGTTCCACAATCACCGATATGATTTGCTCTAATTACGTTATGTCCTAAGAAATCTAAGATTCTTGCTATAACATCTCCAATAATTGTTGAACGTAAATGTCCAATATGCATTTCCTTGGCAATATTTGGAGAAGAATAATCTATTACAATATTTTTCGATTCAGAACGATTAATACCAAGACGAGATGAAATAAAAATTTTTTCTAATTGTTCAGAGAGCCAGTGTTGATTAATAAAAATATTAATAAAACCTGGTTCAGAAAATGTTACTTCTTTATACATATATTTTTTTTTAATATTAAATATTATTATTTTAGATAGTTCATATGGCTTTAAATTTAATATATTAGCGATTTTTATTAAATTATTGAGTTGATAATGACCTAATTTTGTTTTTTTGTTTAATATTATAATAGGATCATAATTCATCTTGCTAATGTTAATTAAAACATTTTTAATATCTTGTTTTATGATATTTTTTAAATTCATTATAAAATCCTTCGTTATACTACGTAATATTAAAAGTTTAATTATCTTTAAAAGACTAACAAAAATATATATTTTATGATACTTTATATAAAAGTAAATTATAATTTTTTATTCAATATCATTTTTCACTATTTTTTATATCAAGAAATAGAAAAATTATTTTTTTGTAAAAACAAGAATAAAAACTAAAAATTTTTTATAAAAAGGTTGACAACAGATTAAAAAAAATGTAATCTCTTAATCTAAAGTTTCAAACATAAACAACGCTCTTTAAAAATATATTAGATAATCTGTGTGGGCACAGACAATTAAGTACAAAATTTTATTTTTTGTTATTTAAAAATATTCTAAAGATTTATTTCTTTAGAAAAAGATTTTTCAATTGAAGAGTTTGATCATGGCTCAGATTGAACGCTGGCGGCAAGCCTAACACATGCAAGTCGAGCGGCAGCGAAAGAGAGCTTGCTCTCTTGTCGGCAAGCGGCAAACGGGTGAGTAATATCTGGGGATCTGCCCAAAAGAGGGGGATAACTACTAGAAATGGTAGCTAATACCGCATAATGTTGAAAAACCAAAGTGGGGGACCTTTTTGGCCTCATGCTTTTGGATGAACCCAGACGAGATTAGCTTGTTGGTAGAGTAATAGCCTACCAAGGCAACGATCTCTAGCTGGTCTGAGAGGATAACCAGCCACACTGGAACTGAGACACGGTCCAGACTCCTACGGGAGGCAGCAGTGGGGAATATTGCACAATGGGCGAAAGCCTGATGCAGCTATGCCGCGTGTATGAAGAAGGCCTTAGGGTTGTAAAGTACTTTCAGCGGGGAGGAAAAAAATAAAACTAATAATTTTATTTTGTGACGTTACCCGCAGAAGAAGCACCGGCTAACTCCGTGCCAGCAGCCGCGGTAATACGGAGGGTGCAAGCGTTAATCAGAATTACTGGGCGTAAAGAGCGCGTAGGTGGTTTTTTAAGTCAGGTGTGAAATCCCTAGGCTCAACCTAGGAACTGCATTTGAAACTGAAAAACTAGAGTATCGTAGAGGGAGGTAGAATTCTAGGTGTAGCGGTGAAATGCGTAGATATCTGGAGGAATACCCGTGGCGAAAGCGGCCTCCTAAACGAATACTGACACTGAGGCGCGAAAGCGTGGGGAGCAAACAGGATTAGATACCCTGGTAGTCCATGCCGTAAACGATGTCGACTTGGAGGTTGTTTCCAAGAGAAGTGACTTCCGAAGCTAACGCATTAAGTCGACCGCCTGGGGAGTACGGCCGCAAGGCTAAAACTCAAATGAATTGACGGGGGCCCGCACAAGCGGTGGAGCATGTGGTTTAATTCGATGCAACGCGAAAAACCTTACCTGGTCTTGACATCCATAGAATTTTTTAGAAATAAAAAAGTGCCTTCGGGAACTATGAGACAGGTGCTGCATGGCTGTCGTCAGCTCGTGTTGTGAAATGTTGGGTTAAGTCCCGCAACGAGCGCAACCCTTATTCTCTGTTGCCAGCGGTTCGGCCGGGAACTCAGAGGAGACTGCCGGTTATAAACCGGAGGAAGGTGGGGACGACGTCAAGTCATCATGGCCCTTACGACCAGGGCTACACACGTGCTACAATGGTTTATACAAAGAGAAGCAAATCTGTAAAGACAAGCAAACCTCATAAAGTAAATCGTAGTCCGGACTGGAGTCTGCAACTCGACTCCACGAAGTCGGAATCGCTAGTAATCGTGGATCAGAATGCCACGGTGAATACGTTCCCGGGCCTTGTACACACCGCCCGTCACACCATGGGAGTGGGTTGCAAAAGAAGCAGGTATCCTAACCCCTTAAAAGGAAGGCGCTTACCACTTTGTGATTCATGACTGGGGTGAAGTCGTAACAAGGTAACCGTAGGGGAACCTGCGGTTGGATCACCTCCTTAAAAATATATACTTTTTTGAAAGTGCCCACACAAATTATCTAATAAAAAATTAGAAGGCTTGTAGCTCAGATGGTTAGAGCGCACCCCTGATAAGGGTGAGGTCGGTGGTTCAATTCCACTCAGGCCTACCATAAAAAATCATCTGGGGCTATAGCTCAGCTGGGAGAGCGCCTGCCTTGCACGCAGGAGGTCAGCGGTTCAATCCCGCTTAGCTCCAACAATCTTTCTTTAACCTCAATCTAACAAATACTTCAAAAGCAGTACAACTGCTCTTTAATCTCATAGCTTTTTTGATGCGATCTTCATTCGTTCTCAAAAATAAATTAATTCTTTTTTCAAAAAAAATAGAAGAAGGTAAACTAGATCTTCCAAGTTTTAAGTGTATTTTAATTTGTTCAAAATATAACTTAATGAAGTTGTCATTAGGTAAAAAAAACATAGAAAATTTTAAATTTGATAAAGTATATTCATGAGAACAACATAAAAGAGTATTGTCTGGAAGAGAAGAAATAATTTTTATAGAATTGTACATCTCTAAATATTTATTATTATAAACACGTCCACAACCTCCTGAAAAAAGAGTATCTCCACAAAAAATATATGGATTACTATAATAAGCAACATGACCTTGGGTATGTCCAGGAGTAAAAAAAACATAAAAGGTTTTATCTAAAATTAAAAGTTTATCTCCTTCAGTTACAATTTTATCAACACCATGTCGTCTTGTTTCATTAGGTCCAAAAACAGTTATTTTGGGAAAATATTCAATAATTTTCTTCACTCCTCCTGTATGATCAATATGATCATGAGTTAATAAAATAGCTACGGGAAACCATTTTTTTTTCTTTATTTCTTGTATTATAGGTTTAGATAAACCAGGATCTATAATGATGCAAAAACCGCGAATATCATATAGAATCCAAACATAGTTATCAAGCAATATAGGTATTTTTTTTAAAATCATAGTTTGTTATTATTACATTTTTTATGAAAGAATTATTTTCATTATTCATTATTTATTATTTTCATAGTAAATATCTTTGAATGAAGGATTTTTAGCAGATTGACGTGCTATTATATCACATCTGTCATTTTCTAAGTGACCAATATGAGCTTTAATCCAAAACCAATTTACATAATGTTTTTTTAGAACTGTATTAATACGTAGCCATAAATCTATATTTTTTACAAGTTTTTTTTTATTGGTTTTCCATTTTTTTTTTTTCCATATAGGCATCCAATCAACAATTCCTTTTTTTACATATAAACTATCTGTTGTAATTTCAACAAAGCATGATTGATTAAGAAACTCTAATCCTGATATGACAGCCATTAATTCCATTCTGTTATTAGTAGTCAAATGAAATCCAGAAGTTAATATTTTTTCATGTGTTTTATAACGTAGTATTACACTGTATCCTCCTGCACCAGGATTTCCCAAACAAGATCCATCCGTAAACATTTTAACCATTTTTAACATAGTGATAGTTATCCAGAATCATTTTAATTATATTTATATGATTTAAAAACATTATGAATAAACAAAGAGTAATTATATTAGATACTGAAACAACAGGTATAAATCAAACTAGTCTCCCCCATATAAATCATAGAATTATAGAAATTGGAGCTGTAGAAATTATTGGACGTCATTTTACAGGCAATAATTTTCATGTTTATATTCAACCTAACAGGTTGATAGAATCTGGAGCATTAAAAGTTCATGGTATTACTAATGATTTTTTATTAGGTAAACCTGTTTTTAAAGATATTGCTAATCAGTTTTTAAATTATATTAAAAATTCTATCGTCGTCATTCATAACGCTTCATTTGATTTAGGTTTTATAAATCAAGAATTAGAAATATTAGATGAAGAAATAAAAAATATTAATACGATTTGTGCTATTGTTGATACATTAAAAATAGCGCGGACATTATTTCCTGGAAAAAAAAATACATTAGATGCTTTATGTGCACGTTATAAAATAAATAAATCTCATAGAAATCTACATAGTGCAATGATAGACGCTTGTCTTTTAGGTAAATTATATCTTTTAATGACTGGTGGTCAAGAGTCTATGTTTACTGATAATGCAATTAACTATAAAAAAAATCATAAACAATTAAGAAAAAAAATTAAGAGAACAAATTCTTCTTTAAGAATACTATATCCTACATTAAAAGAAATAGATTTACATAAGAAATATTTACAATATATGAAAGATAATAGTACATGTTTATGGTGTTAATGCTTAAATAAATATAAAAAAGATCATTGACTGATTTTTTTAAAATATGTACAATATAAAAATACTAACAAGGTGCGGTAGTTCAGTCGGTTAGAATACCGGCCTGTCACGCCGGGGGTCGCGGGTTCGAGTCCCGTCCGCACCGAAAAAATATAAATATATATAAATTGATTATTTGAGATAAAATATTTAATTTTTTTCCTTTAAAATATTACTAATTTAAAATCATGTATAAAAAAATAATTGTTTCTGAACTTGATTCTGCATTAAAAATATTAAAAAAATTTCTAGAAGACGATAATCAAATACAAAATATTCAAAATTCAGCTATCTTAATTTCTCAATCATTTAAAAATGGTAAAAAAGTAATATCATGTGGAAATGGAGGATCACATTGCGATGCATTACATTTTTCAGAAGAATTAACTAGTGTATATAGAAAAAAAAGATCTGGATATCCTGCAATATCTATTTCTGATAGCAGTTATATTTCTGCAGTAGGTAATGATTTTGGATATGATCAAGTATTTTCACGTTTTATTGAAAGCGTTGGATGTTTAGGAGATGTACTATTAGCTATTTCCACTTCCGGAAATTCTATAAATATAATAAAAGCCATAGAAGAAGCAAAGAAAAAACAAATGAAGGTAATTGTTTTAACAGGAAACAATGGAGGTAAAATTAAAAAATTATCTGATATAGAAATTTGTATTCCTTATCATGGATATTCAGATCGAATACAAGAAATACATATTAAAATTATTCATATATTAATATTAATTATTGAAAAAGAAATGCAAAAGAAATAATTTTTTTTTCATCACATTAAAATCCTATAATAATTCAAGTTATTTCCACTTTCTAATAAATACTATTTTATAGTTTTGGAATTTTTTTTTATGAGTGAGAAATACATTGTTACCTGGGATATGCTTCAAATTCACACTAGAAAACTAGCTAATCGATTACTTAAAAAAATATATTCCTGGAATGGAATCATTGCTGTAAGCCGGGGTGGTCTTGTTCCATCAGCTTTACTAGCAAGAGAATTGGGCGTTCGATGCGTCGATACTATATGTATTGAAAGTTATAATTATGATTGCTTAAATAAAAATAGAAAAATCATTAAAAAAGCAGAAGGTGATGGAGAACAAATTATTGTAATAGATGATCTAGTAGATACTGGTGGCACTGCAAAAATTATTCGAAATTTATATCCAAAAGCATATTTTGTAACTATTTTTGCGAAACCAATGGGTCGTCTATTAGTTGATGATTATATTATAGACGTTCCCCAGAATGTATGGATCGAGCAACCATGGGATATGTCAATTTCTTATATTCCTCCTCTTATTCAAAAATATAAAATCAAATAAAACATCTCAAACAATCATATTGTTTTTCCTACGAAATTTTTTATATAAAAATTTGAAATAAATAAAATTAAAAATTTTTCAAAATAAATACATACTAAAAAGGATGTTTTTATGCTAAACAAAGAAGAAAAAAAAATAGAAAACAATGATGATCTAAAAATCAATGATGAAAAATATGAAAGTGATACTCTAATAAAAAAAAATTTAATCAAATTTTTAGAAATGCAATTAAAAGAATCTAAAGAAAAAATAATCGAAATAGAAACTATGACTGAAAAAGAAATTATATCAGTCTATAATAGATTAAATAAAGAAGTTGAAAAAACTATAAAATTTTCTTTAGAAAAATTAATTATAGATTTTCTTCCTGTTGTAGATAATATTGAACGTGCATTAAACTTAACCGAAACAAGCAAATCAAAAGAGAATTATATGGAAGTTTTAAATAAGTTAAAATTTATTTGTAATTTATTAAAGAAAGCTTTTATATTATTTAATATTAAAAAGATAGATGATATAAATGTATCATTTAATCCAGATGTCCATCAAGCTATGTCAGTGCAGTATACCAATGAAATCGAATCTAATCAAATAGTTACAGTTATGCAACCTGGTTACATTCTTCATGAATCTCGTTTATTACGTCCTGCTATGGTTATAGTTTCAAAGAAAAAAACATAAAAATATTGTATCTTTTAGATTTAATAATATTGTTGAATTTTTTACTGTTATTAAATCTAAATTTTTTTTAAAAAATTAGTATATTTTTTTTGATAAAAAAATGTTTTTTCTTCTCCATTCTTTTGGATCTATTATTAAATTTCTATAAATTTCAATTCTATCTCCATCTTTGACTTTTGATTTTAAATGTACTACTTTATTATATATTCCTATACGATTATTATATAATGAAAAATTTTTTATTAAATTTAATAAATTTGATATCAAGATAATATCTTTTACAGTAGATCCTAATGGAGCATTAACTTTATAAATATATTGAATTTTTGGTAAAGCATAAACAACTGTTACTTGAATAATATTCATTTTTTATTATTAATTTTATTAATTTTATATAAAGATTACATTTATTTTAACTTATTTTACTTTTGGAATAAATTTAATTATGTTACATAAAAAAAAATATGATAAAAAATCATCTAAAATTGTAGTTAATAAAAAAGCATATCATAATTATTTTATAGAAAAAGTTTTTCATTCCGGGTTAGTCTTGGAAGGTTGGGAAATTAAATCTATTAGATCAGGTAAAGTAAATATTTCAGATAGTTATATAATAAGTCATCTTAATGAAATGTATCTTTGTAATTCTTTAATTCAACCTTTACCTATGTCTTCAAATCATATTATTTGCAATCCAATAAGGAGAAGAAAATTATTATTACATAAAGATGAAATCAATTTTTTATCTTTTCAAAAAAAAAATATAGGATGTACTATGGTTTCATTGTCTCTATTTTGGAAAAAATCGTGGTGTAAACTAGAATTCGGATTAGCAAAAGGTAAAACTGTACACGATAAACGAACAAATTTAAAAACAAGAGAATGGAACAAAGAAAGATTGAAAATACTTAAAAAAACAAAATCAATATATTAAAACGTGTTATGAAATATAAAAAAGATGAAAATTGGATGAAAATTGCCTTAAAATATGCATATTATGCTAAAAAAAAAGGTGAAATTCCTATAGGTGCAATATTAGTATTTAAAGAACGTATCATTGGAATAGGATGGAATAGTTCTATTATCAAAAATGATCCAACCGCACATGCTGAAATTATAGCGTTACGACATGCAGGAAAAAAAATAAAAAATTATCGATTATTAAATACTACATTATATGTTACGTTACAACCCTGTATTATGTGCTGTGGAGCAATTATACATAGTCGTATTACACGTTTAGTATTCGGTGCAAATTGTAAAAAATCAGATAAAAAATGTTCTTTAAAAAATATTTTTTTACATTCACAAAAAGATTATAAATTAGATATTAAAAAAAATGTTATGGAACGTGAATGCTCTAATCTTTTAATAAATTTTTTCCAAAAAAAAAGAAAAAATAAAATTGATATTTTTAAATAATTTAAATCAATTTTCTAAAATAACCAAAGCGTGAGCATATAGTTTTTGATCAGATATACTTACATATACGGATTTACATTGTATTTCTTGAGATTTTTTTAAGGCGTTTTCTAAAAAACGTAATTTTGGTTTTCCTAATTTATTATTATAAAATTCTAACTGATTAAATTCTATTCCATAATTTATACCTGTACCTAATGCTTTAGAAGCTGCTTCTTTAGCAACAAATTTTTTTGCAAGAAAATGAATGTTATTTTTGCTGATAATATATTTTTCCCATTCTTCTCTAGATAAAATTCTTTTAGCAAAACTGTTTCCGTAGTTAAAAACTATATTTCTAATCCGTAATATTTCTATGAAGTCTATTCCTACACCTATAATTGACATTGTTAAAGTATGTCCTTTTTTATTTTATTAACAGATATGTTTTTTTAAAATTAGTTAAAATATTTTTACTTTTAACTAATTTTAAAAGATTATTGATATTCTTGTGTTTTTACTTTTAAGTTTTATATTTAACCCACAGGAGAAGATGAGTTTTAATGTGTAATTCTTTTTCTATATTATTTCTTGAAATCATACTAATTTTCTTTATTGTTTTTCCTTTTTGACCAATTACAATTCCTTTATGTCTAATATTTTCAACCCAAATTATGGCTTTTATATGAAATGAAATATTTTCTTGTTTGCGAAAAGATTCGATTTCTACTTTTATGATAGAAGGTAATTCATCTCCTAAAAAAAATATTAATTGTTCTCGAATAATTTCAGATATTGTAAAAAATTGAGAGTTTGTTGTAATATAAAACTCGGGATATACATGAGGTTTCTTGGGTAAATAAGATTTAATTATATTATTTAATAATGCTATATTTTCTAATTTTTTAGCAGAAATAGGAATGATTTCTATAAAATCAAATTTTTTTTTGAGAAAAGCAATAAAAGGTAATAATATAATTCTATTAGTTATTTTATCGATTTTATTAATTAGAATAATGATTGGTATCTTATTTTTTTTTAGTCTATTTAAAATTACATCATCATGTTCTGTCCAAAAAACTCGATCAATAATAAAAATAACTAGTGTTAAAACATTTTTTATTTTATAAAAATTATTTTTTTGATATCTAATTGTATTATTTTTTTCATTAAAAATGATTCCAGGTGTATCTATGTAAATAGATTGATAATTATCCTGAGTTTTAATACCAGTAATGTTATTTTGTGTTGTATTTTTTTTTCTTGATACGATTGAAATTTTTTTTCCAATGATTTTATTTAGTAATGTTGATTTTCCAACATTTGTTTTTCCAACAATAGTTATATACCCACAATGTTTTTGTTGTATTTTCACTCTACACCTAATTGAATTAATGCTTTCTGTGCTGCATCTTGTTCAGCTTTTCTTCTACTAGAACCAGTGCCAATTAAATACTCTGAAATAATACTGATTTTGCAATGAATAGTAAATAATTGATTATGGGCTTCACCATATACTTCAACTATAAAATATACAGGTAAAGATAAATGTTTTGACTGCAAATATTCTTGTAGTCGTGTTTTAGGATCTTTTTGTGTATCTCCAGGACTAATATTTTCTAAACGTTTTTCATACCATTTTAATATTAATTCTTCTACTGTTTTAATATTACTATCTAAATAAATACTACCAATTAAAGCTTCAACAGTATTAGCTAAAATGGATTCACGACGAAATCCTCCACTTTTTAATTCTCCCTGTCCTAATTTTAAATATTCTCCTAAATCAAATTCATATGCAATTTCTGCCAAGGTATTCCCACGAACTAAAGTGGCTCTCATGCGACTCATATCACCTTCATCAATGTATGGAAAATGTTGGTATAAAGCATTAGCAATTACAAAACTTAAAATAGAATCACCTAAAAACTCTAGTCGTTCATTATGTTTACTACTTGCACTGCGATGTGTTAATGCTTGTTTTAGAAGATCTTTATGAGTAAAAGTATATCCCAGTACTTTCTGTATTTTTTTTGTAACGATATGATTCATGTTATACCGATTTCAATGATATTTTAATTGATTATATATATAACAGGAAAAATAGAAAATTTGATAAAATTGAAAATGTACGTCAATACAAATATATAATTTTCATTATATTTTTACTACTATATTAATTATTAATTTCTAATATATATTTCCAATTCTGTTTATACGTATACCAGTAGGCCATTCATTTTCATTTTTATCAAAACTCATCCATATTTTAATGGCTTTTCCCACTAAGTTTTTCTCAGGTACAAAACCCCAATAACGACTATCTAAACTATTGTCACGATTATCTCCCATCATAAAATATTCACCTTTAGGTACAATCCAAGTTAATTCAGGCATATTCTCTTGTTGAAAATAATCTTTTTTTGGATTTTTAATATCATTCAATAACAATATATTATGTTTAATATTATTAATATTTTCTTCAACGATATCAAAGTATAATGAGTTGTATGTTTTTTCTTCTTTTGTTTTATTTTTATCATCTAAAAAGTATATTTTTTGAGTAAAATTACTTGGTTTAGATTGTGAATAATTAATTGATATTTTTTTTTCACATTGTTTTTTATTAAAATAATCTGTACATATATATATATGTTTATTATTGAGATTATATTTAATTTTATCTCCAGGTAATCCTATTACACGTTTAATATAATTTATATTATAATCTTTAGGATGTCTAAAAACTACAATATCACCACGTTTAGGATGTTTTGTATATATTAATGTTTTATGTGTAATTGGTTCTTTAATACCATATGAAAACTTTTCTACTAAAATGAAATCACCTATTAAAAGAGTAGGCATCATAGAACCTGAAGGAATTTGAAAAGGTTCATAAATAAATGAACGTATAATAAATATAATTAAAAAAATTGGAAAAAATGATGCTATGGATTCAAAAAAATATTTTATTCTTTTTAATTTTACTGTATTTTTTTGGTATGAATGATTATTTTTAATGGTTTTTTTATTAACTAAATAATTTTTAATATTCTTAATGCGGTAAAAAATCCAAAATATTCCAGTTATTAATGTACTAATTAATAAAAAAATAGTTAATGTATTAGCCATTTTATTTTCCTTATATTAAACTTTTCTAGCATTTAAAATTGAAAGAAAAACTGTTTTGGGCATATTAATATTACCTATTTTTTTCATTCTTTTTTTTCCATCTTTTTGTTTTTTTAATAATTTTTTCTTTCTACTAATATCACCACCATAGCATTTTGCTAATACATTTTTTCTTAATTGTTTAATAGTTGATCGTGCTACAATAGAATTGTTAATCATGGCTTGAATAGAAATATCAAATTGATGTCGGGGTATTAATGTTTTCATTTTGTCAACGATTTCACGAGAACGATGTTGTGCATTTTTATAATAAGATAGCATGGTTAATGCATCTACTTTTTCTGAATTAATTAAGATATCTATTCGTACTATTTGTGCAGTTTGAAAACATTTAAAATCATATTCTAATGAAGCATATCCACTAGAAACAGATTTTAGTTCATCAACAAAATTTAACACCACTTCGTTCATAGGTATATTATATTTTAATAATACCTGATGTGTATGATAAATCATATTTATTTGAATACCTCTTTTTTCAATGCATAATTTTATTACTGAACCAAGAAATTGAGGAGGTAATAGAATACTACATTCTACGATAGGTTCTTTAATTTTTTTAATATCATGTGTATTAGGAAAATTAGCAGGAGCATCTAAATAAATTGTTTTTCCGTTAATTAGTTCTATTTCATAAATTACCGTAGGTGCTGTTGAAATTAAATTAATTGAATATTCTCTTTCTAAACGTTCCTGAATAATTTCCATATGTAATAAACCTAAAAATCCACATCTGAATCCAAAACCAAGCGCTGTAGAATTTTCTGATTCATAAAACAAAGAAGAATCATTTAAACTAAGCTTTCCTAATGCATCCCTAAATGTTTCATATTGTTCTGATGAAACAGGAAATAGACCAGCGTATATTTGAGGTTTAATTTTTTTAAATCCTACTACCATTTTTTTTGCTGGATTTTTTACGGTTGTTAAGGTATCTCCGACAGGAGCAGCAATAATATTTTTTATACCACAAATAATCCATCCTACTTCACCACATTTTAAGTGATTTCTATTTAATTTTTTTGGTGTAAAAATTCCTAATTGTTCAACGAAATAACTTTTTCCTGTACTCATTATTTGAATTTTATCTTTTTCAAATAAAATTCCATTTTTAATTCTTATTAAAGATACTATACCTAAATAATTATCAAACCAGGAATCGATAATTAGAGCTTGGAGGGGGGAATCTATTGAACCTTTAGGATAAGGAATATCATCAATGATACGTTCTATAAGCTCTTCAATACCTTCTCCTGTTTTAGCTGAACACCTGATGGCATCTAATGCAGGTATTCCTATTATGTCTTCTATTTCCTTAGCTACTTTTTCTACATTTGAATTCGGAAGATCTATTTTATTTAATACTGGAACGATTTCTAAATTCATCTCTAATGCAATATAGCAATTAGCTAAAGTCTGCGCTTCAACTCCTTGAGTAGAATCTACAACTAATAATGCACCTTCACATGCAGCTAATGATCGAGATACTTCATAGGAAAAATCTACATGACCTGGAGTATCAATAAAATTTAAATTAAAAATATTACCTAATTTATTTTTATAATCAATCATAACACTTTGAGCTTTGATAGTAATACCCCGTTCTTTTTCTAAATCCATTGAATCTAATACTTGATTTGACATTTCTCTTTCAGATAAACCACCACATATTTGTATCAATCGATCAGATAGAGTTGATTTTCCATGATCAATATGAGCTATAATAGAAAAATTTCTTATATTTTTCATATTTTTTATACCATATTTATTTTTTATATATTTTAACATGCAGTAAAAAATATTTTTTATTATTTTTATAATTTTTTTAATAAGATGATATTTTTTAAAAAATATTATAATATAATTTATTTATTATTATTGTTTATAATATATAATGTAATATTAAATATATTATAAAATATCCACAACAAAACATAAAAATTAATATTGTTTAATATGAATATAAAAAAAAATAAAAAAGTAATTATTGCTATGTCTGGAGGTGTCGATTCATCTGTTTCAGCATGGATTTTAAAAAAAAGACAATATCAAGTAGAAGGTTTATTTATGAAAAATTGGGAAGAAGACGATCTAGAGGGATACTGTAATTCTGCTCAAGATTTATTTGATGCTGAACAGGTATGTCAAAAATTAGATATATGTCTTCATAAAATAAACTTTTCTTTAGAATATTGGGAATATGTATTTAAAAATTTTTTAAATGAATATCAAAAAGGAAAAACACCAAATCCTGATATATTATGTAATAAAGAAATTAAATTTAATATGTTTTTAAAGTATTCTATTCAAGAACTCAAAGCAGACTATATTGCAACAGGTCATTATGCTCGTATAAAAAAAATAAATGGAAAATATCTGCTTTTAAAAGGAATTGATCGAAATAAAGATCAAAGTTATTTTTTATATACTTTAAATAGTATTCAACTGAAAAAAATTTTATTTCCTATTGGATATTTAGAAAAAAATCAAGTCAGGAATATTGCTAAAAAAATAGATTTAAAAATTGCTGAAAAAAAAGATTCTACCGGAATTTGCTTTATTGGTCCTAAAAAAATAAAAAATTTTTTAAGTCTTTATCTTCCTGAAAAAAAAGGTGATATAGTTACAATTTTTGGACAAGTTATTGGAAAACACAATGGAATTTTTCATTATACCCTGGGTCAAAGAAAAGGTTTAGGTATTGGTGGAATAAAGGGGCGATATAATATACCATGGTATGTTGTGGAAAAAAATATCGAAAAAAATACATTAATTGTTGCTCAAGGTTCTTATAATCAACATCTTATGTCTATAGGTTTAATTGCTAAAAATATTAATTGGATTAATAATAAACTATCTTTCCCTCTTTCTTGTATGGCAAAAACAAGATATCGTCAAAAAGATGTTGCATGTAAAATAGAATCTCTAAACAATAGATATATAAAAATATTATTTGATTCACCTGTGATTGCAGTTACACCTGGACAATCAGTAGTGTTTTATTTATCAGAGACATGTATAGGTGGGGGGATTATTCAATCTAGATTGCCATTGTTATAATTTTTATTATTTTAAATAGTAAGGAGATGATTGTGATGAAAAAAATACACTTAATTACGTTATCACTTGCGGGTATATTCCAATCAGCTCATTTAGTACAGCAATTAGCTTATTCAGGAAAGTGTGATAGTAATGCGTTTAATGTATGTTTAAAAAGTATTTTGGAAATTAATTCGACCTCTTTGATCGCAATATATGGAAATAATGAAAAAAATCTAGTTATAGGATTAAAGGTATTAATAGCAACTTTAACTTTTTCTAGTTTTTCTTATTCTTATATTGAATTAATTAAATATATCTTTAATATGATAATCATTGAAAGAAAATTAAAAATAAATCGTATGGCAAGCTACTCTCTAAAAAATAAAATATCATTTATATCTAATGAATATTATTTGAATTATAATATCAAAAATTTAACTAGTAAATTAGCAACACTGTATCTTGAAATCATTAGCTCTTTAGGTTCTCGTATTATAGTAAAGGGGATCAAAAATTTTTTACAAGATCTGCAAATACAAGAACAAATTCGATGTTTGTTATTTTCAGGAATTCGTGCAATAGTTTTATGGAAACAATATGGTGGTAATCAACTACAATTAATATATTTTAGATATTTTATTATTAAAAAAGCAAAAAAAATATTATATAATTTAAAAGAAATTTCTTAACTATGATTTTAAATTATTAAAAATTAGGACATAAGATATGGAATTAAATCCATTAACAGCAATTTCTCCTATTGATGGTCGATATAACACTTTAACAATATTATTAAGAAATATTTTTAGCGAATTTGGTTTTTTAAAATATCGTCTTAATGTTGAAATTCAATGGCTAAAAAAAATAATTAACACACCTCAAATACTAGAAATTCAAAATATTCAACATACAGAAATATTATTTCTTGATAATATTATTAAAGAATTTAATGAACACGATGCAATTCTTATTAAGAACATTGAAAAAAAAACTAATCATGATATTAAAGCTTTAGAATATTTTTTAAAAAATAAGATTTCTAAATCTAAAAATCTCTTTGAAATTTCAGAATTTGTACATTTTGGATGTACCTCAGAAGATATCAATAATATAGCATATGCATTAATGGTTAGAGATGCTCGTGATCAAATAATTTTACCATTATGGCATAAAATTATAGATATCTTAAAAAAAATGAGTTTTAAATATAAAAATCATCCTATATTATCTTTAACTCATGGACAACCAGCTACTCCTTCGACTATGGGAAAAGAAATTACTAATTTTTTTTATCGGATGAAACGTCAAAGTATAATATTGAAAAAAATAGAAATATTAGGAAAAATTAATGGAAGTACTGGTAATTATAATGCACATTTAGCAGCATATCCTAATATTAATTGGCATAAAATAAGCAAAGAATTTATAACATCATTTGGAATTACTTGGAATCCATATACTACCCAAATTGAACCACATGATTATATTGCAGAATTTTTTAGTTGTATGTCACTTTTTAATACTATACTAATTGATTTCAATCGTGATATGTGGGGTTATATTTCTCGCAATTATTTTACACAAAGGTTAATAGATTGTGAAATAGGTTCTTCAATAATGCCGCATAAAATCAATCCAATTGATTTTGAAAACTCTGAAGGTAATCTAGGGTTATCTAATTCTTTAATGAATCATATGATTACCAAACTTCCTATTTCTAGATGGCAGCGTGATTTAAGTGATTCTACAGTATTAAGAAATTTAGGAGTGGCTATTTCTTATTCAATAATTGCATATCATTCTGTATTATCTGGTATTTCTAAATTAGAAATTAATGAATCTCAATTATTAAAAAATTTAGATGAGAATTGGTCAGTTTTATCTGAGCCCATACAAACTGTTATGCGTCGTTATGGAATTAAAAATGCATATGAACAATTAAAAACATTAACTCGTGGGAAAGAAATAAATAAGAATATTATACATATATTTATTTCTAATTTAAATATCCCAGAAAAAGAAAAAAAACGTTTAAAAAAAATTACTCCTTTTAACTATATTGGTGGAGCTATTCAGTTAATCAATGAAATAGAATAAAAAAATGATTTCATCATATATTCTTGTTTCTTGATCGTACGAATAATTACTTATATTTTTAAAATTACTTCAGAAATCTAAAATATTAAGGACATTTTTTCTGTGACACTAGGAATCTTAATTATTTCTATTCTATTGTTAACTGGATGTAATCAGTTTATACATGTAAAACATAATTCAAAGATAAATTATTTTTTTAAAAAAAATAGTATAGAAAATACCTTAAAGAATTGGAATGATATTATCCAAGTTTCTGCCAAGAAACATCACGTTGATGAGAAATTAGTAAAATCTATTATTTATGCAGAATCTTCTGGAAATCCTTATGCTAAGAGTAAATCTAACGCCATTGGATTAATGCAAATTAAACCTTCTTCAGCTGGAGCAGAGGTATATCGTTTACAAGGGAAAAAAGGTCAACCTTCTGTTAAAGAATTATATAATCCAAAAATAAATATTAATATAGGAACTGCCTATATTAGTTTTTTACAAAAAAAATTAATGATTATAAAAAATAAAGATGTTATGAGATATGCTATCATTGTTTCATATGTTAATGGTGCTAGTGCATTACTGAAAACGTTTTCTAAAAATAACAAAGAAGCAATAAATATAATTAATACAATGACAACTCAATCTTTTTATGAACACGTAAAAAAAAACATCCAGCAATTCAAGCATCTCGTTATTTAGAAAAAGTAATTATGATTTATAATCTAATATAAAAATATTTTTTTAAATACATATTTAATAAGAAATTAAAGAATTTTTTTGATAAAAATATCTATATATTGAGATGTAAAAATGGGATTTTTAAAAGGTAAAAAAATTTTAATAATTGGAATTTCAAGTGCGAGATCCATTTCTTTTGGTATAGCACAATCTTTATACAGACAAAAAGCAGAATTAGGATTTGTGTGTCAAAATGAAAAAATAAGCAAAAAAATAAAGAACTTAACAGAAGCAATGAAGTCTTCCATTATATTATCTTGCGACGTTTCTAATGATGAAAATATTAAAAATTTATTTATCGATTTAAGCCAAATATGGAAAAAGTTTGATGGATTAGTTCATAGCATTGCTTATTGTCCCAAAGAACATTTTAATGGAGATTTTATTAATAATTCTACTAGAGAAGGATTTAACATTTCTCACGAAATTAGTTCCTATAGTTTTTTAGGATTAGTTAGGGAATGTAGAAAAATGTTAAATAATTCCTCTTCTTTGTTAACTTTATCTTATTTAGGTTCACAACGTGTAATACCAAATTATAATATGATGGGTCTAGCTAAAGCTTCATTAGAAGCAAATGTTCGTTATATGGCTCATGCATTAGGCAGGGAAAATATTCGAGTTAATGCAATTTCATCTGGTCCTATTAAGACTATTTCTTCTTATAAAATTAAGAATTTCAACAAAATACAAAACCATTCCTATTTATCTTCATTTTTAAAAAATTCTATTACTAATGAACATATTGGTAATACAGCATCTTTTTTATTATCTGATTTATCTCTGGGTATTACGGGTTCAGTTCTTTATGTTGATAATGGTTTTAATATTAGTAGTATGTATAGTGTATTGTAATATAATCTTGTTAAGATTTATCTGTTTTTTGTTAAAATTATAATACGTATATTTTTACGTGATGAAGAAATAATTATCTATGATATTTTATAAATGAATTGTATATTTAAATTAACTTTTAAATTTATAAAATTATTAATTTTTTACTATGACAATTAGGCCGTATTATTATGTTCCAAAATAATCCATTATTGACACAGTTAAAAAAAAATCTACATGCTAAAACGCCACGTGTTGAAGGCATCGTAAAAAGTACCGAAAGAGGGTTTGGATTTTTAGAAATTGATGTACAAAAAAGTTATTTTATACCTCCAAAAAATATGAAAAAAGTTATGCATGGAGATAAAATAACTGCATTGTTAAAAATAGAAAAAGATAGAGAAATAGTAGAACCTGAAAAATTAATCGAACCTTTTCTAAATAGATTTGTTGGAAAAATAGAAAAGAAAGAAAATAAATTATTTATAATCCCAGATCATCCATTTTTCAAAGATCTTATAATATGCCAACCTAATAAGAATTGTATTAGTACTTTTCAGGATGGAGATTGGGCTATAGCTCAATTAACAAAACATAAACTTAAAGGAGATCATATTTTTTATGCTGAACTAACTAAAAAAATTACACAAAAAGATGATCCATTAATACCCTGGTGGGTAACCCTGGCACGTCATAATCTTGATAGTACAGAACCCTTAGCGGAAGAAAATGATCTTATATTAAAAGAACATTATGACAGAAAAGACTTAACAGATTTAGATTTTATCACTATAGATAATATAAACACAAAAGATATTGATGATGCTATTTTTGTAACTGAAAAAACTAATGGTGAAATATCTTTAACTATAGCCATTGCAGATCCAACAGCTTATATAAAATATGGTAGTAAATTAGACATTATAGCTTCTAATAGAATATTTACACATTATTTACCAGGTTTTAATATTCCTATGTTGCCAAGGAAGTTATCAGAAGATATATGTTCATTAAATCCAAATAAACGTCGTCCGGCATTAGTATGTCATATTACTATTTTTAACGATGGAAGTATTTCTGATGATATTCAGTTTTTTTTAGCATGGATAAAATCAAAATCAAAATTGTCTTATGATCATGTTTCGGATTGGATTGAAAAAAATAGTACATGGATACCTCCAACAAAATCTATTAAAAAACAAATATTAATTTTGCATCGTTTATGTTTATTGCGTATAAAATGGCGTAAGATAAACGCAGTATTATTTAAAGATAGTGTAGAATATCGATTTCATTTATCTGAAAATGGAAAGATTATAGATGTGTTAACTGAAAAAAGACGTATTGCGCATAAAATCATTGAAGAATCTATGATAATTGCAAATATATCTGCTGCTAATTTTTTATCAAAACACCTTGGTTATGGTATATATAATGTGCATACCGGTTTCGATCTTGTTAACGCGGAAAACGCAGTTTCTTTTTTAAGAAGTTATAATTTAAACTTTAGTGCTAAAGAAATAACTACTCTAAAAGGTTTTTGTAATCTAAGACGTGTTTTGAATATATTATCTAATAATTATATTGATAGTCGTATTCGTCGTTTTCAATCTTTTGGAGATTTTAGTATTAAACCTGGCCCACATTTTGCACTTGGTTTTTCAGAATATGCAACATGGACTTCTCCTATTCGTAAATACAGTGATATGATTAATCATCGTTTATTGAAATCTATCATTAAAAATGAACCATCAATTACACTTCATGAAGATATTAAATTAAAAATAAGTGAACAAAGAAGACGCAATCGAATAGCTGAAAGAGATATTTCAGACTGGCTCTATTCTATATTATTACAACAAAAAAAATATCAAAATAAAACGTTTGATGCCGAGATAATTGATATTTCTAGAAATGGCATCAGAGCTCGATTAATAGAAAATGGTGCTAATGTTTTTATTCCTGGAGTATTTATACATCCTATTCGAGAGGAATTAAATTTTAATCAAGAATCAGGGACAGTATTTGTTAATGATGTCATACGTTATAAAATATCTGATTTAATTCAAGTAACTTTATCAGATATTCGATTAGAAACTCGCAGTATTATTGCTAGACCTGAATTATAAAAATTCAAATAAAAATATAACTAAATATTTTTTATATAAAAAAATATATTCACTATAATGAAAAGATTTTAAAGAAATCATAAAAATTCAATATAAATTAGGAGTATAATATGAATATTTCAATTTTTGATTTATCTATATATATAAAATTCTTTATAGGTTTATGTGCTTTAGTTAATCCAATTGGAATGATTCCTATCTTTACAACTATGACAAATCATCAGTCTTATTTAGAAAGAAAAAAAACTAATTTAGTAGCTAATTTTTCAGCATCATTAATTTTATTAATATCATTATTTTTTGGTACTCATATTTTAAATATTTTTGGTGTATCTATTAATTCTTTTCGTATTGCTGGTGGAATACTAATTATTAGCATAGCTTTTTCTATGATTAGTGGTCAATTTATAAAAAAAATAAAAATAAAAAAAGATCAAAAAGAAGAAAATAAATTAGATAATATTAGTGTTGTACCTTTAGCAATGCCTTTAATTGCAGGTCCTGGAGCAATTAGTTCTACTATTGTTTGGAGTACTTATTATTCAAGTTGGATTAATTTATTTGGATGCAGTATAGTAATTTTTTTATTTTCGTTTGTATGTTGGTTATGTTTTGAAGCTGCTCCATGTGTAGTACAGATTTTAGGAAAAACAGGAATTAATATTATTACTCGTGTGATGGGTTTATTACTAATGTCTCTTGGAATAGAGTTTATTAGTACGGGGATAAGAGCTATTTTTTCTGGATTACTACATTAGTATAATTTTTTATATTTAAATTTTATTTGGATGATTCTTGCAAACAAAAATAATTTTTTTTCGTAATTTAGGAACTGAGCATTGGTTGACAACTGTCAATAAAATGAATCATTTTGCAACATTACGTAATTTTTATACATTTGATGAAATTTGGTTCGTAGAACATTATCCAATTTTTACTGAGGGATACTCAAAAGAAAGAGAAAATGTAATTTTTCCTAATAATATTCCAATAGTAAAAACTGATAGAGGTGGTCAAATTACATATCATGGACCTGGACAACAAGTCTTATATTTTTTAATAAATCTAAAACGTCGAAAAATTAGTATTCGTCAATTGATAGACATAATGCAAAAGATAATAATAGAAACTTTAAATGATTTTTCTCTTAAAGCATATATAAAAAAAAAATCACCCGGTGTATATATAAATAATAAAAAAATATGTTCGTTAGGATTGCGAATAAAACAAGGATCAACTCTACATGGTCTAGCACTTAACGTTAATATGGATTTAAAACCATTTGACTACATTTATCCTTGTGGAGATAAAAATATAAAAATGACACAAATAAAAGATTTTATTTTCAATGTCAAATTAAAAGATGTACAAATGGTGTTAATTAAAAAATTATCTAAATTGTTTAAAGTTATTATGATTAATAGCAACTATAATAAAAATCTATTAAATCATTTCTATGAATGATTAAATTCATGTCATGTCTTAAAATTTTATTTATAAAATTATTTTTCAGTTGATATATAATATATATTTTAATGTTTTTAATCGAGATAATAAATTTCATGAATAAAAATAAAGATATTTTATTAAAATATCCAATGTCAGAAAAATCAAATATAATTACTACTAAAAAAATTTATAATTTTACAGAAAAATTAAATAAACCTGATTGGATAAAAATTAAAATCCCTGTTAATACGTCTCGTATATCTCAAATAAAACATGCTTTGCGTAAAAATAATTTACATTCTGTTTGTGAAGAAGCACATTGTCCAAACTTATCAGAATGTTTTAATAATGGCACTGCAACATTTATGATTCTCGGTTCTATATGCACACGAAATTGTCCATTTTGTGCAGTATCGCATGGAGCACCTAATCCTATCAATGCAGAAGAGCCTCAAAAATTATCTAATACTATTTTTGATATGGGAATTAATTATGTAGTAATTACATCAGTTGTACGTGATGATTTATACGACGGAGGTGCTCAACATTTTGTAAATTGTATTCAAGCAATTCGAAATAAAAACACAGTAAAAATTGAAATATTAGTTCCTGATTTTCGAGGGAGAATAGAATTAATTTTAAATATTTTTAATGATGCATTACCTGATATTTTTAATCATAATATAGAAAATGTTCCTAGAATGTATAAAAAAATTCGTCCTGGAGCCAATTATAAAAGATCTTTATTACTATTAGAATCATTTAAAAAAAAATATTTTAATATACCAACAAAATCAGGTCTCATGTTAGGTATTGGAGAAAAAGATATTGAAATCATTCAAGTAATGAAAGATCTTTATTCAAACGGAGTGACATTATTAACAGTAGGTCAATATCTTCAACCTAGTATATATCATCTACCAGTAAAACGTTATATACCCCTTGCAGAATTCGAAAATATTAAACAAGAAGCTTTATCTATTGGTTTTACTAGTGCTTTTTGCGGTCCTTTTGTTCGTTCATCATATCATGCAAGTTTTCAATCGCACTTATCTGTTAAGAAATAATATGACAGTATTTAACAGTCAATATTTGTATGTTATGTGATTGAGACTTTTATATCAGAAAATGTATAGGAAATAATATTTTTTATCGATTTATATTATTTATACTAGAGGTTGTATAGTGTTAAATCCTAACTTATTTACAATGCCAAAAATTATTATCGCGTTAGATTTTTATAACAAAAAATCAGCTATGAAGTTAGTAAATCTTCTTAATCCATCAATTTATTATTTAAAAATTGGGAAAGAAATGTTTACAATTTTAGGTTGTAAATTTATAAAAGAACTACATCAACTGGGATTTAATATATTTCTTGATTTAAAATTTCATGATATCCCGAATACTGTATTTAATGCTACAAAAGCAGCAGCAGATTTAGGAATCTGGATGTTAAGTGTTCATGCGGCTGGTGGTAAAAAAATGTTAATTTCTGCAAAAAAAGCGTTAAAATCTTTTAAAAAAGCTCCTTTATTAATAGCTGTTACAGCATTGACTAGTTTAAAAGAAGAAGAATTAAAAGAAATTGGAATTCAAATCTCATTAACAGAGTATATTTTAAAGCTATCAAAATTATCTAATGATTGTGGTTTAGATGGAATTGTTTGTCCAGGAAGAGAAGCCAAGAAAATTAAATTTTTATTTGGAAACAAATATAAAATTATTACACCAGGTATTAGAATTTCTAAAGATTTACTATATGATCAAAATAATATAATCACTCCTAAAGAAGCAAAAGAATGTAAAATAGATTATATAGTAATAGGACGTTCCATCACTATGTCAAAAAATCCGATTAAAAAATTAGATTTAATAGTAAAATCTATGCAATAAATAAAAAATATAAAATATAAAAATATTATCAAATATTTATTTAATCGTGAATTAAGAGGATTTATGAAATTAATAGAAAAAGCTATATTGCCTACACATTGGGGAAATTTTTTCATTTTTGGTTTTGAAGAAAATCAAAATGGAAAAAATCATATTGCTCTTGTATATGGTGATATCAAAAAAGGTATTCCTACTCTTTCTAGAGTACATTCAGAATGTTTAACAGGAGATGCTTTGTTTAGTTTGCGATGCGACTGTGGAAAGCAATTAGAAATGTCTATGGAAAGAATTTCTCAGGAGGGAAGTGGTGTATTAATTTATCATCGTCAAGAAGGGAGAAATATTGGTCTTCTTAATAAAATAAGAGCATATGCTTTACAAGATAGAGGATTAGATACTGTTCAAGCTAATAAAAAACTTGGTTTTTCTGCAGATGAGAGAGATTTTTCATTATGTGCTGATATATTTAATATATTAAATATTAAAAAAATTCGTTTATTAACAAATAATCCATTTAAAGTTCAAATGCTTAGTAATGCAGGTATAAATATTGTAGAACGAGTTCCTCTGATTGCAGAAAAAAATCCTAAGAATGCTTATTATTTAAAAACTAAAGCTGAAAAAATGGGTCACTTGTTATCTGAATAAATATAATCAATTATTTAAACGTAAATGTTCTATTTTTAAAAAAATATTTTATTTTTTGAATAGTAGGAGTTTTGTCATGAATCCCTAGATTAAAATTATAATCAATAATCTCCGAATATTTTTTTATATTTTATGAATAGTATTTTTAATCACTGAAAGAGTTTTTCCTTGATTAGTTTATGTTCTAAGATCGTTGTTTTTATTAAGATATTTATATTTTTCTGTTTTCTAATTTTTTTTTATTTTTTTAAAGATTTAATAGAATATCTTTTTTTTAGTAATTCATGAGGATCTATACCATCAGTAATTAATATTTCTCTGTATTTTTTTAATTTTATTATCTTCTGTTGTATTGCTATTTATATTTTTTTCTTTTTCTTTTCGTGCGTTAACAATCGTTTTAAATTTTTCTAATATTTCTTTTAGAATTTTTAAAGAATATGTTCGTGAATATACACGAAGTGCATCAATATTGTTTATAATTTTTAGTATTTCATTATTAATATGTCCTGATCATATCAGTTTAAGATAAAAATATTTTTACTTAAAAAACAATATTGAAAATGAAAAATAAATAATTTTAATACAAAAAAACATTGTTTATTAACAACATAGAAATTAAATATATTTTTATATAAAAATTTTATTTACATAAAAATCAATTATAATTTTAAATTATATGTCATATATAACATGTTGTTATTATAGAAATAATAAAATGATACTATGAAATATAAATATATATTTTTTGTTGAAATTAATTATTTATAAAAAATATCAATAATTATGATAATTATAATAATGGACTTAGAAAATAGAATATTTTTTCAAGAATTCTTGTCCAATATGCACGCATAGACCAAACTTTTTTATCTATTAATTTAGAGTCAGAAATATATTTATTTTGTATATAAGATAAATCTTGTCCAAAATTACTATCATCGATCACTAAAGTGATTTCAAAATTTAACCAAATACTTCTCATATCTAAATTTACAGTACCAATTAAACTTAATTGTTGATCAACTAATATACTTTTACTATGTAAAAGTCCTTTTTGAAATTGATAAATTTTTACCCCAGCTTCTAATAGTTCACTAAAAAAAACTCTGCTAGCCCATTTAACTAAAATAGAATCATGATATAAAGGTATAATGATACTAACTTCAACTCCTCTTTGAGCCGCTGTACAAATAGCTTGCAACAAATCTTCGCTAGGAACTAAATAAGGAGTAGTCATAATTAATTCATGTCTAGCTGAATAAATAGCTGTTAATAATGCTTGATGAATCATATTTTTTAGAAAACCAGGTCCAGACGCGATTACCTGAATACTAGAATGTTGATTGCATTCTTTTTTCAAAGATTTTTCATTTGGTAATTGAGGTAAAATTTTTAAACCTGTCTCAATTTCCCAATCACAGGAATAAATGATTCCTATTGTTGCAGCTATAGGACCCTCTATTCTTGTCATTAAATCAATCCATTGACCCATCCCAGAAGATTTCTTGAATAAATAAGGATCAACAAGATTCATACTACCAGAATATGCGATATAATTATCAATTAATACAACTTTCCTATGTTGTCTCACATCAATACGTCTTAATAATACTCGTAAAAAATTAACTTTGAGCGCTTCTACTACTTGAATCCCAGATTTTCTCATTATTTTAACCCAAGGACTCTGAAAAAATTCAATACTTCCTGCTGAATCAAGCATTAATCTACAATTTATTCCCCGTCTTGCAGAATCAATAAGAGCTATTGCTACATCATCAACTATCCCACCAGGTTTCCAAATATAAAATACCATTTCAATATTGTTACGTGCTAAATAAATATCACGTATTAATATTTGCATAATTTTTTTAGTATTAGTTAAAAGTTTAATCTTATTGCTTTTGATCCCGGATAGACCTTGTCTATGTTTGCATAATTGAAATATAGAAGTAGCTACGTCACTATTTTTTATTTGAAAAATATATTTGCGCGATTTTAATTCATCAAGCCATTCATTAGAAATAGACCATATTCGATTTGCGATTCTTTTATGTCTTTTTCCTAAATATAATTCACCAAAAAAAAACCAAACAGCAATTCCAATAAAGGGAATAATGTAAATTATTAAAAGCCAAGACATAGAAGAAGGTATATTACGTCGTTTAATCAAGACTCGAAAGGTAATATTAGCAATTAACAAGCAATATATCAAAAAAATTAGATATTTAATTAAATTATAAAAAATACCCATCCATTGAAGGTCCTATTTATGATTCTGTAAAAAGATCTGATCTGTATAATTAAATATTTTTCTATTGTTGAAAACAAAATATATCTAACTATAAAGTAATAAGATAATTAATAAATATAAAAATATTATTTATAAAGATTGTAATAATTCATTTTACTATTAAAGTTAATAAAAAAATTATATAACACTATTTTTGTTCAATGTTTTAAAAAAGAATACTTTGAAAATAAATATAAATACAATTAGTTTAATTTAGTGTTGAATATAATACTTTGAAAATATTTTTTTTAATAATTAAAAAATTTTTTAGAAGTATATATTTTTCTATTAATTTTTCAACAATATATATTATTTTATAATAATATAAATATATTTTTTATTTAAATAATACTCATAGGTAATAATTCACGAGGTTTTCCTATTGTATTAATAGCTACATAAATAAACTTTGCTTCTGCAGCACAATAATATTGACCTAATGGTTTTGAATAAATTTTTTTAACCCATATTTCTACATTAATTTTGATAGAACTTTTTCCAATTTTAATACATTTTGCATAACAATTAACAATATCACCAACTGATATAGATTTTAGAAAAGTCATTTCATCAACTCGTACGGTAGCAACTTTTCCACCTGCAATTTCTTTTGCTAATATTGCTCCACCCATATCCATTTGAGACATAATCCATCCACCAAAAATATCACCATTAGCGTTAGTATCTGAAGGCATTGAAAGTGTTTTTAATACTATTATTCCCTTTGGTAATGTATTTTTTTCTGACATTATTAAAATGTTCACTCTATTATGTTATAAAAAAATTATTTATCTTTCGATATTTTATAATTGATATAAATACTAGTTATTAAAATTAAAAAAAACGTTAAAGATGTAACACCAAAAACTTTAAAGTTAACCCATGTTTTTTCTGAAAAATACAATGCTATATAAATATTTAAAATACCGCAAAACAAAAAAAATAAAGACCAAAAAAAGTTAATTTTACGCCAATAAATATTGGATATTTTTATATCTTTTTCTAAAAATCTTTGGATCATTGGTTTTTTTGTTAAAAACTGGCTTATTAATAATACTATAGAAAAAACTATATAAATAATTGTTATTTTCCATTTAATGAATTGACTATCATGAAAAAATATTGTAAGAGAACCAAAAAAAGAAATTACAAGAAAACTAAATAAACTAATTTTATCTATTTCATTATAAAAAACCCAATAAAGTATACAAACTAATCCCGATGTAACAATTAAAGAACCAGAGGCTATAAAAATATCATAAAACTTATAAAATATGAAGAAAACGAGCATTGGGAATATATTTAATATTTGTTTCATAATATAAACCTAAATAATTTTTAAATTTTTAAGAACGTAAAAAAATCATATAAAATCGAAATAAATATATAATTAAAATAGAAAATAATATATTGATAGTAACATTAGATATTAAAAATAAGATATTTTTATTGATAAAATAAATCTGATCTAATAATATTGTTAAAATGAATTTACTACACATCCAAAATAAAACACTGTATCCTATGATATTAATATATTTCCAAGAAATATATACACTAATACGCATAGAATCTATTATTCCATATTTTTTAAAAGACAAAATAATAGGTGATAATGATAGTGTTATTGATAATAATATTCCAGGTATAATTAAAAACATATAACCTATTTGAACTACAAAAGCTGTTAAAAAATTTAATATAAATAAACTTGGAATAAATGAAAAAAAAGACAGTATTGATGAAATAATAGTTTTTTTTTCACTTTTAGATAAAACAGAAATTAAAATTATAACACTACCTAATAACATTGTTTTACTCATTAATGATTCTATTGTTTTTAAAGTAGAGTATTTGAATAATTCATATTTTTCTTCTAAATTCATATTATTAATTAATTCTAGCAATGAACTTGCATTGATTAATTTATTATTTTCTATAATAGATAAAATATATCTATCTGGTTTAATAAACATATCTACTAGCATATTAATCAAAGTAACAGATATAGATATAAAAAAAATAGGTCCTATTTGTTTATAAAAAAAATGATGCGTATCATCACGTAGTTTTCTTACTGTAATTAACATATGTATATTCCTTATAAATATTTTATATAATTTTAAGATTATACATATTATTTGAAATAAGCATGTTTTTAGAAAAATAAAACAGTATATATTTTAATTAAGAAGATTATTCTAATTTAGTAGATATTTTTAATAAATTAGTAAATTCTTTTATTTTTTGGATCATTTTTTTTTCTTGATTTAAATATTTTTCAATAATATTTATAATCGCCGACCCACATATTACACCAGATAAACCTGATGATATCGCTTTTTTTACTTGTTGAGAATTTGAAATTCCAAAACCTTGCAATAAGGGAATAGTGTTGTATTTTTTTATTTTTTGTATAAATTTTTCAGATAATGATAAAGTATCATCTTTAATTCCAGTTACTCCAGAACGAGATAATACATAAATAAAACCTTGTGCATATAAGGATAGTTTACGCAAAAAACAGTCATCTGCATCTGGAGGACAAATAAAAATAGAATGAATTTGGTATTTGTTTGCAGTTTGATAAATACATTTTGATTCTTCAATTGGAATATCTGCTATAAGTACAGAATCTATACCAGAATTAACACATTGCAAGTAAAAATTATCTATTCCTTGATTATAGACAAGATTAGCATATATCAAAATACCAATAGGCAACCTTTTGTTTTTTTCACGTATTTTTTTCAGTACTTGAAAATATTCTAAAAAAGTATTTTTTTGCGATAAAGCACGTAGATTTGATTTTTGTATAATGAGTCCATCAGCTAATGGATCTGAAAATGGAATTCCAACTTCTAGAGCATCTGCTCCATTTTTAATCAAAGTTTCAATAATTTTTATTGATAATTTTAAAGAAGGATCTCCTAAAACTACAAAAGGAACAAAACATCCTTCTTTTGATAAAAATAATTGTTTAAACATTTTTTGATATCGACTCATTATATTTTTCCTTTTTTTTTAAAATATCATTTACTGTCAAAATATCTTTGTCGCCACGACCAGAAAGATTTACGATTAAAGTTTGTTGTTTCATAGGATATATATTCATTATTTTCAATGCATATGCTAATGCATGAGAAGATTCCAAAGCAGGAATAATACCTTCTTTTTTACACAGAATTTGAAATGCATCTATTGCTTCTTTATCAGTAATAGAAACATATTGAGCACGATGAGTACTATTTAACCAAGAATGCTCAGGACCAACAGATGGAAAATCTAATCCTGCTGAAATTGACCAAGATTCTTCAATTTGACCTTCTTTATTTTGCATTAAATGAGATTTCATACCAAAATAAATACCAGTTCTACCATGTTTTAATGGTGCTCCATGTTTTCCTGTATGTATACCATGTCCAGCTGGTTCTACTCCAATTAAATCAACTTTTTCATGGATGAAATCTGAAAAAATTCCAATAGCGTTAGAACCTCCTCCAATACATGCAATAATAGAATCTGGAAGTTTGTTCTCTTTTTCTAAAATTTGTTTTTTTGTTTCTTCTCCAATCATTTTTTGGAATTCACGAACAATAGTAGGATAGGGATGAGGTCCAGCTGCAGTACCAATCATATAATAAGATGTTTTATAGCTACTAGACCAATCTCGCAAAGCTTCATTACACGCATCTTTTAACGTTCCAGAACCATTTTTTACTGATATAACTTCTGCACCCATTAATTGCATACGAAAAACATTAGTTTTTTGCCTGTTAATATCTTTAATTCCCATATAAATTCTACATTTTAAATTCAATAGCGCACAGGCAATAGCAGCAGCTACACCATGTTGACCGGCACCTGTTTCAGCAATAATTTCTTTTTTTTTCATTTTAATTGCTAACAGAGCTTGTCCTAAAACTTGATTAGTTTTATGCGCTCCACCATGCAATAAATCTTCTCTTTTTAGATAAATACGTGTTTTTGTGCCTTTAGTTAAATTTCTGCAAAGAGTTAATGGTGTAGGTCTTCCAGCATAGTTGTTTAACAAATTATGAAATTTTTTTTGAAAATTAACGTCTTTTTTTGCCCATACAAAATTTTTTTCTAATTCTAATAAAGCTTCCATTAATATTTGCGGAACGTACATACCACCAAATTCACCAAAATAAGGATTTAGTAAAGTCATGTAATAATTTCCTATAGTTTATTAAATAAAAAAATAATTTAATAATATCTTAATCGTTGAAAAATTTTTTTTATTTTTTTATGATCTTTAACACCAGGAGATATTTCTATCCCAGAATTAAAATCTAATCCTAAACAATTTAATTGAGAGGCTAATATACAATTATCTACATTAATTCCTCCAGCTAAAATAACATCATCTAAAATATGGTTGTGCAAAATAGACCAATTGAAAGATGTATTGCTTCCTCCTGAATGAGAGTCAAACACATATCTATTTATGTTGTTCCAATTACGATTTGGTAATTCTGTTTGAATAGAAAAAGCTTTCCAAATTTTAATTTTTTGGGGTAGTATTGCTCTTAATTTATTAATATATTGTTGATTTTCTTGCCCATGTAATTGAACTGCATACAGAGAAAGTTCTTCAGAAAGCTTAGCAAGAATATTTATATCTTCATTTTGAAAAACTCCTATAAATCTTAATTTGCTATTTATAATAATATTTTTTGCAATTATTTTAGTGATATGACGAAGAGAATTTTTTATAAAAATAAGTCCACCATAAATTGCTCCATGTTTTTCGGCAATTTGTATATCAATACTACGAGTTAATCCGCAAATTTTATTATTCCCAAATATTATAGAACGTACACCTATCTCTAGATTAGTTTGAGACATTAAATGAGAACCGATTAAAAAACCATTAACAAATTTACTAAGTTCTTTTATTTCACGGTATTTTGTTATACCAGATTCACTTATTATTATAATGTCTTTTTTAACTGCAGTAGATAGGATGCGAGTACGATTTAAATCAATTGACAAATCATGTAAATTACGATTATTAATACCAATAATATCAGCATTTAGTTTAATCGCACGTTTTAATTCTTCTATATTATTTACTTCAGTTAATATACCCATATTTAATGTTTTTGCGATTGCAGATAACTCTTGATACTTTATATCATCTAAAATAGACAACATTAATAAAATAGCATCTGCATTATAATACCTGGCTAAATACACTTGATACGAATCAATAAAAAAATCTTTACATAAAATAGGTTGAGGAACACATTTTCGTACTAAATTTATAAATTCTAAATTTCCATGAAAATATTTTTCATCTGTAAGAACTGAAACAGAAGAAGCATATTTTTTATAAACATTAGAAATTTCAATTAAATCAAAATTACTTCTAATAACACCTAAAGAAGGAGATGTTTTTTTGTATTCTAATATAAAACAAGGATTTTTTTCTTTTAAAGAATTATAAAAATTACGGGTTTTTTTATTAATTTTGTTTTGAAAATTAATTAATGGTTGTTTTTTTTTTCTTAATGTAATCCAATTACTTTTATCTTGTATAATTTGTTTAAGTATTGTTTCTTGCATAATTATCTTCTTTTAGCATGTCAGCAACATTTATTATATGTTTATAAACATCTCCGCTTCTGATTTTATTTAATGCTAATTCGGTATTTTCTTTTAAATTTTCGTGTCCAAATACCTTTAATAGCATTGCTACGTTAACTGCTATTAGTTCTTCATTTAATTTGTCACCTTTACCTTGCATTGTTTCACTGATGATACGATAATTTTCTTCTAAAGAATATTTTTTTAATATTTTTTTAGGATGAATTTTTAAGCCAAAACTTTCTGGTTCTAGTTGATATGATATAATTTCTTTATCTAATAACTCAGAAACATATGTTGTTCCGTATAATGTAACTTCATCAGTATCATCACTATTCAAAACTATACCACGTTGATATTTTAGATTTTTTAAAATTTTCACTGCAGGATTTATTAGTTTTTTATTATAGACACCAATAACAGTGAGAGGAGGTGCTGCAGGATTAAGAAAAGGACCTAATAAATTAAAAATAGTTTTAGTTTTGAGAGTGGTACGAACATTATGAGAATATTTAAAACCATTATGATACTTAGGTGCAAATAAAAAACAAATATTTAATTGATCTAATGTTTGACGAGATTTTTCTGGAGATGCATGTAAATTGATATGCAATTTTTCTAAAAGATCAGAAGAACCTGATTTGCTAGAAATTCTTTGGTTACAGTGTTTGACAATTTTACAACCACACGTTGCTGCAACAAATGCACTTGCAGTTGAGATATTAATAGTATTTTTTGCATCTCCACCTGTTCCTACAATATCAGAAAAAATATAATCAGGTTTAGGAAAGTGTTTTACTTGATCTAAAAACGCATATATTGCACCTGTTATTTCTTCTATTGATTCACCTCGTATTCGTATTGCTGTTAATATAGATGCTAATTGTATATCTTTTATTCTTCCAGAAGAAATTAATTTAAATAATTGATAACTTTCTTCTTGACTTAAATGTTTTGAATCATAAATTTTATTTAAGATATTTTGCATTTCTTACCTTTATTTTTTATATATATATTAATATATAAAATTTTTTAATATTTATATTTTTTTAAATTTCCACAATAATATATTGATATAAATAATTCAATTTAAATTTAACAAACTTTATTTAGAATTATTTTAAAAACTAAAGTTTATACCGAAGAAATAAAAAATATAACTATTATTTATAGATATGATGTATGTTATATTTTTATTTTTTTTGGAGCGTTTTTTAATGAATAAAATACTAGTAATGATATTATTTTCTTTAGTTTCTATTACTTGGGGGACTACTTGGATTGCGATGAAAATTGCAACAGAAACAATTCCTCCATTTTTTGCTACTGGCATGCGTTTTTTAGTTGCTTCTCCTCTATTAATCATTCTTGCATATTATACAAAAACACCTCTTTTATTTCCATATGGACAAAGATGGTTTCAATTTTTTATCTCAATTTTTTATTTTTCTATACCATTTACATTAATGTTATATGGAGGAATTTATGTCAGATCTTCAATTTCTTCTATTATATTTTCAAATATGCCTGTTGCTGTATTGACAATATCATTTTTATTCTTAAAAAAAAAATTATTTTTAAACCAAAAAATAGGAGTGTTAATTTCTTTAATTACATTACTAACTGTTTTACTGATAGAATTAGAATCACAATGTTTTTTCCAGTGGAAAGGAGTTTTAGCTTTACTATTTGCTTTGTTTAGTCATGCTGTCATTTACGCTAAATGTCAAAAAAAATGCTCCAATATATCTGTTATTACTTTTAATGCTTTGCCATCACTAATATCTGGAATATTATTATCTATAATATCTTGGTTTATAGAAAATCCTCATATAAATACTTTTTCTAACAGATCTATTGCAGCTATATTTTATCTTGGAGATTTTTCCGGAATTTTTGGTATTTTATCTTATTTTTATTTACAACAGAAAGTAAGTGCATTTTATGCTTCTACTGTTTTTTTAATTTTTCCAATTATTGCTGGATTTTTAGAAAATTATATTTATAAACATACCACTTTATTATGTGAAATGTGGTTTATTTTTCCATTAATTATAGGAATATTATTAACCTTAATTCCAGTTGAATATATAAAAAAGTACAAAGAATTAAATAATAAAAAATTATAGTTTTTATTTTATTATAGAAAATGATGAAAGGTTTGATCAATGAGTGAAAAAATACAAAAAATATTATCTCATTTTGGATATGGATCACGTCGAAATATTGAAGAAATGATTAGATGTGGAAATATACTTATTAATGGGAAAAAAGCAGTAATTGGTCAGCGTTTAAATAATAAAAATATTGGAAATATTGCCATTAAGGGAGAAATGATATCTATAAAAAAAACACAGTTTAAAACGAAAATAATAATTTATAATAAACCCGAAGGAGAAATTTGTACTAGAAATGATTGTAAAAAACGTAAAACTGTATTTGATCAATTACCACATTTAAATATTTATCGATGGATTAGTGTTGGAAGATTAGATATCAATACTAGAGGATTGTTATTATTTACAAATAATGGAAATTTAGCTAATAAACTTATGCATCCTAAAAACAAAATAGAAAGAGAATACTATATTCGAGTTTTTGGAGAAATTAATAAAAATACAATGAATATTTTAAAAAATGGAGTTAAGATTAAAGATGGTTATGCTTCGTTTAAAAGTATAGAATCTATTAATAATACACATTTAAAAAAAAACAAATGGTTTAAAGGTATTTTATGTGAGGGGAAAAATCGTGAAATAAGATCTATGTGGAAAACAGTTAAATGTCAAGTTAGTCGACTGATTAGAGTACGATATGGAAATATTATGTTACCTAAAAATTTAAAATTAGGACATTGGACTGAATTAAATTCTATATTAGTAGATAACTTGTTTAAGTTAGTTTCTTAAAAAAACACTAAAATTTTTATTCTATATTTTTTAAAAAAAATATTTTATCTATATCTTTAAAAAGGTTTATTATGTGAATTTACTTCTAAATTATGAATTTTTTTTAGCAAAAATTATTACTTTTATTATAATATTAACTTTGTTTTATACAATAATAAAAAGAAAAAAAAATACTAAAAATAAAATAAAAATTACTTTATTTCAAGATCATTATAAAAACATAAAAACCAAAATATTATTATCTACTATGCAACAATTTGAAAAAAAGATATGGTTTGCAAAAGAAAAAGAAAAAAATAAAGAAAACAAAAAAAAAATATTAGAAAATAAAGATCAATATCTTACGGATAAAAAGAAAAAATTATACATTTTAGATTTTAAAGGAGATGTTTATGCAAATGAAGTAGTTGGTTTAAGAGAAGAGATATCTGCTATTCTGTCGGTAGCAAATAAAGATGATGAAGTTTTATTACGTTTAGAAAGTTCTGGAGGAGTGATTCATGGATACGGATTAGCAGCTTCTCAATTAAATAGATTACGTCAGAGGGGAATACGTTTAATTGTATCTGTGGATAAAATAGCAGCAAGTGGTGGGTACATGATGGCATGTGTTGCTGATTATATTGTTTCAGCTCCATTTGCAATAATTGGTTCAATTGGGGTAGTAGGTCAAATTCCCAATTTTAATAAATTATTGAAAAAATGTCATGTAGATATTGAACTTCATACTGCAGGAGATTATAAACGAACTTTAACTATGTTTGGCAACAATACTCAATCAACACGTAATAAATTTTGTGAGGAATTAAATGCAACACATGAACTTTTTAAAAATTTTATTAAAGAAATGAGACCATCTTTAGATATTGAAAATGTATCTAATGGAGAACATTGGTTTGGAACAACTGCTTTAGAAAAAAAATTAGTAGATCAAATTAGTACCAGTGATGACGTCTTAATTTCTAAAATGAAAGACTATACTTTATTAGGTATAAAATATATGTACAGAAAAAAAATATTAGAACGTTTTACTTCCTCTATAGCACATAATTTTAGTAAAATTTTACTTAAAATGTTTTTTTATAAAAATTATTTTTAGTTTTAAAAAAGTAAAAAATTTTCAATATAATTAATATTACCATCATAAATTTTTTATGAATATACATTCATATAATTAAATATGATTTACTGGGAAAAAACATGCAAAAATATCTTGTTATAGTTGAATCTCCAGCAAAAGCAAAAACTATAAATCAATATTTAGGTTCTAAATACATAGTAAAATCTAGTATAGGACATGTACGAGATTTAATAACAAGTAAATCAAAAAATAAAGAAAAAAATAAAGAGTTTTCTAATAAAAAAATTTTTTTAAAAAATCATGAAAAAACGATTCTCATAAATCAAATGGGAATTAATCCTTATCAAAATTGGAAAGCTGAATATTATATTTTACCTGGTAAAGAAAAAATTATTTCTGAATTGAGAACTATTGCAAATCAAGTAGATCATATATATCTTGCTACAGATTTAGATCGAGAAGGAGAAGCAATAGCTTGGCATTTAAAAGAAGTTATTGGTGGAGATTCTTCTAAGTTTAGTCGTGTAGTATTTAATGAAATTACTAAATATTCAATAAAAAAAGCTTTTAACAATGTAGTTCATATTAATATGAATCGAGTACATGCACAACAAGCACGTCGTTTTATGGATCGCATTGTAGGTTATATGGTTTCACCTTTATTATGGAAAAAAATATCAAGGGGTTTATCTGCAGGACGAGTTCAATCTGTAGCAGTTCGTATAATCGTAGAACGTGAAAATATTATAAAAAATTTTATTCCAGAAGAATATTGGAAATTAAATGTGTCACTTTTTTCTAAAGATCAAAAAAAGATTAGTATGAATGTAACACATTATAATAATAAAACATTTTATCCGATAAATAAAACTGAGGTAGATTTCGCAGTAGAAAAAATGAAACAATCATTGTTCATTGTTAAAAATTATGAAGAAAAACATTTTTATAGAAAAGCTCCTGCTCCATTTATAACTTCTACTTTACAACAATCTGCTAGTCTTCGTTTAGGATTTAGTGTAAAAAAAACAATGTTTTTAGCACAAAAATTATATGAGGAAGGTTATATAACTTATATGAGAACTGATTCTAATTATTTGAGTAAACATGCAATAAAAAAAGCTCGAGCATACATAAAAAACTACTATGGTAGTGATTATTTACCTAAAGAACCTAATTTATTTTCCAATCAAAAACATTCTCAAGAAGCTCATGAAGCTATTCGACCATCTGATATTGAAATAAAAAATATACAGTTAGATAATTTAGATGTAAGTGCTAAAAAATTATATGAATTAATTTGGAATCAATTTATAGCTTCTCAAATGACATCGATTAAATATAAATCTATCACTATAACAGTTGTAGCTGATATGTTTGAATTAAAAAAAAATGAAAGAATAATTCTGTTTAATGGTTGGAGCAAAATTTTAATAGAAGAGAAAAATATTATTTCTGAGTTTCCTCTATTAAATGTAGGAAGTTTATTACTAATAGATGAAATTGTAACTAGTCAAAAATTTACTAAACCTCCACCACGTTTTAGTGAAGCATCTTTAGTACGCGAATTAGAAAAAAAGGGTGTTGGAAGACCTTCTACTTATTCTATAATAATATCAAAAATACAAGATCGAGGATATGTTAAAATTAAAAAAAACAAGTTTTATTCAGAAAAAATGGGTGAAATTCTTACCATTCGACTAAAAAAAAGTTTTAGCAATCTAATGGATTACAACTTTACTGCACATATGGAAAAAAAATTCGATAAAATAGCTAATAATGAAATTGAGTGGAAAAATGTACTTGATTCTTTTTTTAAAAATTTTTCTGAAAAATTAGAAAAAGCCAAAAAAAGTCCAGAAGAAGGAGGAATGGAATTCAGTAAAGTCGTTCCAACTTCAATTAATTGCTCAATTTGTTGTAATAAAATGGGAATAAAAAACGCCATCAATGGTGTTTTTCTTAGTTGTTTAGGATATAATAATACTATATCTAAAAATCGTTGTAAGCAAACTATAGATCTCATTGCATTGAATTATTTTAATGAAATAAAAGAAGAAAATATAGAACAAACACCTCTGCAATTAATTAATCGATGTGAAAAATGCAAAATGTCTATGGATAGTTATTTTATTAATCAAAAATTAAAATTGCATATTTGCATTAATAATCCTAGTTGTGTTGGTTATAAACTTGAAGAAGGAGTATTTAAAAATCCTATTTATTTATCTGAAACAATTCAATGTGAAAAATGTCATAGTAAAATGATATTGAAAACAGGTCCGTTTGGAAAATTTTTTATGTGTATAAATAAAACGTGTAAAAATACAAGAAAAATTTTACCTAATGGAAAAATATCGGATCCAAAGTTAGAACCCATTTCTTTTCCGCAGTTACCATGTAAACAATCTAATGCATGGTTTGTTTTACGAGAGGGGATTTCCGGTATTTTTTTTGCTGCAAATACTTTCCCTAAATCACGTGAAACTAGATCTCCATTTGTAGAAGAACTGTTTCAGTTTCAACATTTATTACCAGAAAAAATACACTATTTATCTAGTGGTCCTATAATTGATAACGATGGAAATAAGACTATAGTTTGTTTTAATAGAAAAACAAAAAAACATTATATTGCTTCTAAAAAAGAAGGAAAGTTTACAGGTTGGTCAGCTATATTTATTAATAATAAATGGCGTGTGATTAGTAAATAATATTTATGTAATATTTATAAAAAAATCAATCAAAGCATCTCAATGAAACATTTTTAAAAAAATCTGATTTTTTACTTTATTAAAAAACATGCACGTATTTTTTCAGTAATTAATCTAACAAATTTTGGACTACTAGTTATATTTCCAGAATGACTATTATTATATTCATGTCCTCCTGTAAAATTACTAATTAAGCAACCAGCTTCTCGAACTTGTAATTTACTTGCTACAAAATTATTAGGTTCTAAATTAAAATCAAATAAGCAATCTATTTTTCCAGCTGCAACATAAGCAGCATCGAGTACAGTAGAACCAGTACATCTAAAAGAAATTCCGCATAAAGTTAATTTTTTGTATATTTCAAAATAAGATGATGTTTCATCATGAAGTTTATTAGGCAAATTAACCGCAACTGTCGTATAACTTAAAGTATTAATTTTACTGCATCTAGTTCGGTATCCGTTTAATTGTGAACCCTGTCCCTTTACGGCTGTAAACAAATCATTTTTTATAGGATCGTATATTACAGAAATTTCAGTTTTACTCTTCACGACAACAGCAATAGAAAGACAAAAATATGGAAAATATTTAATAAAATTATTTTTTCCATCTAATTCATTAATAACCCAAATAGTATTTTTTTCATTTTGTTTAAAAAGAATATTTTCATTTTTTTTGAGAATAATATGATGGGGATAAGATTTATAGATAATATCACTAATTATTTTATTTGTTTTATACAAAATATTTTTTACAAATATTTTGTTTTTTTCTATATCTTCTTTGATAAATTTATGTGTATCATAATTTTGAATAATAATATCACCTCCTTTTCGTACTGCACGAATAGCAATGTTTAACATTGGATGCATAGAAATCTCCTGATTTTTAAAATTTTTCAAAAAAATATCATAATTTAAAAGACTTTAATATTTATCTCAAGATAATTTTATTAGAAGGTAATAATATTTTTTAAGATATAACAATAGTGTCAAAATTAATGAGTTTATTATATTAGTATATAATATTAATATAATTAATATACATAAAAATAATAATATATTATTGCTATTTTTTTCTTATAAGGTAAAGTTTTAAATAAAAAATATTGTATAATAATTTATTTCAGGTTTTTAGATGAATAAGAATATTAATATATCAAATATTTCAAAAGACAAAATTAATTTATTAGGTTTACATCGTCAAGATTTAAGACATTTTCTTATTTCTTTAGGAGCAAAAAATTTTTGTGCAGAACAAATTATGAATTGGATTTACAGTCACTACTGTAACGATTTTAATAAAATGTTGAATGTTAGTGTAAAAATAAGAAAGCAATTATACGAAAAATCCTATATATTTGCATCAGAATTTACAGAAGAAAAAATTTCTCATGATGGCACAATAAAGTGGATCACATCTATTAATACACAAAAAATTGAGACAGTTTATATACCAGAAAAAAAACGTTCTACTCTTTGTGTTTCTTCGCAAATAGGATGCTCTTTACAATGTCATTTTTGTGCTACGGGTAAGGGAGGTTTCCAAGGAAATTTGAAAGTTTCTGAAATTATCTCTCAAATTTGGCAAGCAAATAAAATATTAAAAGAAAAAAATATTACAAACCGCATTACTAATATAGTTTTTATGGGTATGGGTGAACCTTTATTAAATTTAAATAATGTCGTATCTGCATTAAAAATAATTCTGGATGAGCATGGTTTTAGTTTACCGAAACGACGTATCACTTTATCTACCTCAGGAATAGTTCCGGCATTAGATAAATTAAGAAATATGATCGATGTTTCTTTAGCAATTTCTTTGCATGCTCCAAATGATTCTATTAGAAATCTTATTATGCCAATTAATAGAAAATATAATATTGCTTCTGTTTTAGATTCTACATTAAATTATCTTAAATATTCAAATGCTAATAGAGGTGGAGTAACAATAGAATATGTTATGCTAGACAGAATTAATGATTCAAACGAAAATGCTCAACAGTTAGCAAATTTATTAAGTCACATACCAAGTAAAATTAATTTAATTCCCTGGAATTCTTTTTCAGGATCATCTTTTTTTTGTAGTAGTCTTAATCGGATTAATATTTTTGCCAATATTCTACGGAAAAAAGGATTTACTACAATCATTAGAAAAAATAGAGGACAAGATATTAATGCTGCATGTGGGCAATTAACTGGCAGTATAATAAATCGTCTTAAAAAATAATTTAATATATTATCTTTTCATTATATATAAAAAATATGAATAAATACAAAATAATTAATAGAAGAAAATCAGATCGTATTTACGTTGGTGCAATACCTATTGGAAATAATGCTCCTATTTCAGTTCAATCAATGACTAATACTCGTACCACCAATACTTTAGAAACTATTAATCAAATTTTAGAATTAAAAAAAGTAGGGGTAGATATTGTTCGTATTTCTATACCCACCTTAAAAGCTGCGGAATCATTTAAAGAAATTAAAAAACAGGTAAAAATTCCATTAATTGCAGATATACATTTTGATTATAGATTAGCTTTAAAAGCTATAGAATATGGAGCAGATTGTTTAAGAATTAATCCTGGAAACATTGGAAATAAAAAGAGAATATCAGAAATAATTACTTATGCAAAGGATAAAAATATTCCAATTCGTATTGGTGTAAATGCGGGATCTTTAGAAAAAGATATATTAAAAAAATATAAAACTCCTAGTCCAGAAGCTTTAGTAGAATCGGCTATGAGACATATAGAATATTTTGATACTTTAAATTTTAATCAATTTAAAGTTAGTGTTAAAGCATCTGATGTATTTTTAGCAATTGAATCATATCGGCTATTAAGTAAAAAAATTACACAACCTTTACATATTGGAATAACAGAAGCGGGTGGACTAAGAAATGGTACAGTAAAATCTGCTATAGGTATTTCTTTATTATTATTAGAAGGTATTGGAGATACAATGCGAATCTCATTAGCTGCGAATCCTATTGAAGAAGTAAAAGTAGGTTATGATATTCTACAAGTATTAGGTTTAAGATCAAGAGGAATTAATTTTATTGCTTGTCCTACTTGTTCTAGACAAGAATTTGATGTAATTAAAACAGTTAATCAATTAGAAAAGAAATTAGAAGACATTTCAACTCCTATGGACGTATCAATTATTGGTTGTATTGTTAATGGAATAGGAGAAGCTAAAACAGCAACACTAGGATTAACAGGAAGTTATAAAAAAAGTTCATTGTATGAGGATGGAATACGACAACAAAAAAAAATAAGCAATGAAGAAATAATTGAAAAAATGGAAATTAAAATTCGAAAAAAAATAAAAAAAATAAAACAATTAAATAGTTTTAAAAAAGATAATATTTAACGCTATACTTTAATTAATTTATATTTAACATAAGAGATAATAGTGAAAAAAGAAATTAAATCAATTAGAGGAATGCATGATTATCTTCCAAAAGAATTAAAAATATGGAGTTATATAGAAGTTATATTAAAAGAAGTTCTAACTAGTTATTGTTATTTAGAAATCAGATTGCCTATATTAGAAAAAACTGAAATTTTTAAAAGAACCATTGGTAGTATTACTGATGTGGTAGAAAAAGAAATGTATTCTTTTGAAGATCGAAAAGGTAATAGTTTAACTTTACGTCCAGAAGGTACTGTAGGTTGTGTACGAGCTATAATACAAAATCATTTATTACATAATAAAAATAATAAATTTTGGTATTTAGGTCCGATGTTTAGATATGAAAGACCCCAAAAAGGAAGATATCGTCAATTCCATCAGTTAGGTGCAGAAGTATTCGGATCAGACACAGAAGATATAGACCTAGAAATTATCATTTTAACCAATCGTTTATGGAAAAGAATTGGTATTGATTCATATATCACATTAGAAGTTAATTCAATTGGTTCGAAAACAGCTCGTTTTCAATACAAAAAAAAATTAGTTGATTTTCTTAAAAAATATGAACATTTATTGGATAAAGATTCTAAAAGACGATTATATACTAATCCTTTACGTATTTTAGACTCTAAAAATCCAGATATACAAAAAATATTAAAAGAAGCGCCGTTACTAAGTGAATATATCGATATACCTTCAAGTAATCATTTTAACAGTTTATGTAATATGATGAGTTCTCACGGAATTAAATATAACTTGAATCCAAATCTAGTAAGAGGATTAGATTATTATAATAGCACTGTTTTTGAATGGAAAAGTAATAAATTAGGTTCACAAAATACTATTTGTGCAGGTGGTCGATATGATTCTTTAGTACAAGAAATGGGCGGTAAAAAAACATCTGCTATAGGATTTGCAATAGGAATAGAACGTTTAGTTTTATTAACAAAATCAGTAAAAATTTTCTCTGAAACAGTAGAAGATATTAATATTTATATTATTTTTATAGGAGAAAACAACAAATTTCATGCTATACATTTATCTGAAGAAATACGAGATTCATATCCAAAATTAAAAATATTTATTAATTTTTTAAATCAAAACCTTACAAAAAAAATAAAAAATGCTATAAAATCTTCAGCAAATGTTATGATTTTAATAGGTGATAATGAAATTAAAAGAGAATTTTTTTCAGTCAAAGATTTAAAAAAAGAAAAAGAATATTATCTTTCAAAATATGAATTAATGATAAAAATTCAAAAAATTTTTCAATATATGTAATTTTTTAAATTATTTTTTATTTGTTGTAAAATTTAATCTTTAGGTAAAAAATGTTAAATAATAAAATAGATTTTTCAAAATATGATCCAGAAATATGGTTTGCAATGGAAGAAGAAAGAAAAAGACAAGAAAATCATATAGAATTAATTGCATCAGAAAATTATACTAGTCGTTATATTATGAGTGCACAAGGTTCACAATTAACTAATAAATATGCAGAAGGTTATCCTGGAAAACGCTATTATGGTGGTTGCAAATATGTAGATATAATAGAAGAATTAGCAATTAATCGAGCAAAAAAATTATTTGATGCTGACTATGCTAACGTTCAACCTCATTCTGGTTCTCAAGCTAATTTTTCTGTTTATACAGCACTGTTAAAACCTGGCGATACGATATTAGGCATGAAATTATCACATGGAGGTCATTTAAGTCATGGATCTTCAGTAAATTTCTCGGGTAAAATGTATAACGTTATTCCGTATGGAGTAGATGAAAGTGGTGAGATTAATTATGAAGAACTATTTAAATTAACTGATAAATATAAACCAAAAATGATTATTGGTGGTTTTTCGGCATATTCTGGTGTTTGTAATTGGAAAAAAATGCGTATGATTGCAGATCAAGTTAATGCTTATTTTGTTGTTGATATAGCTCATATTGCTGGTTTAATAGCAGCTAAAATTTATCCTAGTCCAATCAATTACGCACATGTTGTTACAAGCACTACTCATAAAACATTAGCAGGACCTAGAGGTGGGCTGATTCTTGCTAAAAATGGAAGTGATTTTTTGTATAAGAAATTAAATTTATCAGTTTTCCCTGGCACACAAGGAGGTCCGCTTATGCATATCATTGCTGCAAAAGCTATTGCTTTTAAAGAAGCTTTAGAACCTAAATTTAAAGAATATCAAAAACAAATAGTAAAAAATTCTAAAACTATGGTTCAAAATTTTTTAGAAAAAGGATATCAGATAATTTCTGGGAAAACTTGTAATCATTTATTTCTAATTAACTTAACTAATAAAAAACTTACGGGGAAAGATGCTGATATTGCCTTAAGTAAAGCCAATATAACTGTAAATAAAAATACTATACCTGATGATTTAAAAAATCCCTTTATTACTTCAGGAATACGCATTGGGACACCTGCTGTTACCAGAAGAGGATTTAAAGAAAATGAAGTTTCTGAAGTATCAAGTTGGATAGCTAGTATTTTAGATGATGTTCATGATCATAATAACATTGTTATGATTAAAAAGAAAGTATTAGAAATTTGTTTAAAATATCCTGTTTATATTTAATTAAATGATATTAAATATATCCATCTTTGTTAATAATTATATTAATAATTATAAAAACAACACTTTTAAAAAAATATATTTTAAATTTTTTATTAAGGTAATATTATCTCTATTTTTTTAAAATTTATTTTATTTTTATTATTTAAATATGGAATTTCACCTAAAAATGGAGATTTAATATAACTTAACAAAGTTTGGATATAATATACATTATATTTATCTTTTGGATAAATGTTATTAGCAATCCAACCTCCACATTTTATTTTTTCTGAAATAATAGCTTTTTCTGTTAAAATTGCATGATTAATGCATCCTAATTTAATAGCAACAATAATGATAACAGTCAATTTTTCTTTTTTGACCCAACTGGAAAAGGTATCTTTATAAGATAATGGTGTATACCATCCACCAGCACCTTCGACTAAAATCCAATTACTTTTATTTAAAATATTACTTAAACCTAAAGATAATGCTTTTTTCGTAATATTTTTTTGTTGTAATTGACTGAGGATATGAGGAGGAGCATTTTCAACAAATGAAATTGGATTCACTTCTTTATCACTTAATATTATTGAACTGTTTTTTTTAAGAATATTTGCATCATTATTTAAAAAATTATATGATTTTTTTTGATATCCAGAAGATATGGGTTTATATCCTGCTGTTTTATATCCAGCAGCAGTAGCTTTTTTTAATAAAATACTGCTTGCAATCGTTTTCCCTACATTTGTATCAGTTCCGGTAATAAAAAATTTTTTAATCATAATTAATCTTATTAATATAGTCGATGTATAATTAAAGTAATATATTCTCTTAATATAATAATTAATTTTAGTAAAAATATTTTTATGTAATTAATTTTAATTGAATACTAAAAATTGTTTAAAATAGTATGAATATATTTCCTAATTAAGTAACTCGATATAAATCATTATACGTATTTAATAAAATAACGCATAACTATAATATTGAGTTACTCCAAAAATCAAAAATAAAATTATTCTTATTTAGAATAATTGTCTAATATTTTATTTAAAGATAAAATATTTTTATAATAGAAAATATTTATTAACGTTTAACAATTAAAAAATAATTTTTCTACATTACACATTACAATGTATCTGCATTATAGTATTGATCTTTGTTAATTTTTAATGACTGTATTATAGTATCGTATTTATTTTCTTTTAATATAGGTTGTTTTTTATATTCAGGATGTAAATTTAATTTTTTAAATAATTCTAAGTCATGTTTTTCTTCTGGATTATTTGCAGTAAGTAATTTGCAACCATAAAAAATAGAATTAACTCCAGCCATAAAACACATTGCCTGAGTTTGATCATTCATATTTTTACGTCCAGCAGACAGTCTAATATAAGATTTTGGCATCATAATACGAGCTGCGGCAATAACACGAATAAAATCAAACGATTCTACATCTTCATTATCTGACATTGGTGTCCCTGGAATTTTAACTAACATATTAATAGGAACGCTTTCTGGCTGAACAGATAAGTTAGACAATTCCATTAATAATTCAATACGATCTTTTATTTTTTCTCCTAAACCTATAATACCTCCAGAACAAATCTTCATTCCAGAATTGCGAACTATGTGTAATGTATTTATTCGTTCTTGATATGTTCGAGTAGTAACAATATTTTTGTAAAAATTTTCAGATGTGTCCAAATTATGATTATAAAAATCTAAACCTGCATTTGCTAATTTTTTTGCTTGCGAATTATTCAAAGTACCTAAAGTCATACAAGTTTCCATTCCCATTTTTTTTATTTCTTTAATAATTTTTTCTAAATAAGGCATATCTCTTTCTTTTGGATTTTTCCATGCAGCACCCATACAAAACCGACTAGAACCTAACGATTTAGCTTTTTTTGCAGCACTAAGAATTTGTTCTATTTCTAACAATGGTTCTTTTTTTAAACCTGTTTTATATCTAGCACTTTGTGGGCAATATTTACAATCCTCTGGACAAGAACCTGTTTTTATTGAAAGTAATGTGCTTATTTGTATTGTATTAGGATTAAAGTATTTTCTATGTTCTTTTTGAGCTTGAAACATAAGATCAAGAAATGGTTTTTTAAAAAGTATATTTGTTTTTTCTAGAGTCCATTTTTTTTTCATATTATCTCCAAAAAAATTATGATTTTTATTTAGTAAACGTTTATACTTAATTATCTAATATTTTATATATAAAAAATAATGAGTCAATCTGATACATTTTTTGATCAAAAACATATTTGGCATCCTTACGCTTCTATGATTGATCCTATTCCTTGTTATACTGTTATATCTGCTAAAGGAATTTATTTAAAAT